>NZ_CP045388.1 GCF_009363615.1 Ruegeria sp. THAF33 | reverse complement strand
ATACAGGGCGAACACGAAAAGCGGATTGAACAGCGCACAACGCGAGCGCGGTCCGAAGGGGCAACACGCAAGCGGGAGGAAGCATAATGCCCTGGGATCGCAACCGGATGGCGGCACGTGCCGCACAGGAACTCGAAGACGGCATGTATGTGAACCTCGGGATCGGCATCCCGACGCTTGTCGCCAACTACGTCGGCGACAAGGATATCACGCTGCAGTCGGAAAACGGCATGCTCGGCATGGGTCCGTTCCCGTTCGAGGGCGAAGAGGACCCGGACCTGATCAATGCCGGCAAGCAGACGATCACCGAGCTGAACCGAACCTCGTACTTCGACAGCGCCATGTCCTTCGGAATGATCCGCGGCGGCAAGATCGCCGCGGCAGTCTTGGGTGCAATGGAAGTTTCCGAGAAGGGTGACCTCGCAAACTGGATGATCCCGAGAAAGCTCGTGAAGGGTATGGGCGGTGCGATGGACCTCGTTGCCGGTGTTGGCCGTGTTGTGGTGGTGATGGATCACACCAACAAGCATGGTGACAGCAAGCTCTTGAAGGAGTGTACGTTGCCGTTGACTGGCAAAGGCGTGGTCGACAGGATCATCACCAACCTCGGTGTTCTGGACGTGACCCACAAGGGCCTGCACATCGTCGAATGCGCCGATGCTGTCTCCCGCGACGATATCATCAAGGCGACCGAGGCAACGATTGTCTGAAGCATCTAGATATCACGGGCTACGCCTGAATGACATTCCGGCTCCGCAATCGGGGCCGGTTTTCTTGCAGTCCTTGTGTCCTACGCCGGTCCGCTTCTGATCTATCTGAGCGCTGCGGAATCGGTGGGCACCTCGAAGGAGGGTTTTTCGTCCTGGGTCTTCGCAATTTCCGTGGCAGCTGGGCTGTCGAGCATCGGGCTCAGCCTGTGGTTCCGTGTTCCGGTCGCGATGGCATGGTCGGCCCCTGGCACGGTCCTTCTGATTTCTCTCGGGACATCCTTGTCACCCGCCGAGATGGTCGGTGCCTATGTCGCTGTGGCAGCGATTCTGGTGCTCATCGGCTTTTCCGGCGTCTTCGAACGGCTTGTACAACTCCTCCCGCCTTCGGTGACCAATGGAATGATGGCTGGCATACTCTTCGGATTCGGCCTAAAGGCCGCCGGAGGATTGGCAACTGATCCTGCCGCAATTGCGCTGCTGATCGTCGTCTTCGCCGTCTGCGCGATGCTCTTTCCCCGTTATTCCATGCTTGTCCTGCTGGCCTCGGCACTGTTGATCAGCGCCGTCTTCTACGATGCATCGGTTGGAACCGTGGGCGTGGTTTTCGCGTCCCTCGAAGTCAGCGGACCGGTCTTTTCAATGGGGGCCATGCTGAGCCTGGCATTGCCTTTGCTCATCACAACACTGAGCGGACAATACCTTCCGGGGATGGCGATCCTAAGGGCCAATGGCTTCCGGATTTCGGCAAATCCGATCCTCATTGTTGGCGGCCTTGTCTCTGTCTTGGCCGCGCTCTTGGGCGGAATAACAACCGCTCTGGCCTCGATCACCGCAGCCTTCTGTGCGGGATCGGATAGCCATGAAGACCCCGACCGCCGTTATGTCGCCGGCATCGCCTGTGGCGTTTTCTTCTGCCTTGGCGGCGTTTTCGCCGGGACCATCGTTGAAGTACTGGTGCTTTTGCCGACGGCGCTTATTGCCCTGCTGGCTGGTCTCGCGCTCTTACAACCTATCCTGAAATTCACCGGTGCGATGCTTGCGTCTGAAGATGCTCAGGCGGGGCTGCTGACGTTCCTGTTCACGGCATCTGGTGTGACCCTGTTCGGAATCGGTTCGGCCTTCTGGGGGGTGGTTATTGGGATCGCCGTCCACTTTCTAGGCAGGTCCGCCGAGTTGTTTTCGGGCAAAACACACACCTGAGAATTTGTGTCAAACGTATAGCCTAAGTGTAAGGTCGCAAGCCTTCTTGCTGTAGGTTACAGGCTTAAGCTTACTCGCTGCGCCAAATGTGTGCAAAGTACGGCTTCAATGATGTAAGTCACCACCCCGGCAAATAGAACTCCGTAATCCCCCGCCTCCCCTCGACCCGCCCGAGCTGAACGATCACATCGATGGACTTGCGGATGTACTCGCGCACCTCGGCGAAGGTCAGCGGCGTTCCCGCCTGCAGTACCATGATCGCCAACCGATCGATGGCGAGTTCCGCGGTTTCGGCGTGGATCGTCGAAACCGACCCACCATGACCGGTGTTGATGGCTTCGAGATAGGTCAGGGCCTCGGCCCCGCGCAGCTCGCCGACGATAATCCGGTCGGGGCGCATGCGGAGGGAGGCCTGAAGGAGGGCGTTGGCGCTGCGTTGCGAGCCGGCACCGCGGTCGGCCAGAAGGGCGACGGTGTTCGGTTGGCCGGGGAAAAGCTCGAAGGCGTCTTCGATGGTGATCAGCCGTTCATGTTCGATGACATGCGTCAGGAGGTGTCGGGCGAAGGTGGTCTTGCCGGTCGAGGTGCCACCGCTGATCAGGACGTTGAGCCGTGCCTCGACCAGGGTTTGCAGCGCGATCTCGAGGTTTTCCTCGGCGAGACTGGCAATGTTCTTCATCTTCTCGGCGCGGAGCGCATCGAGCGAGACGGCCTTGCCGAAAAGATAGGTTGGCACGTAGTCACGTACGCTGCCCGAGGCGAAGAGGCGGATCGTGATCGAGGCACCGCGATCGATGGCGGGCGGCACGGCGACCTGGACCCGGAGGGGCCGGCCTGCATATTCCACCTTGCCGGACACGAGCGGGTTCTTTTCAGAGACGCGGGCCTTGGCGTCGCCGACGATGGTCTGGGCCATGTTGAGGGCGGTGGTGCGATCCACGGTCTGGCCTTCGTGTCGCATCGTGGCGTCACCCGCGACCTCGAGCCAGACCTTGCCGTCCGGATTGATCGTGATCTCGACCACGTCATCGCGTCTCAGCAGGTCGCGGAACGGATCGAGATAGCGCTCGAGGTATGAGGCTGGTGATGCCTGCTCCATCAGTAAATCACCACATCCCGGTCCACCAGCACGGTGACCGAGGCCCCCTGATCGACATAGATCGTCGGCGCGATCGAGACCTGATCGGCAATGACCGAGCCGACCGCATCCTGAAGATCACTGCCGACATCGCCCAGGACTATGCTTGTGGTTTCATTGTTGGCGCTCTCGGCCGCCACGGCCGGCGCCGCCCCGATCACGGAAATCAACGCCGCGCCGCCGAAACGCTCGGCGAACTTGGTGTCGACGAGACCGGTGAGGCCCGAGCGACCGAGTTGGTCCCCGCCCACGGCGGCGATTTCCATCGAGGTGCCGTCCGGGGTCAGGACGCGGGTCCAGAGGATCAGGATACGCTTCTGGTGCAATTCGATCCCGGAGCGGTATTGGCCAAAAAGGCGGGAGCCACGGGGGATCAGGATCCGGTCCCCGGAAAACGCCGGAACCGGCTCGGAGACGACGGCCACGACAGACCCGGGCAGATCGCTGTTGATGGCGGTCTGAAGCGCGGCCTGGATGACCGAGCCTTGCGTCAGCGTGCGCTCGGGATGGGTGAGGCGGGCGGCCTCCTGCACCTCGAGCGGTCGCGCGCTTTGCAAGAACTGCTCATTGCCCGAGAGGGTTGGCCCTTGGGTGCCAGGGGCCGCCGGATCAGCCACCGCCGCGCCACTTTGGCCACCACCCAGACTATTGGAGTGCCCGTCAGCATAGACCACCGCGGGGGATTTGATCTGCGCGGTCAGAAGCTCTTCCGCAATCCGCTCGGCCTCACGTTGCCGCTGCTCCTCTTCCTGACGCCTGCGTTCTTCGAGAAGGCGCTGATCGGCGATCAACCCCTCGCGGTTGAGCTCTGCCTCAAGCCCCTCGCGTTGCGCCCGTTCGGCATCGAGCATGGCTTGCAGCCCTTCGATGCGGGTCTCGGTCTGGCGCTGCAGGTTGGCAAGCTCGGTTTCCTTTGCCGTGAGCGTCGCCTCGAGTGTCGCCTTCTGTTCGTCGAAGGCTTCGCGCAGGTCCGCAACGGCAGACTGGATTTCCGAGTTGCGCGCGGCTTGGCTGGCGGCAAGGGCCTCGCGCAGCTTGGCGATCTCGGCCAGCACCTCGGCGCTCGGTTCCGGGGCAGGGGCGGGGGGCACATCGAGGGCTTCCTCGACGGCGATCAGCGCGTCATTGACCCTTTGCTCGGTCTCGTCGGGTGGAAACTCAAGCCGCCCGCCAGTGCCGGGTCGGCGGTCCTGGAAGGTTTCGACATCGGAGGTCTCGAGCGCACTATCGCTCTCCTTCAGGCCGGTCGCCAGGAAATATGCCACCCCGGCGCCGCCAAGGGCGAGGGCGGCGGCGAGTGCGCCGACCCCGAGGCTGTTGCCCCGGCGCTTGGATTTGCCGCGCTGGCTGAATTGATCGAGGCGGTTTTGAAGGTCAGAAGGGGTTTGCTCGGCCATGGTCAGTTGCTCACGTAGATCGCGCTCTCGTCACGCGCGGCACAGATCGCCTCATCGCCAATGCGCAGCGTCCAGTAGGTGTTCACCCCAAGCACGCGGACGGTGTTGCCTTGCTGGGTCCAGTTGACGGTGCGCTCACGGCCCTGGTCATCGGCCTTGAAGAGGGCGGGCTGGCGGCCATTTTCCGGGAAGACGAAGTAGGTATAGCGCCCGTCGTCATAGATATGGCTGGGGCGGAAATCCCCCTCGCCCGAGACGCGGTAGTTGTAGTTGCGCGGCGCCTCAAAGCCCTTGGGCTGGGTGGCACCCGTCGCGCGGCGCTCTTCGTCGGGGTAGCGGAAGCGCACCTCGAAGAACATGCCGGTGCGGTTCGGGATCGAGCCCTCGCGCAGGTGGAAGGAATAGGTGCGGCGGTTGGTGATCACCGTCATGTTGGTCGAGGCATTGGCCACATGCGGCTTGATGGTCAGCACATTGCCAAGCTCGGGGATCGGATCGACCTGGAAGCTCTCGGTGTCGCCGACGATCACCGCCTCGAAGCGTTCTCCCGCCCCGAAATGGATCGTCGTCGAATGTCTGAGATCGGTCTCGATCCGGTAGACCTGGTTTTCGTTATAGACGGCGGTGCGGATGCGGATATCGAGCGACCCGCCTTGCGGCGTGGCTTCGGCATTGGCGGCAACAGGAAGGGCAAGCGCGAGGAGGAGCGCGGGCAGGTATTTCATCTTGGTCAGTTCTCCAGGGTCTCGGCGTCGACGCGGTAGGAGGTCACCACGAAGCCCAAGGGGTTGGCCCAGACGTCCTGAAGGCGCTGGCGGGTTTCGGGTTGGAAGTCGTAGCCGACGGTGGCCACGTAAGAGCGCGTCACTGTACGGGTGTCGCGCGGGCGGCGCAGCGTCCGAGTGAAGCGGACTTGGGCCACGCCGCGCTCGATCTGGTTCACCGACTTGATGACAACCTCGATCTTGGCGTCGCGGCCATAGACGGTGATCGGGTAGTCTTCGTTGGTGGAGGACCAGAGATCGCGCAGCGTGCGGGCGGCATCGCCGTCCGAACGATCGAGGACCGAGTTGATGCGCTGTTCGCCGTCGGTCAGGTCATAGGTCTCTCGATCGTCGACATAGGCCACGAGATTGGCCTGGATGATGGCATCGCTTTCCGAGAGCGTCAGCGCCTGGACGGTGGCGACCCGGTCCATCTCGCCGGTTTCTTTGTCGACCACGACCACGAAGGTTTCGGTTGTCTTGAGCGGAAAGAGGCTCGCGCTCGCGACCATACCGGCGACGCCGACCAGCACGCCCGCGGCCGCGACAAACCATGCGAAACGCTCGCGCCGTCTTGGCCCGTAGATGAAATCCGCTTCAAAAGCGTCGCGGTCGTGGTTCGCGGAACTTGTCACAAGCTTCTTCAAGTCAGTCGTCTTTCACATCAGGGTTTGCGGAAGGATTTGGCGGCGGAGAGAAGCGCGCCGGGGCTTTGCCGGATCATCTCGCCGGTCTTCACCACGCCCGCATTGGCCATCTGGTTCAGCTCCTGCGGGGACTTGCCGGTGACGAGGCGCGAGGCGGCGCCCGTGCCATACTCCCGCGTGTTCACGAAGCCTTGACGTGCGAGGCCGGTCAGTCCCACGGCATTTGAGGCAATGCCGACGACGCCGGTGAGGTTGGACGCGATATAGGGGACCGAGGCCATGATCCCGGCGCTAAGGATCAGGATGACGAGAAAGGGCAGGATGAGGCTGACGGTCTCGACATCGCCCGGATCGGCGGAGGCGTCCCCGATGGCCTCGGCGATCGCGACGATGATGCCCGCGGCCCCTGCGGCGGCGACCGGCATGAGCGCATAGCCGATGGTGGCGCGAGTCCAGGCCTCAAAAAGGGATTGCGTCGGTTTAAAGAGCGAGGTCACGATCATGAAGGGAGCGATCACGATCATCAGCGCGAAGACAATGCGGGCGAAGGCGATGATCCCTGCGGTGACGGCGGCGAAAACGGCGGAAAGGACGAAGAAGATGGCACCCAGAACTGCGCCGAAGACCCAGCCCGCGCGATCGCCGATCGTGTCGCCATAGGCGGTGATGCGGGCGACCATGTTGTCTAGGCTCTCATAGACCCCGGCCTCGTCGCCCGAGCCGGTGAGGGCGAGGATCGAGGCGCCGATGGAGTCGGGGACCTCCGTGACCACGCCATAGATGACGCTGAAATTGTCCCAGCTCTGCGCGAAGATCCCCACGAGCGTGACCTTCATCCCGAAGGCAAAGCCGGTGCCAAAGGGCAGGGGGCGGAGTTGCATCACCGCGTTGATCCCGAGGAGCACGACAAGGAGTGCGGCTCCGGCAGAGATCACGTCACCGACAGCACCTGCCGAGGAGACAAAGCCGTCCTGCGCCACGGTGTTCACCGCGGCGTCGACCTGGCTCAAGATGTCCCGAATAACGCCCATCTACTCCGCACAGACCTCCGCGACTTGGGCCTCGAGTTCGTCGGCTCGCGCGTAGAGATCGAGCACCTTGAAAGGCAGGCGTGGGTTGTCCGAGGTCTGAAACCGGGGCAGGGCGTCCAGCGCCTGATCCCAGGCGAACTGATCCAGCAGGCAGGTGCAGGTTTCCGAGGCGAGGGCTTCCTCGGCGATCAGGATGCGCAGGATCGCGCGGTAGCCGTTGCGGAGATAGGCGGTCTCGGCCAGATCGATGGGCGGTTTCGGGACACGGCATGCGTCGGCCTCGTCCCGCGCGATGGCCATCGAGTTGAAGGGTGTGTCACCGGAGGGCTGCGTGGTCGGAGTTTGGGCCAACGCAACACTTGGTAGGGCAGCCACGACAAGCGCGGCGAGACCAAAAGATAGAACAGGTGCCAAGCTGAGGGTCATGGTTTGCCTCATGGATCCACCGCCATCGAACGGAACTTGCGCTCATCCGCCAGCGTCGCGGCATTGACGACGCCGAGTTGGCCCGCGCTGACGCCTTGCGCCGCTTCGAGCCGCCAGATCTGGGTCAGGATGATCCCGAGTTCGGCGGTGACGCGGGTGTTGAGATCGACGGCGGCCTTCAGCCCATCCTGCTCGTCTATCTTGCCGACCATCACCTCCAACCGTTCGAGGCTTTGCCCCGCCTCTTCGTGGCTTTCCTGAGCCGCAACCGACAGCATGGCGCTGGCCCCGGCCGAGGTGGCAATCCGGTTGTCGGCAGGCTGGTCGGAGCTTGAGAGTGTCCCCAAGCGCTCCGAGGTGAAGCCGCTGCCCGACAGAACTCGCTCGACCGAGGCCGACAGTTCCGCGCCGGGATTGAAGCCGCTCAGGAAATCACCGCTGGCCAAGGACTGCGCGGTGTTGAGCGGGGCCACAAGCTTGCCGCGGAGCGCGCGGAATTCTTCGACCGTGGCGAAGAGCTCGCCGAGCCCGCTGCCTTCGATGAGCGAGGTCAGTTGCGCCTCGAGGTTTGTGAGCTGCGACAGCTGGGTTTCCAGTTCCAGCCGCATGGTGGCCAGCTGCTGCATCTGGACGTTCAGGTCCTCGGCCATGTGTTCGAGCTGCGCCACGAGTTGGCCAAGCTGCGAGCCATCGAAGGTTGGTACACCCTGGGCCGTTGCGGGTGAGGAAAACCCGAGTGTGGTGACCGCGGTTACGGTCAGGAAAAGATGTCTCATTCGGGAACTCCCATCTGCATGAAGTCGCGCTCGGCCAGACGGTCGGCGACGAGGTGTTGGGCATAGGCCGCCTCGCGCTGCTGGTTTGCCGCCATCAACCGGACACGAAGATTGAGGATGCGGCCGATCTCGGCCTTGGCGTAGGTGTTGAGCTCCCAGGCCGCCTTGGCATTGGGCTGCGCATCGATCTGCAGGATGATCGCGCGCAGACGGTTGATGACCTGCTCAGTGGTCGCCGAACTGTCGGCGGCGTAATAGACGCCGGCCTCCGAGATGCTGGCATATTCGGCGAGCGCAAAATCCGAAGGCGAGAGCGTGCCGAGCGCGTCGGCACCGCCCACCACGGCGAGGTATTCGTTGTAGAACTTCGAGATGTTGCGCACGTAGCCCTGTGTTTCGGCAAAGGGCGGCACGCCACCATATTCGATCACGCGTCCCGGCCCCGCGTTGTAGGCCGCAAGCGCATGGGGGATGTTGCCGAAGCGGTTGAGCTGGGTCGTGATGTAACGCGCGCCGCCACGGAGGTTGTCTTTCACATCGTACCGGTCGACGCCGAGATCGGAGGCGGTGCCAGGCATGAGCTGGGTCAACCCATAGGCCCCGACCGGACTTTGTGCGGCGACGTTGAACCGGCTCTCCTGCTTGATCAGGGCCTGGAAGAGGCAGCGCCACTGGGTGGCCGAGAGACCCGCGCGGGCCACACCGGGTGCGCCTGCGAACTCGCCGGCGACCTCGACAATCATCATCTCGACCGTCTCGCGGCCCTCGCCGAAGAGGCGGCTGTTCATGGGGCTAGGGTCGGTATTTGGATAGACCGCCGACACACCAAAATCCGCATTGCCTTCGAGGGCGCGGATATCAAATCCGGGGCCGGTGATGGCCGCCGTCATCTCCTCGAGGACGCGCAGCTGGTCGGCCTGCACATCGGCCAGCGTGGATTCGGTCCGATCCTTGTCCTGTTGGACGCCAAGATCCTCGGCCAGCGCTGTCACGCGCGCGATGGCGCGACCGATCGCGGAATTATCCTGCGTCGGCACGCCCAGGGCATGGGCGGGCAGGGCACCGAGGCCGAGGAAGAGCCCGGCGGATATGATCGCAATACGGCTCATTCCGGACGGGGCAGAGGCTCGAAGGTGCAGTCGGGTTTGGCCGTCGCGTGAGTCGGTGCGCCCATGGTCGAGAAGGACAGCGCGGACCGCGTTACTTGCGGCTCGCCATTGCGTCCGAAGCAGGGCGAAGTTTTCTCGGTGTACTTCTCGCAAGCGGAAAGAAGGCCTGCGGCGGCGAAAAGCGCGAGAAGGGGTTTCGAACTCATATCACATGTCTCCAGAAATCGGGATTGGCGCGCCAATCGGCAGGCACACGGGCCTCGCCGGTGGCGCCGCCGCCAAGGATGGGGAGAAGGGTGCCAAGTGCGGAGAGGTCCGCATCGACGAAGACGCTGTCGCCCGCCGAGCGCACAAGTGCGATGCGCTGGCCGATGGTGGGCTGCACGAGAAGGGCGCCCTCCTTGGCGTTCACGCGGAGGAAGTCGTAGTCGGAGACGGTGGCGCGATCGTTCGGGAAGAGGATCTGCGTTGGCACCGTCTCGACGATGGTCTTGCCGACGCGGCTGTCGCGCAGTTGGCTCGGATATTGCGTCATCATGATCACGACGCAATTCATCTTCCGAAGCGTGACCAGCCAGTTTTCCAGCCGCGCCCCGAAGTAGGGATCGTCGAGAAGCTTCCAGGCTTCGTCGAGCACGATGATGGTGGGGCGGCGATCCTCGACCACGCGTTCGATCTGACGGAAGATGTAGGAGAGCACCGCCATGCGCTCGGTGGTCATGTCGAGAATCTCGGTCATGTCAAAGCCGATGATGTCGGAGGCCAGTTCAAGCCCGGCACCGTATTCCGGCTCGTCGAAGACCCAGCCATAGCGCCCGCCGGGCGCCCATTCGGCGACGCGGCTCTGCAACTCGCCATCGTCATCGAGCGACTGAAACAGGGTCTCGAAACTCGCGAAGCGTCTGAGCGAGCCCTCGGCATGGGCATTTTGCGCGACCGCGCTCTGGATGTGGCGGGATTGCTCGCCGGTGAGGGTTCCGCCCCGGGAAAGAAGGGTCGCCAGCCAGTCCGAGAGCCAGGCGCGGCCGCGCTCATCGATTTCGGTATCGAGGGGGTTCAGGCCGGAGGGCACGCCTGCCCGGATTTCGTTGTAGCGGCCACCAAGGGCGCGGACGGCCATCTCAAGCCCGCGATCCTTGTCGAAGAAGAAAAGCCGCGCGCCGACCCGTTGCGCTTGGGCTGCGAGGAAAGCGGTGGTCAGTGTCTTGCCGGTGCCGGTGCGCCCCAGGACAAGGGTGTGGCCGACGGTGGGTTCCTTGCCCGGGCTGCCCGCCTCGTGGAAATTGAAGCGATAGCCCGAGGTGCCGACCGTCGGAAGGACCGAAATGGTCTGGCCCCAGGGTGACTGGTCAGGACCACGCCCCTCGACGCTGCCATGTAGGGCTGCGAAATCCGCGAAATTGATCGAGGAGATCGGCGTCTTGCGGGCGCGATAGCCAAAGTTGCCGGGGGATTGTGCAAAATAGGTGGCTTTCAACGCCATGTTTTCGCGCACGATCACCGACATGATCTCCTGGCCGACGCGTTTGATCTGGGCGGCGGCCCGTTCGAGCGTGTCGCGGTCCGGCGCATAGACGGCGATGGAGAGGTGATGATCGCCAAAGGCGATGCGGCCCGCTTCCTGGTCGTCGGCTGCTTGCCCGAGTTGTTCGCGCAGGGACACGGCGGCATCGTCTGAGGCGTGCATCTGGCGGATGATCCGCTGGATGCGTTCGGCCATGATGTTGTTCGGGATCGGGCTGAAGGAGTTCGTCAGCACGATGTCGAGCGGCAGGTCGAGCGCGTCGAGCAGCGTCACATCGGTCAATGCCGGGTAGGTCTTCATCGAAAAGAGCGCGCCGTATTTGACCTGACCGGTCACGGCGTCGGTCAGGGTGACGACGTCGCCGTCAAAGGTGGCGCGGCAATTGCTCAGGGTGTGCGAAAGGGGCAGGGCGCTTTGCCCGAAGGCTATGGGAGAGAATGCCCCAGCGTTCAGCGTGTTGAGATAGCCCAGCCATTCACCGCCCGTGCGGGTCAGCCGGACCGGGTTGGCCGAGGAGAGCGCTACCTCGAAGAAGCCCATGACCTCGTTCAGTTCCTGCATCCGTGTCGCGCGGTCCTTGACCCAGGCCTTGCGGGCCAGTGCTCGCAGGAACGGAATGCGCGCGGAGATATCGGGGCGCCGGATGACGCTGAGATAGAGTTGGCGCTTGGTAGGGCGGAGGTCTTTGACATGGGACTGCCAGCGCGCATCGATCGCGGCGGCGAAACTGTCTCCCTCGATGGGGCGCATCCCGAGATCCTGCGGAACGGAAATGCGGTGGATGTAGAAGCCGAAGGCGTTGCCGGTCTGGGCGACGATGGCGGCAACCGCGCGCTTGAGCGCGTCGAGCCGGGCGTCCTCAGTGGTCATCGGGTTCAGACCATCAAGGCGTAGGGTCGCCAAGAGGTCGCCCTCGCGCAGCACCATGACATCGTCATCCGCCAGCGCGAAATACGGCAGATGCTCCGCGAGATAGCTTTCCTGCGCGAACGCCCCGCCGCCAGCCTGCAGCAGAGCGGTTCCGTGAGTGGAAAGAGTGCCTGCATCAAGCGCCAAAGCTGTCGCCTCCATGCAGGGCCCGGTTCTTCGTCGGGCGCACTGATCCATAGGAGACGCGCAGCACTTCGAAGAAATGCGGCTCGCGGTCGGCGACGAACCAGAGGATCGGATAGGCAACAAGGCCGATCAGGAAGAAGACCATCGACTTCGTCCAGATGAACGGCAGAACGACTCCTGTCGCCAGCACCACGAGGTATCCTACGGGCAAGCCCAGATACTTGGGCGGTCGGGCGAGGCCCAAAAAGAGGGGGGATCGTTCTGCCACTGCTCTACTCGGTTCTCAGGAGAAGCCGTCAACGATGGTGCCGGCCGAGAAGATCAGCACGATCCCGATGATGACCGAGGCGAACCAGCCCCAGTTCAGCCGTCCCATCATGCACATGAAACCGGTGCCGATGACTGCGAGCGTGGCGACCGCGATTCCAATGGGACCAGTTAGTGCGGCCTCGACGGTTTCCAGCATGGTCTGGATCGGCGACAAGTCCTGCGCGAAGGCGGGCGTTGCGAAAGCCGCCAGGGTTGTGGCGACAGGCAAGAGGCGGCTGAGGCGATGTCGAAGCATGCGAATTTCCCTTGTTTTACTGAAGCTCGATGAGGACCGGCGCGCGGGCAGGCACCCGGTCCGCGACGCGGATGTCCGGCGCGGAAACGGGCGCTACCGCCAGCCGGGACCGGATCCGGTGGATGCGCGCAATGTAGTCGCGGGTCTCGGTGAAGGGCGGCACGCCCGAATACTCGACCACGCGGTGCGGCCCGGCATTATAGGCCGCGAGTGCCAGGTTGATGTCCTTGAATGTGGCCAGCTGCGCGAGCAGATAGCGTGCGGCGCCGTCTAGGTTCTGTGAGGGATCGCGCGGATCGACGCCGAATGCACGGGCAGTATCCGGCATCAGCTGGCCAAGACCGTAAGCGCCCTTCGGGCTGACGGCGGTCGGTTTGTAGCTGCTTTCAGCCTCGACCAGAGCGCGGAACAGGATCTGCCAGTCGTCCGCATCGAGGTCGACCTGCCGCAGGGCGCGGTTCCCCTGATGGCGAACGGCAGTCGTCTGGATCAGGGAGAGGATGTCGTCGCGACCGGACGGCGGCGTGGCATCCAGCGCGGCCAGCACGACGCCGTCCTCAGCGCTATCATCCAGACCGGCCCATGCAGGCCTCTCGCCATGGAAGGTCCAGCCCGAGGTGCGGGCCGTGCCGTCGCGGCCGAAGGCGATGACGTCAGCAGCGCTCCTCGAGGGTGAGCTCATAGTCAGGACCAAAGCGCAAATCGCGCCCGTCGCCGAACTCGAGATGATGTTTAAAGAGCCCCGGCCATATGTTGAAATACCGCGGCTCCGGACCGTGCGGGGTGATCCGGGTTGAGACCAGAATGGCTTCCGGTTCGCCCTCGCGCAGGTAGATGCACTGGTAGCGCGGCTTGCCATCGTCCGTGAACCCCACGAGTTCATACCGGCAGCGGAACGCGATGCCCTTCTCGGACAAGTCTTTGACACCGTCTATGGTGATCAGGATCTGGTTGCGCGCTATCGGCATGTTCGGACTCTCCCCACGAGAGCCCTTCTACTTCACGACACTAAGGCCATAAAGTTATATAGAGTCAATACGACATATTGCAGAAAACTACATATTGCACGATAGTTGCCGCAACTTTTGCGGGAGAGTGGCATGAGACGACAAGTAATGGCGGCGATAATCGGGGGTTTGGCAGGCTTCGGAGCCCCGGAGAAGGCGCAAGCCTATGACATCGACTGCGCCATCATGCTCTGCATGGCGGGTGGTTTCCCCCCGAGTGCTGTCTGCGCGCGGGCCTATCGCACGATGATCCGCCGCATCACGCCCTGGCCGAGCCTGCCGCCCTTCGGGGTTTGCACCTTTGCCCATGTGCCGGTCGAGCTGGGCGGGCCCGGCGGCGAGGGCGAGCTCGACACCAACCTGCCCGAATACGAATGGCTGAACCGGACCCATGTGATCTGGTTCACCGGGCGCTCCTACGAGCCGCGTGACGAGCCGCGTCAGTGGGACTGGTCGATCCGCTCCTGCGATCGTGAGAACCGGACCTGCCGCTATATCCAGCGGGTCTACGGGTCCCACACGCCCTGGCCCACGACATTCGTCTCGGAAAGCGGACAGGAGATCGCCTATCCGAGCGGTGGCGGCCTTTGGCACTTCTATTCCCGCAGCATCATGGTCGAATTCGGCGACTACGAGGGCAACATGGGTCACTCGGAGTGGTTTTCCTACTGATGCTGTCTGTCCGACAGTTTGAGTGACACTGGCCGTACTATGACAAGCGTAGGGTCGTAACTGTCAGGATCCACGAATTGGCGGCGGCTCACGCTTCCATCATCCCAGCGATAGTCGGTGAACACATGGGTTTCCTGCGTTCCGTCGATGATAAACCCTTCCAGGAAGGGCCAGCCAGTCTTTCTCTTCGCCATGTACCCGCGCCACTCGTATCGTTCTTGCCGTTATGTCTCTCGCGTTGGGTGACGGGATCAAAGCCTCAGGAAGCGCACTAGCGTTTCGCGAAGAGTTCTTCGGGGTCGACATTGAGCGCCTTGGCGATGCGTTCGAGAAGGTCGAGGGAGGCCGCGAACTTGGCGTTCTCGACCTTGCCCATATGGCCGCGGCTCACGTCGGCCCGATGAGCAAGCTCCTCCTGGCTGAGGCCGCGGGCGCGTCTCAATTCCTGGATGTTCTGTGCTACACGGTCCCGCAAGTTCATGCCCGCGAAACGGACACGATGCGCGAAATGTCACCACGCGATATATGTTACATTCGAAGGTGCTGAGAAGAAATCTGGGAACGGCGCGAGATCGCCGGAATCGGATGCCTGCCTTCTCATCCTCCAAAGCCTTCAGCTTGGCCGCATCAGACACTTCCATGCCGCCATACTTGGATTTGAATTTATAAAATGTGCCCTGGCTGAGACCGTGCTTGCGGCAGACCTCTTCCGTCGGCATCCCGGCTTCCTGTTCTTTGATCATCCCGATGATCTGCGCTTCTGTAAAACGGCTCTTTCGCATCTGTTTGCTCCTTCAAGAGGTTGAGCAAACTCTACATTAAAGTGCGGGAGGTTTCGGGGGGCAGGTCACTAAGGGCGCGATATCGGGGTGTTTTGTTAACGAATGCACGGATACCGGAACACACTTTTTGGCGTGCCACAGTCACGGGTTGTCGACATCCGCGACAAAAGCCGTCAGATCCGCGTTGAACCGATCCGCGTGTTCCAGATGCGGCAGGTGACCGCAGCCATCATAGAGACGTTTGCGAATGGCATTTGTTCCCTGCTCGAGGAATCGCAGGTGATGCATTGGCGTTAGCTTGTCCTGCTTGCCCCAGATCACCATAACCTGCTGGTCGATTTCGCCCAGCCAACCATGCAGGTCACGCACCAGTTCACGGCGGAATCCGAACAGGTTCGACAATCCACGCAGGGTCTTCAGAAAGGCGCGTTGCGCCCCTGGCATGCGGGCGAAGGCCAGTCTTGCGCGCACGAGTTCATCGGTCACCAGGCTCTTGTCATGAACGACCTCCCCCATCAGCATCCGCATCCCCAGCGGGTTCGGCCAGGTCAACATTTCTCCCAGCCCCGGCAGGGTCGAGAGCCGGAAGAGAATGTAGGTCTCATAGCCGATCACTGCAGGCGAGACGAGGGTCAGCGAACGGACCCGAGCCGGCTCTGCGCGCGTGAGCCCCAATGACAGCCGTCCGCCCATCGAGTGCCCCACGAGGTGGAAACTTTCGAGCCCGAGTTCCGTCACGAAGGCCCGCAGAAACGCGACCTGCGCATCGAGCGACAGGTCTAAATCGGCGGGCTTGTCGGTCCTGCCGCAGCCCGGCAGGTCCACCGCCCAGACCCGGTATCGCTCGGCGAGCGGGCCGATATTGCCCTGCCAGTCCTCGATGGACGAATAGATCCCGTGGACGAGGAGCACCACCGGACCGGACGTGCCGACTTGCCGGTAGCGCGTCCTCAGCCCCATGATATCGACGTAACGATCTTCGCTCATGCAATGCTCCTCGTTTGTCGTCAGAACCGATACGACACACCCAACGTGACCGTGACCGGATCGAGCGTCAGCTTTGAGCCCCCCACCACCGGTCCGGCCCCAGTGGGCGCTGTGAAATCTGTTTCGGTTTCCAGCCAGGATTTCTTGATCTCTGCAAAAGCGCCCCATCTGTCGTCGATGGCGTAGTCGACACCGGCGACCAGCACCGTGCCTCAGCCGTTATCGACCGACACGTCAGCAAGCGCCGCATCTTCTTCGTCGAGGATCAGCCCATAGACCGCACCTGCTCCGATATAGGGTGATACCCTGCCGTCGGTGTTGAAATGGTAGCGCAGGGTCAGGCTTGGGGCGCCATAGGTGACATCGCCCAGATGCCCGAACGCCTCAAGCGAACCGGCACCGTAAAGGCTGGTTGTCGCGGGAAGGCCGAGGCCCAACCAGACCGAAATGTCCGGGCGAAAGAAGTACCCAACCTCGAAAATGGCTGTGACATTGTCGTCGATCCGAGCATCACCGCCTGGCACTTCTACGCCGCCTATGCTGACGGTCGCGGCCTCGTCAAAGAACACACCCGTCAGCCCGGCCTTCAACTCGATCTTGCGATCCGAAAAGTCCTGCGCCTGAGCGCTCTGGAGCGCCGCCACCAACGCAATCGCGGCCATAGCGGGTCGGGTCAATATCGCTTGCAAAGTCATCAGATCGCTCCCACCAGAATGTCGGCCATCCGTTCGCCGATGATCACGGTTGGGGCCATCGTGTTGCCGGTCGAGACCTGCGGCATGACTGAGGCGTCGGCAATCGACAGTTTTTCGATGCCATAAACTGACAGCGACCCATCCACGACCGACATCTCGTCCGTACCCATCTTGCAGGTGCAGCTTTCGTGGAAATAGGTCCCGGCAGCGCTGCGGGCGAAGTCCTTGAGGTCTTCGCCCGACAACGCGCCGGGCATCACCTCGCGTTTCACGAACTCGGCCATCGGGGAGGAGTTGCCGATTTCGCGGCACAGTTCAATGCAGCGGGTGAGCGCGGTCAGGTCGGCCTCTTCCTTAAGGAAGCCGCCGTCAATCGAGAGGGGATCGCTGGGGTTCGGCCCCGTGAGCCGCACCTCGCCGCGCGATTTCGGTTTCACGATGCCGGGCGCGATAGTCCACGACCCCGCCGGAACCTCGAAGGCCGGGCCATGGACTTCCGATGCGTAGGGCACCTCAATCTGGAAAGGTTGTAGGTCGGGTGTGTCGAGGTTGGAATTCGACTTCCAGAAGAATGTCGCCTCGGCCGCCGAGTTATGCGGCGGCAGCGGGGTGTCATACTCCCATACGCAGCCCGCGGCGAGGATGTGATCCTGGAAATTTTGGCCGACCCCGGGCAGATCATGCGCTACCTCCACGCCAACCTCGCGGAGGTGAGCCGCCGGACCAATACCTGACTGCATCAGGATTTTCGGCGTGTTGATCGCACCTGCCGAGAGCACGACGCGTTCATTCGCGCCCACGGTCATCACTTCGCCGTCCTTCTCGAAAGTGACGCCCGTCACGGTGGTTCCATCAAGCTCGACGCGGTGGACGGTTGCGCCGGTCACCAGTGTGATGTTCGGGCGCTTCAGCGTTTCCCAAAGGTAGTCGGCGGGCAGGTTGCGGCGCATCCCGTCCTTGATCCGCACATTGGCGAGTGCCGCACCGCCCTCGCCTTCCATCATTTCGCCGTTCATATCGGAATAGGATGGAATCCCGACGCTTTCACAGGCTTGCAGAAAGGCCGGCGCGATCGGGTTAGGGTCTTCGACCTCAGTGACGAAAAGTCGCCCTCCCGTGCCGCGGCGGCTGTCATCTGCTGGGCCGTGCCAATCTTCGATCCGCTTGTAAATCTTCAGCACATTCTCGTAGTTCCAGGCCTCATCGCCGGTTTCGGCGGCCCAGTGGTCGAAATCGTTCTTGTGGCCACGCGCCCAAATCATCACGTTGATCGACGATCCGCCGCCAACAACCTTGCCCATCGGTAGGATCAGAGAACGCCCGTTCACCTTGTCGGAAGCCTCTGCGGTATAACCCCAGTCACGTTCGGAACGGATATTGGTGGGCCACATCAGCGGGTTCAGTACTTCGTCAATCTGATCGGTATCGCCGGCTTCCAGCACCAGTACGTTGGCATCGGTTTCGGCTGCCAGTCGTCCAGCGACCACAGCGCCGCCTGACCCGGAGCCGACGACGATATAGTCATAGGATCTAGCCAGGTTCTGCGCATTATAGCGCTGCGTGATCGCCGCATCGCCCAGTTCCTGTGCCCAGACTTTGGCTGTCGCCAGCGATGCGCCGGCCGCCACGGCCATCTGTATAAAGGCCCGCCGCCCGATGCGGCCATGCACCAGCCCGGCCTGAAGCGTCATCAGCCTATCGCCCTTTTCGAGTGCTTTCGAAAAAATTTTCATGATTGTCCTCCCAAAGACATAGTCGCCCGCTCCAAACGGCTCCTCACCGCATGAGGAGCGGGCCAATTCTTACTTTCGGCTAGCGTCTAGAACGGCAGTGGGTGCGGCTGACGCTGGGTCGAGATCCAGCGCTGCGTTGTAAAGGCCTCGATGGCGCCTTTCGGTCCCCATTTGCCGCCGCCACCCGAAGCCCCGATTCCCGAGAATGGGCAATGCGGTTCGTCGTGGACCGTCGAGTCGTTGATGTGGACCATGCCCGCATGGATGCGCTCGGCCAGAAGTTCACCGTGCAACACATCGCCGGTAACGACAGAGGCAGACAGACCATAAGGCGTGTCATTGGCCATCGCGATGGCTTCATCTTCACTGTCAAACGGCGTCACGGTGGTCACGGGGCCAAAGACTTCATCTGTCCAGACATCCATCTCCGGCGTCACGCGGGTCAGCACCGTAGCGGTGTAGAACGGTCCTTGGGCCTTGCCGCCGCATTCAGCTTTGGCACCAGCCTTGACGGCTGAATCCACCATGGCCTCGATCCGGCGCAGCTGACGGGTGTTGATGATCGGGCCGACCACGCAGGTCTGTTCGTCGGGGTTGGTGGGGACGAAATTGACTGTCTTAGCCACAAGCTTTTCGACAAACGCATCATAAATCGAACGGTCCACCAGAACTTTGTCGCAGGACATGCAAATCTGGCCCTGATGCAGGAACGAACCAAAGAATGCCAGATCGACTGCACGGTCGAGATCGGCATCCTTGCGCACGATCATCGAGTTCTTGCCGCCGAGTTCGAGCACGATCGGTTTGAATGCCTTGGCGCAAGCGGTCGCGAGAAGCTGACCGACGCGTGTTGAGCCTGTAAAACTCATCACCGCGATCCGTTTGTCATCTACAAAAGCATTTCCCACCATGGCCGCACCGTCGCGGGAGGTCGTAACAACGTTGAAAACACCCGCTGGGAAACCCGCGTCGTTGAAGAGTTCCGCCAACATCAGGCCACCGGACAGGGGACTGTCTTCTGAGGGTTTCAGAACGGCGGTGTTGCCGAGCGCCAGCGCATAAATGAAGCCTCGCAGCGACAGGTAAAGGGGGAAATTCCACGGGCTGATTGCGCCCACGACGCCTGCGGGCGAGCGCAACGTGCGATTTATCTTCCCCGGTACCTGGCTCGGATAGATCTCGCCGATCTCGCGGGTGGTCAGCCCGGCGGCTTCGGCGAGCGCCAGCGGTACTAGCGAGCATTCAAACATCGCCTTGCCAAAGCCCGAGCCGGTCTCAGCGACGAGCATGTCCACGAAATCCTGCTGACGCTCCACAAACAGTGCCGCAGCGCGGTGAAAAAGCCCTGCGCGCGCAGCAGGAGGCAACGCCGCCCAGTCTGGCTGCGCCTTTGTCGCTGCGTCAATGGCCGCCGTCACATCGTCCGCAGTTGCGTCCGCGACTTGCGCAATGGTGTCTCCGGTGGTGGAATTGTCCGTCGCGAATGTCTTTTCGTTGCTGGCCGCGCTCCACGCGCCGCCAATAAACATCTCGCGGGCCGGCACTTTTGTGTCCCCGCTGCCTCGCTTAAGCCAATCGAGCATTTTCTTTCCTCCCAAGATGAATTTTGGATATATGAAAATGCGATCAGAATTATTGCGCCATGAACAAAACACGCAACACTTGGAACAAAACAATCAAGACAACATACTTGGCGGTCTCTGACGGCGCTTACGATAACCCGCAGGCGTTTCGCCTGTGGTCTTGCGGAAAGTTCGACCGAAATGGCTCGCATCAGAAAAGCCAAGCTCAAAGGCAAGAGCCTCTATCGGCGTCAGAGACTTGCGCAATTGACGTTTTGCCTCGGCGATGCGGACCTTGTTGGCAAAGCGCGCCGGCGTGGTGCCGAAGTACTTCTTGAACTGGCGGTTCACGGACGATTCCGACGTCGCGGCAGCACGTGCCAGTTCCGCGATCGGCACATGGCGGTGCAGGTTGTCCCGGATGAGGCTGGCTACCGCCGCAATACCGGAATCGTGCGATCCGTATTTGCTGACAAGCAGGGAACGCCCGCGAAGCTGGAGTAGCCGTAGAAGAAGATCGTCAATCTTGGAGTCAATGCGCAAATCGGAAAACACATCTCTTTCGGTCCGAAACAGGCGCATCAGGTTCGGCAGATCAAGCTCATCCGCCTCGCCGCCCCGCAACACCGAGAACGCTGTCCAGTCGAGCGACATCGCGATCGGGTGCCCGCCACGCGTCATGGTCTCGTTCAGTCGTCCAAGCACTGACTCGACGCGCTCGTTTTCGATCTCGATGCAATCGCATTCAATCGGAGCGTCCGTGCGCGCCATGCTCAAGTCGATGTCGATTTCCAGCCCCGGCGGGACGAACATGACATCGCCGGGCATGAAGTCGAATGCGTCGCTGTCCGACACGCTCATGATTTTGTGACCGCGTCCCAGGCGGCAGATGATCGGGTTGGCAAAGCAAAACTGGACCCGTGCAGGGGTGTTTGTGAAGTAACTCGCTGCCTCCGAATGCGAAGCATAATGCGCGGACCGGTATTCGACCAGTTTCCTCACCCGGCGCTCCGCCTGACTGTTTCTGGCTAAATCTAGCTGGGTCATTTCATTTCTCCCTTCACGACCGACTGACGCGGCGCCCCTTTCCCGGTCAC
Source organism: Ruegeria sp. THAF33 (assembly GCF_009363615.1). Lineage (NCBI taxonomy): Bacteria > Pseudomonadati > Pseudomonadota > Alphaproteobacteria > Rhodobacterales > Roseobacteraceae > Ruegeria > Ruegeria sp. THAF33. The sequence goes on along the minus strand of NZ_CP045388.1, from coordinate 52,664 downwards.
TCTATGAGGTGCGCACCGAGGAAATTTCTATTAAACTAATTTTCTGCCAATCGGGGTGTGCAACAAAGGTAACAATTGATACCTTGTGTTTACCGCGAAGCTCACATGTAGGATTGGGTTGAAATGGTATCACTCGAAACCGCTAGCGGCAAAGTCCGCGACGGTTATCTGTGAGCGATATCTGAACTGCGACTCATGTTGGGATTGTCCGTCGTCAGAGTTTCCCGGATCACTTCGGCCGTTTTCCATCCGAGGCATTTTCTGGGTGTTGCGTTGAGGCGGTCACAGATCATTTTCAATTCATGATCTGTGACCGCCGTGATGTTGCGCTTCCAGCAAGATAGGGCATTTATCGCAAGCCAGTTTAGAATGTGCCCGGCTACAAGAAATTAAACGCATAAGGTTTATTATGTTAATTCTGAAAGGACATTTAGTAGAGTTCATGCTGGAGTTGTGCTTATCAGGCCACTCCTTAGTTGAGGATTTGCCAAAGACTCTCGCACAAGTGAACCACGTACCTGACCTTCACCTGAAGCCAAATGCCTCGGTGAAGGTAAGGCTGGGCCGTTTAAGTAAGTCCAATAGACGCCTCAATCGCTTTTCGAATGAAGGTCCGGCCGGAACCTGAGGCATTTTGGAATTCAGTTGAAGAAAAGTCGATCTGTCCAGCCGGTTCCAAAATCTCTTCGAAGTAGCCTGAGCTGATGTCCTTTCTTTCAAATGCACCAGACGCTAGCTTTCGCAGAATGTCGAATATGGCTTGCACACCTATGGTCCGAAAGATGTAAGAACCCTCATTCGCGTTTTCCCAAAAAACTCGGTCTGCCGCTTTTAGATAGTTTAGAACCATCTTGAAGATCACTGCGTCATTGCCTTCGATGTAAGCGCTTCTTAGGGGAGATTTATCTTTTGGGCCTTCCAAGAGTACATTTCTGGTATGGGCTTCGCCTTCTCGCATTAGATTGGCGTCTCGCTTGGGATTGCTCGAATAGAGCCTCATAATTCCATCAACCGCGACGGCAGTCGAAATTCGCCATGCGGCTTCAGCGGCAATTTTCTCCAGCCTCGAGTCCCGTTTTGGAGCGACCATGATGCGGCCTCGCAAAGGTGAGTCCTTGTCCGTTGCCAGCTTACGAGCAAAAAAGACAGCCAACTTATCTGGAGTCCAGTACTCTTCTGGCTCGTCAGAAACATTATACCCGAACAGTTCAAACGTTAAACTGCGGTCAACCCGTTTCTGAGTAGAGTTAATCGTTGCGAAAATCTGGGCTTGCAGAGCTTTGGGAAGGTCGATGAAGATAGAACAAATCAGGTTCATGCTCCGCAGTGCTTCCGGACTCGCTTTTGCAAAAGAAAACAGCCTGTGTTGGCCATCAATCACCGCTGCAAGTTTGGCTTCCGACGGGATCGTCAGTTTGTGACAACCATCATCTGATACTTGAACACTCCATGCACTGGATACGCCATTGGGTTCTTCGCCTTCCTCCGCTGCGATGTCTTCATTTTCGGATTGATCGAAGCCGGTCTCACGGTCGTAGTTCGCAGCGACTATAATTGAGTTTGGAAAGGCTGAGTCGACACGATTAATGTATGCAGCAATTTCCGACAGGCGTTTGTCTTGTATCACCCGTTGTGTTCCTTCAAGCGAATAACCCACTCCATCTGGGTTAAGAGACGCGCTCATTCTGTCGCTTGCGCAGACGCGAAGTAAAAGTTCGGCTGGAAGTACGGCAACATAGAAACTGCCAAGACGCTGGTCGACCCGGAGAGCAGGTACTGTGAAAGGGAACTGAATATCCATTAATCTACCTTAAATTCGTTCAAGTTACCTTTGATTGCTCGGTTGGTACTGCCGCCTGTAGCAGCATCGATGGGAGCATTTCGATAGGTCAGGTCGTCCCCGTTGGTAAACCACCAAAACCAAACTGCTAGAATGCCAAAGCCAAATGCCGCGTTTAGGCAAAGTCCTGGGTGAAGTGAAAAAAATGCCGCTATGATGCCAATTCCTACAAAGGAAAAAAAGCAAACTAACAACGAGAATGAAATCAAGATCTTGTCCGACCTATCGGTTGATTTCAAAATTAACTGAAGCGATGCAGAGCCGATTAAGGCGGGAAAAAAGGTAGACAAGGCAGTTAGAAGACCATCTACTTTCCAATTTTGATCCAGCTGGCTCTTCGCAACCTCAACCCATATCCCCAGCCCACCCAAAACGACGATCGCGAGAATAAAGTAAAAGACGAAAGGTACACTCTTGAATGGGGCGAAAGTGCGCCGACGAATCTCGCGACCGAGGTACTGCCAATCACCCATTTGATTTGCGTCAGTACTGGTTTTGGTCAAAATACTCTCCCTCACTGCGGAATACTTCAGCTTCTTTTTCTAAGAAGTGGCTCGTTTGGAACAATTTTTTTTGCTGTATTACATTCGCTGCGTTTAAGCACTATGCTAAAAATTTGCCAGTTCAGTTATGTCATCAAGTATCGTTTGGTCGCTCTCTTCCCTGTGAATGAGGGTCAGCAGACCTTCTCGCCAGTCTTGCTTGCCGTCTGAGATTTCGCGCTTCATGATCTCAAGGCCACCATTCGCATATTCTTCAAAGCATAGGACACGCTCGGCTTCGTTGGAAGGAGCCAGCATCTTCGGATCATTGTTCTCTTCGATGGCAATCATGCTCATGATGGTTCGATCAAAGTCACCCCTGAACACTTCAAGATCGATAGGTTCTGAGCTCTTCTGAAACGGCTTCCGGTTTCCTCGGCGGAACCCTAAAGAAGCCGCAAAGACAAGAGCGTCCTTAAAGGTTTGGAAAATGCCTTCGTCACGAAGCTCACTCAGCATCTCTTCAAATTCGGCGGGGCGTCTTACTCTAGTGGCCAAGGTAGCCCTCCTCAATTTTTGTGAACTCAGGACCATCAGTACGTTTTACGTACTCGGTGTCTTCTTCGCGCCCTTTCGATTTCGGAGCGTGGTAGACCAAGCTATACTCTTTTCCGATAAACGGCCGGCACTTGTCGTCGACTTCCTTGCTCCATTGTGAGTTAGACGCAAACACGATCACCTGGTCGGCTAGATCAGGAATGTGTTGTGCGATTTTCTCGCGGTATTCGCGATCCAGAGCGCCAAACGGAGAATCCATGATCAGTGGGTAAACACCACCCTTGAAAAAGGTCGTTTTCGCCTTGTTGCGTTCCTTTGCGAGGTTAACCAAGCTCGCAATGAAACTCAGGCTGATGACCTGGTTCTCGCCAGTCGACTTCTCAGAGACGGGTTGCTTCCCCACTCCCGGAACGTCCTTGAAAATTCTTAGAGTGTAGTCGCGATCAATCTCTGCATAGAAATCCTTGCGGAGAATGCTTTGGAATGTGTCATTCACCTTGGTGGAAAGGTGGTGGCGTGTCTCTTCGGCCAGCGCTTCGTGCAGATTGTCGACCAGGTTTTTACAGGCCTCGGCAAACTCAAGCTTCTGTCTGGCCAGGTCTTCCTTTTGAGATTTGGATTGGACCTTCTCAATCTCTTTTTTGACCTTGGCTAGGTCGTCGTTCAGCAGTTCGATCGCATCCTTCGCTTTGACGACTTTAAGACGCTCGTCAGCTTGTAGTTTTGTCAGCTCGTTGCGCCGTTCTTCGAGCCTCTTGACATCTTCGATATCAGAAGACCCCAAGCTACTGCTAATCTCGTCGAGCTCTTCTGCAATCGCTTTTAAACGCTTGTCGTAGTCGCTCTCTTTTGCTGACCAAGCAGATAGCTGTGCATAAAGCCTGTTCCTCTCACGAGGCATAGCTCTCAGGTTGCTCACGACATCTGTAAAAGCGGCCTCTAGATCCTCACCAGTGGCTCGATCGCGATAACCTTCAATCGCGGCTCTAGCTTGAGAGCCTTCCTTTAGTTCTGTTCCACATATGCACTTCGCATCGTGCAGCAAGTCATCAATGAATGTCCTTCTGATCTTGTAAGGCAGCTCACCCTTCTTACGACAATCCTCCAGAACGTTTGAGACTGAAGCTACTGTATCGTTTAGAAAAGCCAGTGCGCCCCCTTGCGAGACCAGCTCCATTCTCTCTTGGCTGAGATTTTCGAGGTCGCCTTCGATGGTGCCTTTCTCGGCCTCTAAACTTCGCCTCTGTTCGGCCTTTGCCTTTACATCAGCAATCTGTTCATATGATGCGTTGATAGCGTCAAGTTCTGTTTGGAAGCCATTGCTTGATTTCGACGCAGTGTTCCGCTCCAGTTTGCGTTGATCAATCTCTGTATTGATCCTCGACTCTTTCTCAAGAAGATTGCGGTAGTCAGCTGAAGCCGTTTCACTAGCTTCTTTCCTAAGATCCTTGATCACCAGGCGACCAAGGTGATCACTTGCACGGTCTATGATTTCCAAGCCCATCAAGGTCTTTATGGCATCTCGGATTTCGCCGGAAGCAGACACATTCGCCAGTTTTTCGATGCGCTCTCCGTTGAAGAAGAAGTATGAGTGCATCTGCTCAGGTATCAATTGGTTTATCCGGTTGGCTGGGTTTTTTGCCGTTTCATATTTGCCCCGTTCATCTATCCAAGACAGAGTCGGGACAGACTTTCCAATAGGCTCGGCTTCTAGCGCTTCGCCTGTACGCCTGAATTCCTGTTTTCGGTCAACGGTATATGTCGATCCTTCATGTTCAAATTCAAGCTCAAGGCTGAGCTCCGTGACCGCTCCCGGAGCGACTTCAGACAAAGCAAGTTCGTTAAGGATTGTTTGCTCGCCGGTGTCGAAATCTGTCTTGCCGTATAGAACCCACTTGAAGGCGTTCAAAAGTGAGGTTTTCCCAGAACCGTTTTCACCATGAATGACGGTAATCCTTGAGGTGTCGTCAGAGAGGAATTCGAGCTCACACTCTCCGTGGAATTGACGGAAATTTTTGATTTTTAGACGAAGTATTCTCACCGCTTTACCTCACGCTCGATGAGTTGTTTGATCCGCGCAGCAATCTCTTTTTCAGCACTACCCGCGGCCCCAAGATTTCGATAGCTCTGATATTCGTGTTCAATGGATAGAATTTCATTCACGACTTTTCTCGCCTTCGGAGAAGCCGCTTCGAGGATTTGCTTTGGGGACTTACTGTGCTCGGACATTTCTTACGTCTTTCTGAAATCTCGTGGGTCATACCTGCTAATGGTCAAGGAGGTTGAGGCTCTTCTTGATCTCAGTGATCACTGAGAGCGCTTCTCCATGGTTTTCTGCAAGCGTAGCAAATTCGTTGAACCTCGCCAGTTCTCGTTTCATCAGAGACCGCTCTACGTTGGATGGAGCTTGATCTGACAATTTTTCCAGATCTGGTACAACGATAAAGTCATAGATATATGCACGATTCTTCCCTTCAGAGCGCCGAAGGACCCGCCCCCGTCTTTGGACAAATTCTTTTGGGTTTGAAGATGAAGCCAAGATGTACGCAGTCCGCGTCATTGGAACGTCGACGCCTTCATCTAGGCATCGGATAGCGAGCAGTGCTTGTATATCTCCAGCTGCGAACTGCTTCAGCAGTCTCGACCTCTCGTCGTTGTTCTCTTCTGAAGTGAACGGGCTTGCTCTCAGCCCTAATTCACCCCCTACCCTCGCAAGAGCGGAATCGATATATCGCTGACCATCATCCTTGCTGTCGCCGCAATATATCAGAGTATGGGAGATCTCCCCCTGCTGCTTAAGAAGCTTGACCAGTTCCGGTAGTTTGTTTCGCGCTTTGCCTACCAGCCGGGCCCGTTTAATCAATAATCGGTTCAACTGTTCGCTCTTGTCGCTATCCGGCTTGGCTGCCTGGCCGAATAGCCTACCAATACGCGTGGAGAGTTCTGCATACTCATCTTGTTCGTCTTCGTCTAAGTGCACGAGGATCGGGTAATAAAGATATCGGCAGAGGTGACCTCCGCTGATCGCCTTGTCTAGGCCGTAGTCCAAAACAATCTCGCCGAAATACCTCTTTAGACCCTCAGTGCCTTCTTCATCCCCGTAGCGATCAGGCGTCGCTGTCAATCCCAGACGAAATGCAGCGCTCTCCGGGAGCGCTTGTAGGTTAGACGGCGCACCCAGATTATGCGCTTCATCGCCAACAAATAGGATGTTGCCACCGAAAGATCCAAGAACAGACTGGAATGGCTTGTCTGCCATAGAGGCATTGACTGCGATGAGCATTACATGCTGAGTTGCTTTCGAGCGCAGCTCATTCAGGCGCCTTTGGCATTCTTCCATCCAGCGGTGGACGCCGCCGTAGCACAAAACAGGCTTGAACCCGAACTCTTCAGCCTCTCGGGCCCATTGTTCTGCAAGATGTTGATAGGGAACCGTTACAACGATGCAAAGTTGACCGTTCTTCTGGGCAACAAAATCATTCAACCTCGTCACTGCTGTCAAAGCAGTCACTGTCTTGCCGGTTCCCGTTGCCATGTGGAGAATCCCGCGGCCATTGTTCTTGAACCACTTGCGTATCCCATCTTCTTGGTAACCGCGTAGGCGACCGTCAGTCAGGAAGTGTTCAGGTACACGGGGAGAACTCGGTTTTTCTGGCGGAAACAATTCGTAGTGTCTGGAGCTATCTCGTGCTGCACTGACAAACCGCTCAAGATCGGCTGAAGAAGGATCAAACAGCGCCAAGTTCGGATCTAGTCCTCTCCACATTCGGTCAAAGGACGCTGCGATATGATTATTTCTTTCGAGGCTTTCGCTTGATTTCCAATCGCAAAACACGCTGAAAGCTTCCCAATTTGTACCAGCTCCGCCGGTCAAATTGTACGATCCTTGAAAGCCTACTCGGTTTCCGAACTCATCTGTGAAGATGCCCTGTTTGGCATGCATAATTCCGGAAAGCCTGTTCTTCGGAATACCAACTTTAAAGGTCAGTACGCCATCATAGAGAAGCCAGCCAAGCGCTTCGCGCGTATGTTGCGTAAGGTGCTCATAGAGATCGTCGTACGATCGAGAAATGAAATCTTGGGCAAGTTCATCCGACAGCTGACCATCAACCTGAAGGCTCTTGAAATCTTCGACAGACATTTCGGGTGAGATCACCCACCTAGCTTTGCCACCGTTGAGTGCGAAGCTTGCCATGCCATGAGCTGCATCGCGCAACCACGCGCTGCTAAAGTACCCGACAGCAATGTCATATTGTTGCGCGTGCTCAAGAACTGGATCAAAAAAATCCGCTACAGGATCATGCTCGCTCGTCGTGACGTAAAAAGGGAGTTTCAGGGTTTCAAGGGACATCAATCAATACCAAAGTCCCCGAGTATCATTCCGAGCATTTCTTCACCTTCTCCCGGCTCGTCTTCCTTGATTGTGAACAAGTGGTCGAGACGTGTCAGGTCAGACGCATCCTGTGATTTGAGAGCATCTTGCACCGCTTCAAGGTCTGGTACTCCTGCACACCCATGTTCTAGAGTTTGATCCCGAATTTCAATGTATTTTGAAACCACTTCGGGCAGCTCAGTTGTTGTAACGATCTTTTGGTTCACGTCGAAAATATCGCGGTTTTTCAAGAAGCTCAGGAGCGGCCGTGTCTGAATTTCGCCCCAAAGAGGGCTCAAGAATTCTGAGAGTGCAAACGCGGTTCTGGGACCGTCCGCCAATGCGATTGCACAAGCCAGTATTAGGTCGGTTTGGCGTTCTTCTTGACCGATGGCCCTTACCACTAGATCAAAGCGGCCCCGGCCGACCGACACCGCGTCAGGCGAGTTTTCCAGTCCAATTGATATCGACGTTGTGAAAACGTCTCTTCGGCCTTCAAGCTCCTCGGCAATCTCCACCAACGTCATCGAACGCTGCGCTTCTGTCAGTACGGCCAAGACTTCTTCGCCAAGGCCGCGGAACTCAGACTTGTTTTCATCAGTTGCGAGCCCGATCATCAGGCCTCTCTTGGTCACGAAACGCTCGTCATCCTGTACAATGCCCAGAAGCATGTAAGGTCCAAACGAGATACCAAAGCGTTCAGTCTCGCCCTGGAATAAGTCGGAGAACAGAACTTTTGCGCTTATGAACCCGCCGACACTCTCCAGGTGACGAAGCGTACGGTCTCGAATTTCTTCAAGATCGTTGTCCGTAAGACTGAGGTTCTCGTAGAGATCATATGTTCCTCTTTCGACGATGAGGGCTTCTTCCAGCCCAGCAAGCGTGCTCCCGATATGATGAATGCTCTCGTCTTTTGCGAAGACTTCGTGCATCCGAGCCCGGATTTCGTCGCAATGCATAGCGTGCCCCGCTTCGCGAAGGATGAGAATACACCGCACTGAACTAGGCAAACGCGGAGCAGCTCTTACAAGATCTCCTTCGAGAGAAGCCTCAAAACGTGCTGACAACTCGCCCTTAATTTCCGAAAGCGGATAGTCGGGTAGTGAGGCGGCAATTTCTGACAAACGGATCGGCAGTTTTTGTTCGCCGATTGCGGACACAATTCGCTGCCGAAATGACCCAGATAAGTCTTCCGGCTCATGACTCATCGTGAGAAGGTCATGTTCTTGCACCCAACCTGCATCGGTTCGAATGCTCTCAGCGTCGAGGTACGACCTCAAGTCGCCGTACGCCAGGTCGACCGCAAGACGCTCCTCTGGAGCCAGTAACTTGCTCACAGCACTTATCTGTTCCTCAGAGACGATTTTCCGATTCTTGAAGAGCTTTTCCAAGGAGCCTTCTTGCTCCAGTGCGCCGATCAGTATTTTTATTGTGCGCTTCGTTTGGAGCTTTTGCTTTGCCTTCTTCTCAATCTGACGTATGCGCTCTCGGGTCACATCATAGCTAGAGGCGACTTGTTCGAGCGTTTCGGTCTCGCCGCTATTGATACCATACCGCCGATGCAGGATGTCTTGTTGTCTTTCATTGAGTGAAGAGACGGATCCTGCAATAACTTCAGCTACCGTCAATTCCTCGATTGAACTGCTCTCGGAAGCTTTAATGTCTTCAGGCTTGATGTTCCCGAGTTCTATGATTTTAGCCAGCGATGAATCAGAGAGTATGTCGCCATGCAGTAAGCTTCTTAGTTGGGGCGCAATCTTCGTATCAGCGCCACAAATTGAAAGGCGCGCTTCAATCACACGAGAAACAATCTGGTTGAGCTGTTCGATGCTCTTACGTCCGCAGCCAGGTAGCGAACGGATCCGCAAGGAGGTTTCATCGTAAGTCTTCAAGAAGTCTCCAAAGCTACTTCGATGTTCTTTTTGATCAATTTTCAAAAGGTTCGTGAGCCTGGTCGGTGGCGACCATTCAAAGAGCTCGTCAGGATACTGCATCCCGGATAAAAACAACTCAGCTACTTGGTTTGCTCTCTTGTAGGTCGTTTCTTCATCAAATGCCCCTGTTGCTCTACCCGTTTCTTTGGTCGAAAAAGCAGCAACGCTTCGCACAATCTCGTCGAGTTCAGATGCTGACTTTTTGCCAAGGTTTGGTAGCTTTAAGAACGCATTTCGAGCAATTTCCGGTGCTTCCATGTATTCTCGTACAGTGTTTATGGGTAACCGATCAGAATTTGCGGTGATTGCATTGAGAAGTCGAACAGAGCAATCAGCCTCTCGTATTATCTCGACAATACTAGTTGGCGCATCCTCCCATTTCTTTCGGTTGATTTCGTTCGCTTGTTTTTCAGCTGCGCTTTTGCGCACCAACCGATCAAGCTCGTTCGCTAGCTTTGCGCCGAAATTCTTGAGCTGCTCAAAGCTCTCGCGCGCTGAATCGGGTGCCAACATGTAGTCGTTGAGCGTCGTCACTGGCAGTTCATTTTCAGGGCTTCGCAGCATATTGATCAGCCGCGTTGATGCGAAATTCTGTATCGCCAGATCAAGAAGGTGTTCTTCTTCCAGTGCATTTTGAGAAGCTGGCCGAACTGGCTTACGTGGCCGGCTGCTAGAAGTGTATGTAGCTTGCCTCTTGGAGGGGCTACCCTGACTCGGCTCTTCGATAGCCAAGGCCAATTGCAACACGGTTAAATCATCGTCAGAATTCGGCCGAGCTTCCAGCTGATCATCGGGCGCTTTGTCGACAACCTTCGCCCAAGCAGTGTCTGTCTGATCAGCTTCAGTCGCATTGAGCGCAACTTCAGGCTCGTTGCCTTCAATTCTGTCAAGGGTTCTGGGCGGTTTCTCCAATTCAAGCACGGGAGCCGGCTGTGCGGTCTGTGTGGGTTCCGTTGCGGTGAGGCTTGGTGCTGGTTCAACTGTCGAACTCGTTGAGGTGTCCTTAATGACTGATGTGGCCGAATGATCTTGTCCATCTGTTGCGACAGATGGAGCCGTTGAAACAGTCTTCACTGTTTCTCTGCTCACGAGAGCTTTGAGTTTCTTACCCAGTCTTGAAAGCATGTTGCCCGCTTACGACCTCCGTTAACCCACTAAAAAAATCGCCAAAAAGAACCCACTACCTCTTTAATCTACCAACTGAAATCTCGAAATACTATGTGTTTTGAGGGGTGTTGGTCCAGGATGCTGCTCGCTATAGTTGATGCCTTTAAGCGTAGATCCTTGGATATAAAATGAACAGTCTAGAAGCCGCATTGCAAGGTCAGTTGCGGCGGCAAAGTGAACCTTTCGACGCCCTTTGGGCCTGCCGCACCATGGTCTCTGACGGCGCCTACTTGGCGTCCCTGAGAACCCACGCTCTGCGAGTTCTTCGGGTGATCTCCAGTCTTTCAGGAGGTGGTGGTAACAGCTCTGCGTGGGACGGGGTGTATCATAACCTTCATCAAGCGCTGTCGCTGCAGAGCGTTGGTCTCTACACTGACGTTTTCAACGATAGTATGATGTGCAGCTCGGGTCGCGACTACGACAATGCTGTCTCAGATGTGAAAGAGAGGTTTGTTTCCGGTCAACTGGTCTTTCAAGGCGCTTGGAACGCTTTTGAAATTGCGGGTGAAGCGCTTTTTTTGCATGGGAAAAAACCAACGTCACAGGCTGTCCGTCATAGGCTGGAAAGGTTTGGCCATCAGCCGATTTTTGGGCTTAAGGAAGCAATGTTCGACGCACACTCGAGAGCTCTCACTTATATCAACATGCAAGAGCGACCGTTCAAGGAGGCCATCGCTTCGGGCAGCTATCTGGGTGTTTCAGCTGAACTGCTGCGCCAGTTTCGGAACGGTATTCTTCACGGGAAAATCCAGAGTTTGGAACCTCAAGATTGGGGGGAGGACTCTGACGATAAGACCTGTGATACGCAGACCGAGCTGTTCCATGCTCAAATCCGCCTCGTGCTATTTCTCCTTCAAGCTATCCTTGCACGAGTGGAGGCAAATCATGAAGTTTGGTTCAATGAAGGCGACTTGGTCGAGGAACTCATCTTCGCGGTTCAAAAAGAAATTCCAGAAGATGCGGTCGATCACACTGAAGAAGAAACAGACATGTCCGGATTGTTCGTGGATCAGAAGTACATTCACTACATCTAGCAGCGATGTGCCATGCTTGCCGCTCTATGCACTGCGTAAGAGCAGAAGCTCGTGAGCCGCTCGACCAAAGAGATCAGCAATCTCCGAAATGTCTTCTTGGCGAGTTTGTCGTCCCAGACCCAGCCTAAACGCATTACGTGCCCTTGGAGTGTCGCCGAACATGGCGAGCAGAACGTGAGAGGTTTCGACATGTTCCGTGGCGCAGGCGCTCGACGCGGAGAAGCAGACGTCGTTTTTTAGCTTCTGCATCAGCGCTTGTGGGACAACGCCGTTGATCGTGAGCGACATCGTGTTTGGCAACCGCGCCTCAGTGTTCCCATTGACCTGCACGGATAAGGCTCCTTTGAGTTCCTTTTCGAGCTGGTCTCGAAGAGCACCAATCCGATCCCGGTCACAGTCTATGTGCTTTGAAATGAGTTCAAATGCATGTCCCAACCCCGCGATGCCAGATGTGTTCAAGGTCCCTGCCCTTAATCCTTTCTCTTGTCCGCCGCCAAACATCACGGGTGCCAAGTTCACCCGTGGCTTTCGGATCGACCTGTAAAGGGCCCCTACCCCTTTCGGTCCATAGGCCTTGTGTCCGGAAAAACTCGCCAGATGGATGGGCGCATTCTTGAGATCAAGTGGCACAAGAGCAGAAGCCTGCGAGAAGTCCGTGTGAAACAGCGCCCCAGCCTCCTCTGCAAGCTGGCCTGCCTCCAAGATGGGCTGCAAAACGCCCGTCTCATTGTTGGCGGCCATGATGGAAACCAAGCCGGTCTGATCGGTTAAAACCTGGGCCAGCTCATCGAGCGAAATCTGGCCACCTTCATCAACGCCCAGTCGCGTCACTCGTGCGCCTTGGCCCTCGAGAAAGTCAAAACAGGCCAGAACCGATGGGTGCTCAATTTTCGTGGTGATCAGGTGGCGCCGTCCTGCCGCCTTCAAAATTGGAAATGCACCGAGGATCGCAAGGTTGTTTGCTTCGGTGGATCCAGCTGTGAAAACAAGCTCGGTTTCCTTGCAATTGACATGGGTCGCGATTTGCGCGCGTGCAGTCTCGACAATCCTTGCCGCTGCCGAACCTTGACTGTGATCAACACTTGACGGGTTTGCATAGCTGTCCCGACTGACTCGTATAACTGTCTCCAAGACATCCGGATCAATCGGCGTTGAAGCATTGTGATCGAGATAAATCGGCGCCGACATTGTGTTATGCACTTCCTGCGATCAGTTCAGCCGCATCAGCCGGGGACTTTAAGCGGACCGAGAGTTGTCGAACGCCACGATCAATGTGCATCCGCAGGCGCTCCAGCAAATCATTGTCGTCGGCCTCGTTCTCTTCTGGGTCAAGCTCGACATATTTTAAGAGATCGATGAAGAGAGGCTGGAAGTCCCCAAACAGCGTGTAGGCATTGAATTCCTGTCCCTCGCCCGAGTCATCAGCCACGCCGGAAACGGGTCCGGCTTCAAATGATGATAACATCGCCATACGACACACGAGGTTTGGCGTCAGGCCTGATCTTTGTGAGATGATCCTGACCTGGCCAGTGGCCGTTGATGAAATCCGAAACTTGTTAATGTGCATCGGTTGTCTCCAGGAGGTGGGCATCCCGTGCATGGTCCAGCACAGTGATCTCCGTGCGTCGCCCGCCGACGACCGCACCGATTTCAAAGCGCCTGCTCACGTAAGGCGAGATGATTTCCGAAAGATCCGGTGTCAGCTCGGTATCGGTGCACAGCATGATAACCTGGGCAGAGCTACGCGGTACGTAATTTGCCATCAGGTTCGTGCGGTGCTGCTGGTCCAAACGTGACAACGGCGTGTCGATAATCATAGGCAGTTCTCTTCCGCTTGTTCTACCAAGCGCCCAAAGCATTGAAATTGCGAACAGCTGCCGTTCGCCGGCGGAGAGTTCCGACGGTGTAATTTCCCTGCCCTTTTCACCCAGAAGCTTCATCTGGAAGGAATTCGGGTCGACTATGACCTCGCGCACGAGGGACTTGCGCGTGACGAGCCCGCTAAAGGCGTCAATGAAGTGCTTTGAAAGCGAGGCGAGGCGCAGCTGAACAATCCGCTGTTCGTAATCATTGAGCGCGGCCTGCGCCCGCGTCGCCAAATCACGCTTTTCTTGTGCCTTTGCCAGAGCAAAAACGGCGTCTCGCGATTTACGCAACTCGCGTTCCAAGCGGTCGATCAGCGCACGGGCCTGCGTTGCCGTATCTTGTTTGCGCTTGAGCTCGGCTTCAACGGCGCCGAGCTCAAATTCGGCTTTCTTTAAGTCCTCAAAAGCACCGGATGCTGCACCTGGCCGGAAGTTCTTTAACTGGTCCTTCAAGGTCGCGCGTTTTTTTTGTAGCTCTGCCAGTTGCGCAGCAAGCTTGGCCACCTTAACCCGTTCGTCCGGCACCTGAGCAAGTTTCTCCATGACCCAATCTGGTTCCGTGCTCAAAGCCATTTTGGGGCCGGAGCTTTGACGGCTTTCAGCGAAGTCACGAAGTCGCGCAAAATGGGTCTTCGTCCATGTCGCGTCATTGCCCACGGTCTGTTGGAAACTCGAAACGAAGGCCTCGATTGCGAGGGCAGACTGCTGACTTCGAGCATGCTCCACATCGGATAAGAACTTTGCCAAGAGCTTTGGAGCCAAGCCGAAAGGTGCGACACCGTTCACGAGCGACTTAAGGGCGTTGGTTTGCTTGCTCAGGTCAGTCTCTACACGCTTGAGTTCCTCCGACAGAGTGTCACGGCTCAATGCGATGCTGCCGCCTTCTTGCTCAAAAACCTTCTGTAATGCTTCGCTTCGGCGCGCAAGCTGAGTGCGTTTTGCCGATAAAGCCCCAAGTTCTTCTTCAGAAAAGACTAGGTCAGACTTGGCAATTTCGAGATCGCGCTGGAGACTTTCAAGGTCAGCGCCGCCTTCCCGGCCCATACTGCGCGACTTGTAGAGAGCGAGGTCACCCCGAAGCTGGTCAAGAATGTCGATGCCCAGCAGAGATTTGATTGCATCAGTCAGCCCTGTATTTTCCTGATCATCTGCAATGTCTTGGATCTTTTCCCCGTCAAAAAAGAAAAGCTGCGAAACACCCGCTGGAATGATGTCTTCGAGATAGTGGTTCCAATCCTCGGTCGGGATATCATCGACTGGCGCACCATTGCGTTCAAACTCGAGGCTTTCGACAACACTTGCGCCACGGGCGGCCCAAGCACGGCGCACAGTGTATATGTCCTCGTTGCCGAGGTTTTGGCTCTTGAAGGACAATTCGACAGAGGCAGTGCGGTCCGTGGCAAAGTTGTTGATCCGTTTGAGCAGATGCCGCTCATACTCGGCTTGGCCAATACGGGCACCGAGCGCGCGTTTACCATACAGCGCCAGACGCACAGACTCCAGGAACGTAGTCTTCCCCGCCCCATTATGGCCAACCACCAAAACTACAGGCTTCTGGCCGCCGGCATCAGGGGCCAGTTCAAATCGGTGCTCACCGCCATAGAGACCAAAGTTAACGAGACGTAGGGACACAAGGATCATAATTTGGTCTCAAATAGTGGGTTGGCCGCTGTCGACTTGTTCTGTTCCAGCCGCGTTTTTCGCTCGTTCAGAACTGTTGTTTCGTCACGCCATTCCTGCTCAAGGATGGAGGCGATTTTTCTGTGAATAAGGGTGCGTCGCTTGAGGCCACGTACAGAACGTTCGGCCTCGAGAAGCTGGGCCATGAGACGTGGTGGCAGATCATGTGCAGTGCAGACGTCAGCCAAGACCTTCGCGTCATCACCTTGAAACTCAAACCCTTCAGTCGCCTCAGCTGGAAGCTCTTTACCCGTAACCGATTTGACAGTTTCCGAAACAGAATCGCCCCAGTCACCGTGCTCACTGCGCCAGATACGACGGATCTCCTTAAGCTCTTCGATTTGAATGAGGACCGTCTTCTCCCCTGGTGGTGCCTTGGCGTTCACCTGCTCTTGGGCTTCGAGGACCTTGCGAAGGAGTTCCTTTCTATAGCCGAAGAGGTACGGACCAGGAATTGATGTCTCGGAGTCGCCAACGAACGTGACAGAACCGTCCCGCCGCTTGAAATCTCGGAATTCCCTTTTTCTGTCAGGGTTTTGCGTTTCGGCCAGCTCGTCACGTAGATCAAGAAGTGGTTCTAGCCATTCTTCGCCATTATCGACCATGGCTTCCATGGCTTTGTCTTTGGTGACGACTGTACAGACCCAGCATCCGAACCTCGAGTTGCCGCAGCTTTCTGTTTGCTTATCCACCACAAGCGGGCACTCGCCAGCTTGCGCGTTCCTATACATGGCAAGCAGATCGCGGTTATCCGATCCCCAGGGCGACTGGTTTTGCAGTAGGAAGGCCCAGACATCATCCACACTAAACGCCTCGATTGGCGTGAATACATAAGCCCCCGGCAAGGTCGAGTGACGCGACAATGCCGTTCCATCGATCTTATGTAGCGACATGACCTGAGCGCGAGTCGCGCTCTCAGCGGATCGCACGCCCAAGACCATGACGACTTCGCCGTATTCAGCAACGCGGTTCTTGATGAAGGCATTTGCTGGATCGATCTTCAGCCGTTCGGTGCACCAGCGAAAGCGTTTTGATGGTGCGGGATATCCGCGACCGATCAGGTTCACCCAGAAGCTATCCGAAATCTCCGGAACGACTTTTTGTGCAGTGATCGGCATCTTCTGTTCTGCCGCTGCTGCGTTGATTGCCGCCAATGTGTCGTCGATGTAGTTCACGATGACTGGCGTCTCCACAAGCGTATCGGAGCTCAAGACGAAAATTGGTTTGCGTCGTTCATTTTCCGGAAGCGCGCAAACGGCACCCCAGATCAGCTGTAAAGCACAGGTTGAATCTTTTCCGCCGCTATATCCGATCACCCATGGCCGATCGTCTGACTTGTAGACGGCGCGAATGTGCTCCTGCAGAGCGCCCAGGTCGAGGCCTGCCTTTTTCGCTAAATTATCTATTTTTGATGTCATGTGACGACCTTCTCCTCAGCCAATGACGCCAAGTAGTCGTCTTCATTCGCTTGTTCTTTTTCGTTCAGGGGTAGGCCCACAGCCCCAATCAGGACGTTTGCCGCCAGATGCACGGATTTCACACTGCCATCCATGCCGCGGGCACCCATTACGCGAGGACGCCACAGTTGGACATTGCGCTTACTCCAATCAATCTCTGCAAGGGGAGCGAGACTTTCCGCCCATCCATCTGGTTTGGCTGCGATCAGCCGTGCCCCCAAGACGCCAAAGGCCTGCAGCATGACGCCATGGGCATGAACCGTCTCTTTGCGTAAATCGCCAGCCGTGGTCACGCCTCGCATCAGTTTCTGCCAGTCTGGCATGACTTCGGATACCTGCCGCCAATACGCGATCACAGTGCTTTCGGTGTTTTCACCGAACCGGTCCGCGTCTTGCCCCGCCAGCCATTTGTTGGCTTGATTTAGACTGGACAAGGTGAAGAGGTTTTTGGCTCGGTTTGAGAGCGACGTCTTTTCGAGCTCGGTGAATTCCTGGAAGAACGGAATTCCTTCCAGCACGCGCGTACTTAAACGCGCCAAAGGGTTTCTGCGGTCATAGAGGACATTCAAAGACCCGGATGGGCGCACCGCATTCTTGTTGAGGTCTGCAAACATTTGCTGGCAGCGCTCCAAGCCCTCATCCACAAAGAGCACAACTGAGATCGTTTCGTTTTCGAGTTTGGGTCGCGTTTTCAGGGCCTCTTCAATTGCCGCGCGGCGGTGTTGCCCATCATTCAAGATAATGCGAGCCGTCATCGAAAGCCGTAGCTCGCCAACGTTGCGGAATTGAAGGTTGTCGCTGGCGGGCGAAAACTCCAGATCCCCGTCCACGGATGCGCAGAGAGAGGAGAGCGTGTATTCTTCGAAGTTGTCCGAAAGATAGGATGCGATTTGCGGGACGCGGACATTTGACAAAACGCGCTGAGCGCGCAGGTCAGCCGGTAATTCCTGGCTGTCGAACTCGAAAATCTTTGGCACCATTTTAAGCGGTACCATGATCACATAATACTCGGTCCCAGCTTGGACGCCGCGTATGGCCGCAAAATTGTAGAAATTGCCACTCATGAGAACCCCCTGCCGTTACGCTGGAAGTCTATGGAAGTCTGACGGGAAGTCAATGTCTGTTTGGCTATTGTGCCTCGGTTTCTCTGCTGGGTGAACCGTTTGGCAAGCTAGAGCCCGTACCCGCCCTATATTGCTGCACTCACTAGTCCACCCGAGCGCCGAATACGAGTGAAATCGTCACCAAATCGCCGATATACAGAGTATCATGCGGCTAGCGCTTGGTCATGATGGGTGTGGGATCGCCGTCCCAAACAAAATCCCAAGCCGCGCCCTGCCGGATATTCTGCACGAGATGGGGACGAAGCGCGACCAAGCATTGGCCGTCCGGGTGACGTGAGGATGGGTAAAGGATCCCGTTGCCGTCTGAGCCAAGCACATCGCGTGCCAGGACTTGCCCCGCCGGGTATGCGGTCGCAGGGTCAGTGTGCAATGCGGCGTCTTCTGTTCCCGGGGCGAGTTCGTGAAACTGAGACGTGAATCCGGCAAAAAGCTCCCTGTAGGACGTGGTGTTTTCAAACACGCCGGTCGCCTCAAGCTCTCGCGTCAGATGCGAGGATACCTCGGCTTGCGCGGTTTCGATCGCAAGCTCTCCATAGGACGCGTACCACGCCCCGCGGTCCGGGCCATTGAACCTGTTGCCTGTCGGGCGAGTATAGCAGAACGCTGCATTCACCAGCGTCCAGCCATACCCGGCGGCCTCGGTCAGAAGCTCACCAGGATGAAGGCCGCCCGGGATCGGCAAGGTGACGGACTGGCGCGCGGATGTGAGTCCTTCGATTTCCTCGAGGATCGCAAGGTCATCTTCATCATCTGCCAAGGGAGCCATGGCGGGCTCGTCGATATAGGCGGTGGAAATCAGCCGGACAGTTTTGGGGTCTGTGAATTCGACCTGTGCTAGGTCACTTGCTCTGATCACACGCCACCTCGGAGCGCGTCGATATGCTGGCGCATTTTCATCATCGCCGGAATGCCGCCTTCGCACATGATCTGAACCGGGGTTTTGCCGTTAAAGCCCGGGCCTGCATTTGCGGTCTTTGGCCAGCCATATGTGAGCGGGCCGTTGAACAAGAGCCTCAGGCCTTTGAACAGCCCGATCAGCAAGCTTGCGCGGGTGACCTTGTCCTGATCCAGCACGCCCTTGTAGGTGCCAGCCTTCATGCGCCCCCAGGTGGCTGTCGGGACATCGAACAGCATTGCAGCCTCGGCATTCGACAACCCCCAGGCATCAGCGGTCCGCACAACGCCTTTGATAATCGCGGCGATCTTGTCCTGTTGGTCAATTGGTTGGACATATGCCGGTTGAGGCGCATTTTGGATGGGTTCAAGCATCATAGCCTCCATATGAGTAGAAAAAACATATCATATGATTGAGTATTGTCTATATCCTTTATATGGCGTGCGTTGCTTGATTGGGTTGGCACGTCAGCACCTCGCGCTGACCAGGCTCTTGGCTGCGCCCGGAGCCGCGTGTGTCGCGTCTCCGCCAATTCTGGAAACGATCCTTCGTGCATGTCTCAGATGAGATCGCGGGCGAGACCGCGATCGCTTGAGCCAGAGGTCAGCCGGGTCTCCGCTCCGCTCTAACCCGGCTGGCAGATTTCCATTCCTTGATTCCGCCTGCCATCCGGTCGGCGTCCCGAACAGGGGCTCTGGTGTCGCGTTCCGCGCCAGCCTCCTCGGAGAAATCCGGTTCCTCCCACGCGGTCGCGCGGGTCCCTCCCGATTTCACCGCTCCGGCCCCCTGTGTCGGGTCGCCGTCCGGCCGCAGGTCGTGCTTCGCCCTCCCCTGCTCTGCCCAGCCGAAAAGCACGGGGGCTTTTCGGACTGACAGATCAGTCGAGGCCTCCGCCACTGGCGGTAAGCGGGCCAAGGCCGAGAGGTCGCCAAAAGAAGATTCCGCGCCGCTCTAACCACGAAAGGAGCAGGCCATGGGCCTCGACCAATACGCATATGTCAAAACAGCCGAGAGCGGAGAAGAAGGCGAAAGCCCGAAATTCGTCTGGCGCAAGCATTCCAAGCTGCAAACCTTCATGGAGGCGCTCTACACCGAGCGGACCGGGCTTTCGGCTTCCGATCTGAATTGTGGTGAGCTGAAACTGGAAACCGCCGACATCGACACGCTGGAACAAGCCGTAAAGGGAAGCGCCCTGCCCCGGTGCGAGGGCGGGTTCTTCTATGGGCATCAGTTTCAGGACGAGCAGGCCAGCGAATACCACGACTACGATCTTGAATTCTGCGCATGGGCGCGGGCTGAGATCGAAGCCGGATCGACCGTGATCTATTCCTGCTGGTGGTGACGCCACCGGGGCCGAAGCCTCAAGCGTTCCGGCCCCCTCCCCTACCCCATCCACAAAACCAGCCGCCGAGCGCCTGTGTCGCTCCGAGCAAGCCTGACATCCATCCAAAAGGACAAACCAATGACCAAGCAACAACCCATCCAAGCAGACACCACCAGCGCCGTGATCCTGCAAATCCCCTTGGAGATGGCCTACATCTCCGATTTGAACCCGCGCAAAGCCGTTTCCGAGGCCCATATCGAAAGCTTGGCCGACAGCATCAAGCGTTTCGGCCTCATCCACAATCTCGCAGGCCTCATGGACGAGGATGGCAAAGTCGGGATCGTCGCGGGCGGCTGCCGCCTTCGCGCCATTCAATTGATCGCGGCACGTTCCGAGAGCCATCCCTTCACCACGGTTCCCGTCAAACTGGCGGCAGACGCCGCCGAGGCCGAAGATTGGGCCAGCGCTGAGAATGCAGCGCGCGAGGACATGACCCCAGCCGATGAAATCCGCGCCTTCGGTCGTATGAAATCGCGCGGGGCCACCGTGCCGGAAATTGCCCTCGCCTTTGCTGTCACCGAAGCCCGCGTTTATCAGCGGTTGGCGCTTGCGGGCCTGCCCGCGCTGGTGCTGGACGCCCTTGCAGCAGGTGAGATCAGTCTTGGCACCGCCAAGGCCTTCACCCTCTCAGACGATGAAGCGCTCACCCTGAGCATTCTGGATCAGGTGAAAGGACAAGCCGTCTCCGAGAGCGCGATCAAGAACTCGCTGCATCCCGATGCGATCAAAGCCACCGACCGCCGCGCCAGGTTTGTTGGGGTTGAGGCCTACGAGGCCGAGGGCGGCACTGTCACCCGCGATCTCTTCTCCGACGAGGTCTTCCTCGCCTCCCCTGCCCTTCTGGATCGGCTCTTCACCGAGAAGCTGGAAACAGCCCAGGCCGATCTGGTCGAAACCCAAGGCTGGGCATGGGCCGAGGCCCGCAACGAGGCCTGGCTCAACTACTATGAGCTCGATCAGATGAAGCTGGTACGCCTCTACCCCGTCGAGGGTGATCTGACCGAAGAGGAAGCAGAGGAATACGACGAGTTGGCTGACCTCGCCAATGGCGGAGTTCTGGACGAGGATGGCGAGGCGCGGCTTGCCGAGTTGCAGGCTCTTCTCGACGGTGACTATACCGAGGACCAGAAAGCCCATGCGGGCTGCATCATCCTTGTGAACGGGTCAGGCAAACCTGAGATCACAGCTGGTCTGGTTCGCCCCGAGGACAAGAAAGCCGCCATCGACGCAGGTGTCCTGCAAGCGCCGCAGACCACCAAGTCAGACACCCCGAAATCCCCCTACTCGCAAAAGCTAGTGGCGGACATACAGGCAATCCGGCTGGCCTCCGTGCAAGCCGCCCTGCTGGCCAAGCCGGAACTGGTTTTGGACCTGCTGGGTTTTGGCCTCTCGGAGGCATCAGGCAGCTTCGAGAGTGTTTTCGACATTCGGCTGGACCGCCCGAACAATGTGCCGAGTGTTGAAGATGGCTTTGCCCGCGAGCCGCGTTTGGAGCACGGGGTCGATGCCATCGAATACTGGCAGAAAGGCACCCGCGTGGAGGACCTGTCCGAGGCCTTCGCCACCTTCTGCGAGACCGGCAAGAAGGCCCGCAATGCCACTATTACCGAAGCGGTCGCGCGCACCCTGCCCTACCGGGCCGGTGGCGTGGAGTTCTTCGGCTTGATTGGCGACGAGGCCGGGGCCGATATCCGCAAGCACTGGACGCCCACGGCAGAGAATTTCTTCTCGCGGGTCTCAGCCGGTCATCTGGTCGATTTGCTTTGCGAGTTTCTCGATTGCGATGCCCGCGACGAGCGGGTTGCCGGTTTCGCCAAGCTCAAGAAAGCGGAAAAGGCCGAGAAGATGGAGAAGCTCGTGAGTGATCCAACCACCCAGAAACTCATGGGTCTGACACCGGAACAGAAAGCCAAACTCGACAAATGGGTGCCCGACTGCACCTGACGGCTCCTTCGTGGGGAGACCCAACTGGCCCCGCATCACGCGGGGTCTTTTTTTGTTTAGCGTTTTTCCAAGAACAGGCCTTCAAAATTGTCCGGCGGCGGGGCAGAAGGACAAGCCCCCTGCCCCGCCGCCGGACCGGCGCTGTCCGCGCAGGAGCACCGCCTGGGCGGCGCGATTTGACTTAAATTCCTAGTCAGGACTTCACAGAGTTGTTCCACTGTCAGGCGTAACTATATGAAAAATTGAGAAATTGACTGGATTCAGCCATGAAGCAAATATCGCGAGAGGAACTCTATGAACTCGTCTGGCGCAAACCAATGATAAAGCTTGCGGAGGAATTTGGCCTTTCAGATCAGGGCCTTTCCAAGATTTGCGCGCGCCACGCGATTCCAAGGCCGCCGCGGGGGTATTGGGCAAAGTTGGAAGCTGGCAAGAAGGTTGAAAAACGCGATCTGCCTCCCTGCCCTGCGGGAACGTCCAGTATCATCCGGATCACGCAGAGCGGTCAGTTTCAAAGAAAATCCCGTGCAGGCAGGAAACGTGTTGAGGAGGCTGCGGTGAATATTGCCAAGACATCCATCCCCGGGACGCTTCGCAATCTCCACCCGATCGTTGCGGCTTGGGTGGACGAACACGGTAAGGAACAAGCTGAACGTCGCGCCAAAAAACGTGGGCGTCGTTTGGACGATTTTTGGTGGGGTGAAGACGAACTACCGGATTTGACCGACAGGGATCGCTATCGCTTTCGGGTTACAAGCGCGCTTCTAAAGGGGTTTGAAGACCAAGGAGGTCGCGCGCATGAAGGAAGTATCCGTGGCAAGTTGAAGTTTGAAGTTTCTGGGGAAAAGTTTGAGGTTTCTGTTGTCGAAAAGATGTACCAGTTTCATGGAAGGCCGTCTGATGAGCCGAAGGGCTGGACGGCTTTTCCTTACCACCACAACAGCGCTCTGGCCCCCACCGGGTTCCTGCGCTTCACGATCACGACCTATCTTGGAACGGGTGTGAAGAAAGAATGGGTCGAAACAAGCACGCTCAATGGTGAGGATTTGCTTCCAACCGTGATTGCGGGCCTCATGTTGGCGGGCCCAGCTTTGGCCGCCCGGCGCGCAGAGTTTGAGGAGCGAGACCGTCGCATTGAGGCCGAGCGGATCGCAGAGGAAGAGCGCCGTCATATGGCTCAGCTTGAGCAGGAGAAATGGCGTCTGTTTCGGGGCCGGGCGAAGGACTGGGAAGAAGCGCAAAGGCTTCGTTCCTTTCTCGCCGCACTTGAAGCGAACCCTCATGGTCTGGCCGATGAGATTGACGGTATGCCAGCCGCTGACTGGTTGAAATGGGCACACCGCAAGATCGAGGAATTCGACCCGTTGGTCTGATCCGTTGGCGGCCCCTTGACGTCAGACATTGGCGTCAATCCATGCTGGTGGTGCGTCGCTCTGGCCTTCCATCGGCGTTGCTTAGAATGCTGGTCGCAGGTCCTGCCAAAACCACAAAGGGCGGTTACCAGAATTCTCCCCTGCCCCTTCGGATCATTCCTCGCGAAACAGAATTCTGCTTCCCTACCCTTCTCCGCTGCGCTCTGCCTCCGGTGTGGTTTTGGCATTGGTCCCTGCCTTCTGACCATCATCGCAACACCAAAGAAAGGACCCTGGCGATGACCACCAACTGCATTAAATTTGACGCTCCCGATATCGAAAACGCCAAAGGCAGCGGTTCGATTTCCACCCTGACATTCGACATCGACATTACCGTTGAGCCCGTTTCCAGCGACAATCCGCTGGCCCCGACGCACCGTGTTCTCGGCCGTTCTCCCCGGGGCCGTCTGGTCGAGTGCGGCGGGATCTGGAAGAAACAGAATCGGGAAACCGGCGCCGACTACTTCACGCTGACGATCCGCGATTTCGGCTTCAATGCCAATCTCGGCAAGGCTGCGAACCAAGAAGATGATGCGCTCCAGGCCGTCATTCCCTGGGCCCCCCGGGACGCCCAATGACCTCTGCACCGGGCCAAATTCGGGTCCGGTGCATCCACTCCTGGGGTGCTGTTAACAGCTGTTAACTCCCCGGGGCGTTTCGCTTCCCTAGTAGTCCGTTAGTTGGGTGGCACAAATTGTGGATAAAATCCTTGACTTAGCAGGGTGAATCACGGCCATTAGAGTCAAGTTGCGCAAATAAGCGCGTTCGAGCAGAGAAATTGCAACTATGTTCCAAACGGCACCCATCGAAGCAGCCTCTCAATCTGAGCTTACAAGCCAGATGGCGGCGCGTCTACATACTGCGCTCACCACGCATCTTCAGCAAGCTTATGCGCCCGATCAGCGCAAGAATTTGAGACTATTCAGCGCAACAGAGACTGCTGAGCTTCTTGGCGTGACGGGTCAGTTCCTGCGCAAGTGCCACAGTGAAGGGTCCCTGCCAGAGCCGGACGTCATCAAGAACGGACGCCGGTTCTATACCGGTGAGGAAATCCTGCAAGCCCGCCACCTATTGGAGGCGAGCTCGCGCACACCCGGGAAGTACCTTCCTGGCCGCCGTGAGGGTGATAAGCTCCAAGTCATCCAGCTGATGAACTTCAAAGGCGGTTCGGCCAAGTCCACTTCCGCTATTCACCTTTGTCACTACCTTGCCCTGAGTGGATACCGAGTTTTGGCTATTGATCTGGACCCGCAAGGTAGCCTCACGGGTTTCTGCGGGATTCAGACGGAACTGGAGTTTGAAGGCGCGTCGATTTATGACGCGCTGCGCTACGAGGATCCTGTGCCCATGTCAGAGGCCATCGTGGAAACCTACTTCCCGGGTCTCCATCTCGCGCCAGCCCGTCTCGTGCTGAGCGAGTTTGAAACCGAGACCGCAGTCAATGCGGGCCGCGGCGTTGCTTTCTTTGAGAAGCTCAGCAAAGCGATTCAGTCCGTTGAGAGCAATTACGATGTGGTGGTTATCGACAGCCCACCGGCACTCGGGTTTCTGACCCTGACCGGCCTCTATGCGGCAACCTCGGTCATCGTGCCGATGACGCCAAGCATGCTCGACCTGGCCTCAACACAACAGTTTGTGGAAATGACTTCCGCCTACCTCGGAGTGATCGAGGATACGGGCGTCAAACTGGATCATGACTTCTTCTCCTTCCTCATCACGCGTGATGATCCGAGCGATATTCCAAGCCAGCAGATCGTGAGCCTGATGCGAGCCCTGTTTCAGGACCGCGTCGTGGCAGCCACGAGCTTGCGAAGCACGGCGATTGGTGACGCATCCATGCTGAAGATGTCGATCTACGAGGTCTCACGATCGGAGATGACGCGGTCGACCTATGATCGCGCCAAGACCAGTATGGACGCGGTTGGTGCGGAAGTTGCGGCAATGGTCCAGCAGGCTTGGGGGCGTTAATCATGGCTATGGGGAAAAACAAAACTGGGATCATGGCCGCCATTACAGCGGCGACAGAGGCGCCGAAAGACGGGGGGTCTGATCGAGCGCATCGTACCTTGCCCAAAGGGACGATTGGGTCTGTTCGTGCGGGGCTTGGCGGCATCCAGGATATTGATACAAACCTCATCCTTGCCTGGGGCCCCAAGGACCGGCTCGATATCGAGTTAACAGCTGTTAACAACGCTGAGCCGAATGAATCGATCCAGGATCTCGCCTCCAGTATCGCCGAGGCTGGTCAGCAAGTGCCTGTGCTTCTGCGCCCGTCAAAGGAAAGAGACGGGCATTTCGAGGTGATCTACGGCCAGCGACGGATACTGGCCTGCCGGCATCTTGGTATCCCGGTGCGCTCTCTGATCCGAACCCTTGATGATACAGACGCCCTGTTGGCAAAGGGGCTTGAGAATGCTGGGCGTGCAGAGCTGAGCTACTACGAGCGCGTTCGTTTTGCTCAAGCGATTTTGGAGCAGGGTTATTCCCGGGCGGAGGTATGCCAGGCTCTGGCGATCAGCAAGAATACCTTGTCGCAGCTTGAGCGCATCAACCGCTTGGTTCCCACGGCCGTCGGTGAAGCGATCGGTGCAGCGCCGGGGGCAGGGCGCCCGAAATGGACGACACTCGCGACAGCCTTTGAAAAGGAGCAGTTGACAGAAAAGGCTGCTCTTGGGGTTCTGGGTCGTTCCGGTGACTTGGAATCCGATGGCCGGTTGGAGCTTGTGCTCAAGGAGATTGGCAAACGCGGTAAGCAAGAACGCACTGTTGAGGAACGCTCGCCACTTCCTGGTGTTCAGATCAAGAGTGGAAAGTCCGGCCTCTCAGTGACCGTAAAGAGGGCAGGGGGCAATACGAATTTTGCAAATTGGCTGGATCAGAACTTGGACCAGCTCATTCAAGATTCCTTCGAGCGGTTTCAATCAGAGAACGACGAAGGATAGTGGCGGTTAACAGCTGTTAACCGCCGAAACGGAGGCAATGAGCAGAAAGGAGAACGGCACCTAAAAGAAAACCCTCGAAACCGAAGTCCCGAGGGCTGCTGCGCACAAGGCGCGATTTTGTTTTGACACCACAATCCTAGCAGCCCGCGAATCGCTAAACAATGAAAAACGTCTTCGGGCGAACAGGTTTTCTGTGCCTGCATAGAAAAATGAAGAAATTCAATGATGCTCCGTATGGAGCGACTGGGACAGGCATGCCTCAGAATGGTGGAGGTATGTCCAATATCAACCAACCCTCGGGCTGGCGTAAGGCAACGGTTGGTCTTGCTATCGCTGAACAGCACGCACAGAACGGCGAGAAGGCGGCTGTTCCCAAATCGCAAGCCTTTGTTTCAGTGAAGCGCGTCGGCGCTCACATCGGCCTCAAAGCTGGCGACATGCTGCTCCTCGACACGCTTGGAGCGTTCACACAAGCTCAGGACTGGGAGGAGGGGCAGCGTCCGATCGTTTGGGCGTCGAATGCCTACCTGATGGAGCAGACGGGTTTCTCGCTGTCCGCGCTCAAACGCCATGCGCGCCGCCTGGCCGAGATCGGCGTGATCTCCTTCAAGGACAGTCCTAATGGCAAGCGATGGGGCCGCAGGGACGCTGACGGGCGCATCATCGAGGCTTACGGTTTCGATTTGTCCCCGCTGTCGGCCCGCGTCGAGGAATTCGAACAGCTCCAGGCTGAATTGCAGACTGAGCGCGAGCTCTGCCAGCGCCTGAAGCGCCAAATTACGGTTGCGCGCAGGATGATCCGCGCCCGGCTCGAAGCGGCGTCTCACGCGGCGCTGAGTGGGCCCTGGGAACATCTTTCAGGGCTCTTCGAGGATCTCCTGGGCCGTCTTCCGCGCCGAAACTCGGGTTCTGAGACGCTTGAACGGCTCCTGGCCTGGTTCAAGGAGCTTCAGGAGCATGTCGAGGCGGCTTATCTCAAGGGAACTCGGACGAATGAGGCTGTGGATAACAGCGCTGAAAGCATCGAACAAATCAGTGAAAAGACTCAAGAATTGAACCCCAGGGAGGTCAAGCCTGAACCTCATATACTAATTACAACTCAACTTAATCCTGTAACCTGTAATCGCTCAGAAACTGAGCAAGCGGCGGGCATGGTGCCCAATGCGCCACCGGAAGAGTGGGTGGATAGGGAGTTGGAGGATTGGGTTGCCGAAACGCGCAAGAAACGCGGTGCTGCGCTTGATTTGCCGACGGTGATGCAAGCTTGTCCTGAATTCGCGTCCTGGGCGCGCAATATGGGCGGGTATCTGAAGGGTTGGGGCGATTTGCACCGGGTTGCTGGGCAATTGAGACCGATGATCGGCATCTCGGAGCACGCTTGGAACCTCGCTCAGGACCGCCTTGGGCCTCAAATCGCCACGGCGGCGCTGGTTTTGACCTTCGACAAGCATTGCGCCGGTGAGGTGGCGTCTCCAGGCGGATATCTGCGCGGCATCGTCCAAAAAGCCGGGGCAGGGGAGTTGCATCTCGAGCGCAGCTTCTATGGCCGATTGAGCGGGCAGGCGGCGTGAAGAAGGGGGTCCACCGGTCGATGCCCGCAGGTTTACTGCACAGTGAATCTGCAAGATTTCGCAAGTATGGGTCCGAATCTTTCGCGAGTCTGTCTGAATGTTCTGCAGTGGATCATAGGGCAGGGGAGGGGATGCGCCAGAAGTGTTTCCTGAGCTGTTTTTTTGAATAAACCGGAGAAAAGTTCGCTTTAATTGGTTTAGATCGGAGTTTCAGTCGGATTATGACGCGAAACCTTGATTTATGTGGTGTGAGGCTTTATACCGGAGAAAATTCCGGACTAAGCCTTTCAAGCCGGAAAAATGTACGATGTAACCCTTGGAGAGTGTTGTGGGCTCATTGCAAGTTAAATCCGCTTTGTCGCAGCTTGGTCGCGATATTCAGACGGCGCGCAAAAGGCGCCGCATGTCGGTTGCGGATTTCTGTAGCCGGATTGGTGTTAGCGACAAGACTCTTGCAAAGCTGGAGCGGGGCGATGGTGGTGTTCGGCTTGAGACCTTTGCCATGGCGCTTCTGGCTCTGGGCATGCTGGACCGGTTGGCTGAAATCGCCGACCCATCTTCGGATGCCACTGGCATCGGGCTGGATAGAGACAAACTCCCAGAGCGCATCCGGCAGCGCGGCAGGCACATTAGAACCATCCCGACTAAATCGAAAGATGCGCCAAAAGGGACGGTTGCTGTTGATGATGATGAAGGGACAGCATTTTAATGCCTGAGGCTTTTGTTGTTCTTGGGGACGCCTGTATTCCCGTTGGTCGTTTGATTTTTGAAACCGATGGACGCCGGTCTCATTCCACGTTCATCTATGATGAAA
Organism: Ruegeria sp. THAF33; assembly: GCF_009363615.1. Classification (NCBI taxonomy): domain Bacteria; kingdom Pseudomonadati; phylum Pseudomonadota; class Alphaproteobacteria; order Rhodobacterales; family Roseobacteraceae; genus Ruegeria; species Ruegeria sp. THAF33. Next base: position 24,189 of record NZ_CP045388.1, on the reverse strand, counting down.
GATGGCTTGAAAATCCGATAGGATTTGACCTCGCTCCGGACATGCCGCGCAGTCTTGCGCCTTTCCATTCTTCGTCTGAGGGGCGCGACAGCCGTCGTCGAGATGTTCTGGCAGGGCCCTTCACGGATACATCGCCTGATAGTTGGGGGCGTAAGCTCATTCGCCGGGTGCACGGTGAGGGCGCGACGGAGTTTGACTATCTGGTTGCTGCAGATGACAGGGCCCGCCAGGGGGCGTTACGGTTTTTGAATGAAAAGGGTGAGGTATTCCATCCGGATCAGCCCCCCGTGCCGCGCCTGGCGAATATTGAAGAACTGCGCGCGATCGCGGCACGGTATGAGCGAGATCCGGATGGAGCTGAAGCCGAAGCGCGTGATCTTGTCGGCGCGGCTGGTTCACTTGGCGGTGCGCGCCCCAAAGCCAATGTCGAGGATGGCGATGACCTCTGGATCGCAAAGTTTACCTCGATTGATGATACATGGCCCGTTGAGCGGTTGGAAATCGCCACGCTAAATATGGCGCGCGCGGTCGGTATTCGAACACCGGAGGCACGACTTGAACTGGCGGCCAGCAGGCATCCTGTTGGGCTCATCAAACGCTTTGATCGCCGCAAAGGTGGTCGTCTGCCATATATGTCGGCCCGTACGGCTCTTGGGAAAAAAGGATCTGCTCACGGTTATTACACCGACATTGCAGATGCTCTTCGTCAAATGTCTGTTCTTCCTGACAGGGACATTCTGGAGCTTTGGCGGCGCCTATTGTTCACCGTGTTGATCACAAACACTGATGATCACCTGAAAAATCATGGGTTTCTCTATGTGCGCGACAATCGATGGCGCCTGTCACCGATGTTTGACGTAAACCCGCAGCCACGCAGACAACCGACTTTAGAAACCGGGATCAGTGATATTCACGGCTTTGAACCCTCAGTAGAAGCAGTTGTCGAAGCCGCGCCCTTCTTTGATATCGAGCAAGCTGATGCCAAGGTTATGGCCAGGGAAATGGCAAAAACGGTGAGCGAGATCTGGGGTGATACACTCCGCCAGCATGGTATTACCGGGGCCGCGCACAGAAGATGCGCGCCAGCCTTTGAGCATGAGAGGATGGAGACGGCTCTCGGTTTGTAAGCGGACCATCTCAACATGGATGCCAGACGTTGCCACAGTGGACGTGATAAAGCGTGCAACATGTTTGTGCGAATGATGGGTGCCGAATTCTAGCCCCTTGAACCTCCTCATTTTCATCCCCGTGCGAGCAAGGGGATCGCGGGTATGGCAGACGCCGCCGCCCGCGCAATGGTCTGCCCGCTCCATTCGCTGACGCTCCCGTGTTGACCATGCCCGGGTGGCTTATTGCGTCCGCCATTTCCTCCCGCGTCCCGCACGGGGACGAGAAAATGGAGGATCACATGGCAAAGCCCGATATCTACACCCGCATCACCGAGAAGATCATTGCCGATCTCGAGGCTGGCACTCGACCCTGGCACAAACCCTGGAATGCCGAACACCTCGCCGGTCGCATTTCCCGGCCCCTGCGCCACAACGGCGTCGCCTACCGGGGCCTCAACATCATCCTGCTCTGGGCCGCATCTGTCGCCCATGGCTATGCCGCACCCACCTGGATGACTTATCGTCAGGCACTCGAACTCGGCGGGCAAGTCCGCAAAGGGTCCAAGGGTCAGCTTGTCATCTATGCTGACAAGATGCGCAAAACCGAGACTGATGATGCGGGCCAGGATCGTGAGGTCGAGATTCCCTTCATGAAGGGCTATACGGTTTTCAACGTCGATCAGATCGAGGGACTGCCTGAGACCTACTACGAGGTGGCTGAGCCGATGCCCGAGACCGCCGAGCGCAATGCCATCGCGGAAGCGTTCTTCGCAGCGACCGAGGCCGATATTCGCTATGGTGGCAGCCAGGCCTTCTATGCGGTCGATCCCGACTACGTGCAGATGCCGCCCTTCGAGACGTTTGAATCCCCGGAGGCGTATTACTCAACCCTCGGCCACGAGGTTTGCCATTGGACTCGCCACCCCAAGCGCCTAGATCGCAGCTTCGGCCGCAAACGCTGGGGCGACGAAGGTTATGCCCAGGAGGAGCTCGTCGCTGAGCTTGGTGCCGCTTTTCTGGCCGCTGACCTCGGGTTGTCACCGGAACCGCGCGATGAACACGCCGCCTATATTGCGCATTGGCTGACCGGTCTTCGCAACGACAAGCGGTTCATCTTCCAGGCGGCTGCTCACGCTCAGAAAGCCGTCGACTACCTGCATGGGTTGCAGCCAAACACGGACGAGGTCGCCGCATAGGCGGCCTCTCACTCTAGCGCCGAAGTGGTGGAAATCCTCAAGGCGCGCCTTCAGTGCCGCGACGGCGCCTCCACCATGTCATCGGTGCTGAGTTGGAGACAGGCGCGCCAAAGCGGCGTCTTCCAATAGGTCTTGTCGGAGCGCCTGTCGCTGCCGGGGGCCTCCGCCAGAAACCCGATCCAGCTCAAGGGCCGCAAGACGTGGGTGAATAGAAACCTCGCGTGGTCGTAGTATTCCCGGTCATAGACCCCTTGCCGTTCCAATCCGTAGAGCGTCTTCACCAGATGCGGCTCGGATAGGCCCTGTTCCGCCTCGACGTTGATGATGTTGAGGAAGATGTCCCAGTTGCCCGGCGCTGTAAATTCGGAACGCGCGGTGCGGGCGTGATTGTAGCGGAAGATGTAGGTCTCGGCGAGGTCTGCGAAGAAGGATCCACGATTTGAGGCCAGCGCTCTGGCTTTCTTTGAGCCTTGGAACTTGCCCTTCACGTGCCGACCCAGCTTCATGACGATCATGAGATCATGCACGACCATGGCCGGCGCGACATCCCACTCATTGAGGACCTTGTTCAATCGCAGCAACTCCTCTGCCTTGTAGTCCGGCCAGGGCGAGTTCTCCGCCATCCAATGCGCGAACTTCCGGTTGAACGCCTTGGTCTGTGTCAGTCCGATCCCGCCGTGTGTGTCGGCATAGGCGAAGGCGAGTTCCAAGGCCCGCAGCAGCCGGGACTGGTCCAGGACGGGATCGTCATCGGCAATGGGTCGAAGCTTGATCATGCCTCGCCATATCAGGTTGTGCGGCGAGATGTCATTCCGATGGTGGCAGGTTCATCTAAGTTCAGACGTCATCCATCGTGGACGTAGCCAGTCCTCCTGCGGTCTGGCGTGATCGGCACGCAGCCCGGCCATCTCAGTTCCCCTGTCGTTTTCTTCCTGATGCAATTTCCGCGACCTGTCCCATCTGCCGGGCGCGGCCTTCAGCCATCCCCTTCAAGCAGAACTTTCCCCTGTGCGCTTCGCGCCCATTCCTCGCGCAGCAAAGTTCAGCCTGACAGCCGGTCCGGGCGGTCACGGTCTCTCGTTTGCATCGAAAACGAAGGAGAACCGATATGACCAAGTACTACACCGTCACCACCCCCGACACCGGCAAGGATGGCAAGAGCCGCTTCCACAAGGTGGGTGTCGCCTTCCCGCAGAACGAAGGCGCAAAGTCCTTCATGACCATCCAGCTCTTCGCAAACCCGGTGAATGGCGAACTCGTCCTCTTCGAGCCCAAGGCCGACAGCGACGACGGCCAGGTCACCGAGTGACCCGGCCAGGGAGGGGCCTCGCGCCCCTCCCGCCAAATCTCACCGACATCTCATACGAAGGACAGACAAATGGAACTTCTGCCTCAATCCATCCTCGATCAGCTGGCCGCCAATGGCCGCGCCAATCAAGAGCGCATCGAAGCCGGTGAAGACACTATCGACCATCATCCGGTGGTCAAGCTCTTCACGCCCGACGGCGGCGCCACCTGGCTCCTGAGTGAAACCGACCCCGAAGACGCGGATATCTCTTTCGGGCTTTGCGACCTCGGCCTTGGTTATCCCGAACTGGGTTCCGTTCGGCTCAGCGTTCTCAAGGCGCATCGTGGCCGTCTCGGGCTGCCCATCGAGCGCGACCTCCACTTCGAAGCTGACGCGCCACTCAGCACCTATGCCGAGCGCGCTCGTGAAGCTGGAGGGATCATCGCATGAGCACCAATATTCGTCCCGAACACATCAGCGCCTTTGAGGCGCTGACCTCGGGAGAACACGACAATTTCGCACTGTTTTCCTGTTTCCTCGACGGAGCACCTGCGGTTGCGATCGTTGCCGTGACGCCGCCAGAAATCGCGGACGGCGAGTACCAGATCACACCGCTCTTTGTGGGTATCACGGAGAACATGGTTCTGACGGATCATGAAGGTACTGCCGCCTGACGGTCGCGCGTCGCGTAGCATCCAGAAGACGAGGTCGCCCATTTCAGGGCGGCCATTTTTTGGTTTCGATCATGATCCCACGCGAACAAAACTGAACGAAATTTTGGCGGCGTCCTGGCGAAACAGAAGGGCTCACTGTTCCCCGGCTGGTGTTGGTTTGAAGCGTGTTGAGTGGTCCGACGTCGTATCACTCCGTTGATCGAGATGTGCCAGCACCGGCCAGCAAAAAGTCACAACATGCAAAATGCAATATTGCGCAATGTGATGTATTGAAGTATGAACAAAGGAGAGAAGGAAGACGTTGGCAGGATATGGCCAATGTTTGCACATTTTGTCCGAGGGGTCTGACCCGTGCCGAGGCCAGCGAAAAACCTGAAGCTTGAAGAGCGCATCGAAGTGGCGCGGCGCTTTGCGACGGGCGAGAGCGCGAAGGAGCTGGCGGCGGCGTTCGGCATCTCTGCGCGCCACGTGAACCGGCTCGCGAAAGAGGAGGCGGGCGAGGGGATCACGGTGCGCGATCCGAGCGAGACAGTGGCATTCCGGGCCAGCCGATCCGAGCTGGACGCCTTCGATGCGGAGTGGCGCGCGCGGGGTTTTTCCAACCGGTCGCAGGCTCTCAATGCAGTGCTGCGCGGACGGTGCGGTTTCCTCGATGTACCCCGTGATCTGGTCGCGGAATTCTGCGCGGCATGGCGTCAGGCGAAGGATGTGAGCGACGCGGGATTGGCGCTCGCCAAGGCGGTCCATCGCGGTCGGCTCGAGGTCTCGGAGGCGGATCGCGCGGTGCTGATCGAATTGTTCGATCTGGCGCAGTCCATGAGCCGTGAGATGGGCCGGATGAAGGATGCGGCGCAGGCGCTGCGTCATCAGGAGTGGCCGCAAAAGGAAGAAGGGCAGGAGGCGGAGAGCGCGGTTCTGGAGGACAGCTCCCATGCGATCGGAAGTCGTTTGAAGTTGGTTCGTAATGGCTGATCCCCTCGCCCTCTACACCTCGGTCATGGGCCGGCTCTGGGAGGATGAGCGCATCCGGGGTCAGGCCGCGGCACGGATCGACGCGCGGCTGGCAGGGCGTCGGCAGGGGCGGAGTTTCGCGCGTGTCGGATCCCTGTCGGCGCGCAATGCGCTGAAGGTGGCGTCGGGTCAGAGCCGGGCGGCGGTGTTCAAACGGATCCGGGCCGGGGGGTGCAAGACGCGTGCTTCGCTTGGGGCGCAGATCTCCTATATCAACGACAAGGCGGTCTACACCTATTCGACGATGACCAATGCGCTGACCGACGCGGCGGTGCTTTCTGAGGCGCAGAAAGAAGACATCGTTGAGGACTGGGCCGGGACCTGGCGCGGCTCGACCAAGCTCGGGTTCACCTCGCACATGCTGCTGTCCTTCCCGACCGACGTGACGGTTGATCAGGTCCGTGACATCGCCATGGACTGGACGGATCATTTTTTCGAGAGCGGCGAATACGGCGATCAGTGGGACTATGTCCTCGCGGTCCATGACGACCGAGCGCACAAGCACGCCCACATCATCCTGAACAACCGCGGCGTCGAAAACGGCACCTGGTTTTCCTGCTGGGCCGAGGGCGTGATGTCGCCGCAGCTGATGCGCGAGAAGCAGGCCGAAATCGCAGAACGCTATAGCGTGATGCTTGACGCCACCACCCGGCTCGAGCGGGGCATCTTCGAGAAGCCTGCGGGTATCGAGGAGATCTACCGCGCCAAGGAAGAGGCTCGCCTGCCGCGCGAGATCGCCCTGACGGCCCAGGAAACCGCCATGGCGCAGGCGCAGGTGGTGGGCTTCGCCAAGGATTACAAGAACCTCGCTGACCTGCTGGACCGGATGGACCAGCGCCACATGGCCCGCGCCCTGCGCGGCATGGCGGAGGGGCTCGGTTCCGGCACGCCGTGGAACTTCACCGAAGGAGAGATAGACATGAAGGACATCAAGACCGTCGGTGATGCGATCGACTATTCCGAGCGCACGATCGAGGCGCTCAGGCTCAAGGCCGAGGAACTGGACCCGGCCGAGTGCGCCGCATTCGAGGCCAAGGCCGCGCCGATCATCGCGGATCTCTCGCAGATGGTGCCCGACCCGGAGCTACGGGCGCGCTTCGGCAAGCAGCTTGAAGAACCCTATCCCCCGGGGGCGGGCAGCGTGGTGCTGATCGGCGCGCTGCAGTCCGGCAATGACGAGGGGTTGCGCGATGTGCTCGAGAGTGCCGAAGAGGCAGGCATGGACAGCGAGGAGCTGGTGGCCCGGATCATGGCCGGCGGCACGCGGAACTACGGTATGGCGCAGGACTGGGTTGAGCGCGACATGAATGCGGTGCTGGCCAAGGACGGTCTCAGCGTCGAGACGGCCAATGATGACCAACTGGATGCCGCGCTCGAGAAGGTCGACGGCGTGATGGACGCGTTGATGGAACGCGCAAAGGAGATGGGCGTCGAGATCGGTCGCACCCTTGCCGATGAGGAGGAGACGACGTTGCCCCTCATCGACGAGGATGACCGGACGCCCAATCCCTACCTGCAGGACCTCGCCGACATGCTGCGCGACGGCAAGCTCACCGAGGAACAGGAAGAGACGGTCGAGCGGACCCTGCAATCCGAGCTCTTCAAGGAACTGGGCGAAGAAGGCTTGGCCGAACTTCGCCGCGGCAACTACGAGGTGCTGGATGCGGCCCTGCCGAGCAAGCTCGACCAGATCACCGTCACGCAGGAATTCCTCGAGATGACGTTTGAGGAAACGGGCGACCAGGTCTTAACCGATCGCGCCGCCGGGTTGCAGCAGGACAAGGCGAACGAAGTGGCGCGGCTGCGCGGCCAGCAGGAGGCGCAGGAAATGGGGCGCGACCTTGGCCGTGCCAGAGAACTGGATCGTGGTCTCGATGACGAGATGGAATTCTAAGGGGGAGATGACCACCATGACCAAGACACTTCCCCTCTGGGCCGCGCTCCTCTTCGGTGTGATCTGCGGCGCCGTCATCGGCACCATCGTCGCCGCCTTCTACCTGACCTTGGCCCTGAAAACCGGGTTTCAGAGTTTCGACATGTTGGCGCTCTGGAAGGCGAGCGCGGGCACACGCGCGGCACATCCCGAAGCTTTCAAGGTGGGGTTTGGCGCCGTCGGCTTCGGAGCCATCGGCCTCGGCGCACTCGCGCTGGCTTGGACCTGGAAGAAGGAGCGCGACGATTACGGTTCCGCCCATTGGCAGACTAAAGCCGAACTGAAGAAGAACGACATGCTGCAGGCGCCGGGCAAGGGCTTCGTCTGCGGCAAGCTTGGGCTCCCGACCTCCAAGGCCGAGTTCATCTCCTCGACCACCATCCCTCATGTGATGATGGTGGCCCCGACCCGTGCCGGTAAGGGGGTGGGTTTCGTGATCCCGAACCTTTTGAGCTTTGCGGGCTCGGTGGTGGTGCTCGACGTGAAGGGCGAGAACTTCGAAAAGACCGCGCGGCTCCGGGCGCTGAAGGGCGATGAGGTCTATCGCTTCAGCCCCTTTGACTGGGCCAATGCCACGCATCGCTACAACCCGCTCGCCCGGATCGCCAAGGCCCCGACATTCGCGCAGCGCTATACCGAGGTCTCGATCCTCGCCGACCTCTTCCTCGACAAGGACAACAAGACGCTCGACACCTTCTCCGAGGCCGGCAAGTCTATCTTTGTCGCGGCCTGTTTGCTGGCGATCCAACGCGGCACGCCGAACCTTGGCGAGGTCAACAAGATCGTCGCAGGAGGGGAATACAAGAACGCCCAGTACAAGACCTATGCCGACGAGGCCGAGGAAGACATCTTGCGCGAGCTCTGGACCAACGCCGCCTCGGCCTCGACGCGGCTGTTGACCTCGAACATCCAGGCGCTGATGACCGCCGGTCTCAAGCAATGGGACAACCCGGCGGTCCGCTCGGCCACCGAGGCGAGTGATTTTGATTTCTCGACTTTCCGCAAGACCCCGCAGTCGCTCTACATCGCGGTGTCCGAGGATCACATCGCGACGCTGGCCCCGCTCCTGCGCCTGATGTTCGCCGATCTCATTGCCTCGATCCGCCTGAATGAACCGGGTCCGGATGAGCCGTGGCCCGTCATGATGATGATCGACGAATTCCAGCAGATGGGCGCGATGCCCTATCTCGAGCGCGCGATCCATTCGCTTGCGAGCTACGGCGGCCGGGTTGCGATGATTGCGCAGTCGTTGGCGTCGCTCGACCGGATTTACGGACCCGAAGGCCGCGAAAGCCTCGAGAACGGGGCAGGGCTTAAGCTCTACATCACGCCGCGGGATCAACGCACGGTGAAGGAAGTCTCGGCCGCCGTCGGAAGCACGACCCGCGAGGCGGTGACCCGGATGTATGGTCGCAACAAGGGTTTCCTCGGCGCGACCTCGACCTCAGCGCGGCTGGAAGAGCGGCCGCTGCTTTCCGAGACCGAAGCGCGCCTTATGGATCCCGACGAGGTCATCATCCTTGCCTCGCCCCAGCATCCGATCAAGGCGAGCCGGATCAAGTATTACGACGATCCGTTCTTCAAGGGCATGCTGGCCCGCCAGGAGGGCAAGCCGTTCCCCTATCCCCCAAGCGTGCAGGGTGTGGGGCCTTGGGGTGCGGACGGTGGTGACGAGGTCGGCGAAGAGGACTCGGTGAAGCCAGCCGAACGCGCGCCTTTCCGGGATCGTTCGCAACGCCGGGAAGCACGCGCGATGAGCGTGAGGACGATGGAGGTCGGGCGTGGTAGCCCCGAGCTAGAGACGCTGGAGCGGGACGCGGCGGTGCCGAAGGAATGGGAGGCGGCGCTCGATCGGCAGGAGGATTTCATCGAGGAGTTGTTGGGAGGGTGAGTGATGACTGCTGCTCGCTGCGTAACTCTTGCATTCGTTCAACTTTTTCAGCCAGCATTGCAGTTGTTGTGGAGCTACTTACCTTGTGCCACCTGCGTTCTAGCAAAAATGCCAACTAGAATTTCACGTGCTGCGGAAGGTTTCTCGGTGAGACCTGTTTCCAGAAAATCTAAATAGCTGTTTTTCAATTGACGGCGAAGAGCGGCCTGAAACCGGGTCTGACCTTCGCTCGGTTTTTACTGTCCCATCTCGCCAGGGTATTATCCAAGACCCTCCCAATCATCGACAGAATCCGGCTCGGGCGGGCAATCTGCATCCATTAGAAACCTGCAGATGTGGTGAGCCCCAGTGACCAAGATTGACCAGATCGAGACCCTGATCCTCGACATTCCCACCATTCGCGGTCACGTGCTTTCGATGGCCACGATGCGTACGCAAACTGCGGTGCTGGTCAGGGTCAAGTTCTCGGACGGCTCCGAAGGCATCGGCGAAGGCACGACGATTGGCGGGCTGAGCTACGGACCGGAAAGCCCTGAAGGCATCCAGTCGGCGATCGAGACTTATATCGCGCCCGGCCTGCTTGGTCGCAACAGCGACGATGTGAATGGTGCAATACAGCTCATCGACAAGTTGGTGAAAGGTAACCGGATCGCCAAGACAGCTGTCGAGATAGCTCTGTGGGACGGGCTGGGCAAGCGCTTGGGCGTGCCGGTGTCGCAACTTTTTGGTGGGGCCGTTCACGAACGTCTACCGGTCGCCTGGACGCTGGCCTCCGGCAATTCCGAGACCGACATCGCCGAAGCCCAGCAGATGATCGAAACCCGCCGCCACAACGTCTTCAAACTGAAGATCGGCAAGCGAGCGGTCCGTGATGACGTGGCCCATGTCGCCCGCATCAAAGAGGCGGTTGGTGATGCAGCCAGCGTGCGCGTTGACATCAACACGGCTTGGTCGTTGCAGGATGCACGTTGGGGTCTGAGGGGGCTGCAAGAGGCGGGCTGCGAACTTGTCGAGCAACCTGTCCCCGCGCGTTATCGCCGGGCAATGGCAGAACTGACGCGTAGCTACGAAATCGCCGTGATGGCTGATGAGGCGCTTAACGGGCCTGAGGATGCTCTCGAAGTGGTAACGGCACAAGCTGCGGACGTCTTCGCCGTAAAGATCGGGCAATCCGGCGGGCTCAAGCGCGCCTCAGAAGTCATAGCCATTGGGCAGGCTGCGGGCCTTGGCCTTTACGGTGGCACCATGCTCGAAACCGGCCTGAGCACCGTTGCGGCATTGCAGTTGTTCTCTACCGTTGATGACTTGGCGTGGGGCACCGAGCTGTTCGGCCCGCTGCTGCTGACCGAGGACATTCTCGCAAATCCGATCGTCTACAGAGATTTCTGCGTCGAAATTCCACACGGCCCGGGCATTGGCGCGACGCTCGACCCCGACAAGATCGATTTCTTCCGCCGAGATGGTCGGCGGAGCATGAAAGCCGTCGCGGGTGAATAGTCCCGCGACACGAACAACAAACCAGCCGATGCATCCATGCTGAGGCAGTCTGGAGGAGGATCACAGATGTTCACCCAATCCAATCTCGACGCATTCGAAGCACGGCTCGACGGCGCCATTCAGGACGACCCGGAAAATGGCGTGTTCCGCTGCCGCCGAGATATTTTCACCGACGAAGAGCTGTTCGAGCTTGAGATCAAGCACATCTTCGAAGGCAACTGGATTTACATGGCGCATGAAAGCCAGATCCCGAACCCGGGCGACTACTTTACTCTGACCATGGGCCGCACGCCTGTCGTCATCACCCGCGATAAAGACGGCGAGCTGCACGCGCTGGTCAACGCCTGTTCGCACCGTGGTGCGCAGCTCTGCCGCTTCAAGCGCCGCAACCAGAAAACCTTCACCTGTCCGTTCCACGGCTGGACATTCTCCAACACTGGCAAGCTCCTGAAGGTCAAGGATCCCAAGGGTGCAGGTTATCCTGAGCAGTTCAACAAGGACGGCTCCCATGACCTGACCAAAGTTGCCCGCTTCGAAAACTACCGTGGCTTCCTGTTCGGCTCCCTCAATGCCGATGTGAAGCCGCTGGAGGAGTACCTCGGCGAAGCACGCAAGATGGTCGACATGATCGTCGATCAGGCTGACGAAGGTCTCGAGGTGCTGCGCGGTTCGTCCACCTACACCTATGACGGCAACTGGAAGCTGCAGGCCGAAAACGGCGCTGACGGTTACCACGTCTCGGCCGTGCACTGGAACTACGTGGCCACGACGGCGCACCGTACCGATGACGGCAAAGAAGACAACATCAAGGCAACCGACGCGTCCAAATGGGCGAAGCAGCGCGGTGGCTTCCACGCCTACGAGAATGGTCACATCCTGCTCTGGACGGAATGGGCCGACCCGACCAACCGCCCCGGCTATCCGCGTCTGGAGGAATGGACGGAGAAGTACGGCAAGACCAAGGCCGAATGGATGGTGGGAGTGCTGCGCAACCTCTGCCTCTATCCAAACGTCTTCCTGATGGACCAGTTCTCCAGCCAGATCCGCGTCTTCCGGCCCGTCTCGGTCGACAAGACCGAGGTCACGATCTACTGCATCGCGCCGAAGGGCGAGAGCCAGGAAGCACGCACCCGACGCATCCGCCAGTACGAGGACTTCTTCAATGCCTCTGGCATGGCGACGCCGGATGATACCGAAGAATTCCGGGCCACACAGCGCGGCTATGCCGGTGCGGCACACGCCAAGTGGAACGACCTGACCCGCGGAGCAACCCAATGGATCGAAGGTCCCGATGAAGACGCCAAGGCCCTTGGCATCAACCCGGTTATGTCCGGTGCGCGCACTGAGGACGAAGGGCTCTTCGTCATCCAGCACAGCAACTGGTCCGAGCGGATGGGAGACGCCATCGCCAAGGAACGCGAAACCGCGCCTCAGGCGTCGGTCGCAGCCGAGTGAGGAGGAAAGAACATGACAACTGCGACTCTTGAACGCCCTGCAACCGATGTGATGAGCTTCGAAGACATCCAGGCCTTTCTCTTCGCGGAGGCCCGCGCTCTGGACGATCGCGACTGGGACACCTGGCTGACATTCTACCACAAGGACTGTCCGTTCTGGATGCCCGCATGGGATGACTTCGACACGCTGACGGAGGATCCGCAGAACGAGATGTCCTTGATGTACTACCCCAACAAGCAGGGCATCGAGGACCGCGTATTCCGGATCAAGACCGACCGGTCGTCGGCGACCTCGCTGCCGGAGCCGCGCACGAACCACTATCTGTCGGGTATCGAAGTGCTGAGCCGCGAAGGTAGCGAAATCAAGCTGCGCTTCAACTGGCAAACGCTGAGCTACCGCTACGCCGAGACCGATACCCACTGGGGCACGTCGTTCTACTCGATCGACACCAGCGGGCCGAAGCCGCTGATCACCGATAAGAAGGTCGTCCTGAAGAACGATCACATCCACCACGTGATCGACGTCTATCACACCTGATCCCCGTTACTCCGGGAGCCTGAAGACCTCCGCGCATCTACGTCTGGGTGCGCGGATAAGGGAGGAGCATGCCATGACGACCTACAACGTTGCCCTGAATTTCGAAGATGGCGTCACACGCGTCATCCAGTGCGATGACGACGAGAAGGTAACCGATGCGGCCTTCCGTCAGAAGATCAACTTGCCGATGGACTGCCGCGATGGCGTCTGCGGCACCTGCAAGTGCTTTGTCGAGAAGGGCGAGTACGAGCTGGAATTCTACATGGACGAGTCGATGAGCGACGAGGAGGCCGAAGAAGGCTACGCGCTCACCTGCCAGATGACCCCAGAAAGCGACTGCGTTGTGCGGGTTCCGGCCTCATCCGCCATCTGCAAGACCGCGCCCGAGGCAGTGGAAGCCGAAGTGCAGGGCGTTGACAAACTTTCCGAGACATCCTTCGGTCTGCGGGTGAATCTGGCCAAGCCAATCAACTTCCTGCCGGGCCAGTATGTGAACCTGACAGTCCCCGGTACGGACAAACACCGGTCCTATTCCTTTTCGTCCGCACCGGGTGCGCAGGAAGCAACATTCCTGATCCGCAACCTGCCCGGCGGTGTCATGAGCACCTATCTTGGCGAGCAGGCGAAGCCCGGCGACGCTCTGACTGCAACCGGTCCGATGGGTGCCTTTTACCTGCGGCCAATCGAGCGCACGCAGGTTTGGCTCGCCGGTGGCACCGGTCTGGCGCCGTTCCTCTCCATGCTGGAACAAGTGGCTGAGCAGGGAGCAGAGCACCCGATCACGCTCTACTATGCCGTGACGCGCGCCGCTGACCTCGTGGAACTGGATCGCGTTAGCGCGCTTGCTGAAAAGATCGGCAACGTCACCGTGATCACCATTCTGGCCGCCGAAGAAGACGCGCATGAGCGCAAGGGGTTCGTGACCGATCACCTCAGCGGCGATGACCTGTCGGGCGGCGATTGCGACGTCTACCTGTGCGGCCCGCCGCCTATGGTCGATGCCGTGCGCGCGCATTTCGGGAAACTGGGCGTCGAGCCCACGAATTTCTACTACGAGAAATTCAACCCCACCGAAGAGAAGGCCGAAGCGGCATGACAGGCCGTTTCGACAACAAGGTGATGGTCGTCACCGGCGCGGCACAAGGTATCGGCCGCCGCGTCGCCGAACGAGCGGCAAGCGAAGGCGCACGGGTTCTGATCGTGGACCGCTCGCCCGCACGCAAAGACGTCGTCGCGGCGATCCGCGAAGCGGGGGGCGAGGTCGAGGCGATCTCGGTTAACCTCGAGACGTGGAGTGGCTGCGACAAGGCCATCGGCAAGGCCGTGGATCTCTGGGGCCGCATCGACATCCTGATCAACAACGTCGGTGGCACGATCTGGGCCAAACCGTTTGAGCATTACGAGCCCAAGCAGATCGACGCAGAAGTGCGCCGTTCGCTGTTCCCGACACTCTACTGCTGCCGCGCCGCCATTGAACGGATGCTACCGCAAGGTAAGGGCACCATCGTCAATGTGTCTTCCATTGCGACCCGCGGACTGAACCGCGTGCCCTACGCAGCAGCGAAGGGCGGCGTGAACGCGCTCACGGCTAGCCTGTCTTGGGAAGTTGCCGAACGCGGGATCCGCGTCGTTGCAACCGCACCGGGCGGAACCGAAGCCCCGCCGCGGGTCGTACCGCGCAACCCCAATGCCGAAGAAGAACAACGCGAAGACTGGTACCAGACCATCGTCGACCAGACGATCCAGTCCTCGTTCATGAAAAGATATGGAACGCTCGACGAGCAGGCAGGTCCCATCCTGTTTCTGGCGTCGGACGAAGCCTCATACATCACCGGTGTCACAGTCCCGGTGGGTGGGGGCGACTTAGGCTAGGCCCTGAGGAGGGGTCGTTAACCAACTGGAGGAGATACAAAATGAAACGCGCAATCCTGGCGGCCCTTGGGTTCGCCACCAGCTTCGCTGTGCCTGCTGTGGCAGAAGAAGAGATCAAGGTGGGCCTTCTGCTCCCGTTCTCGGGTGTATATGCGTCGCTCGGAAATGAAATTGAGACCGGGTTCAACCTCGGTCTGCAACAGTTCGGTTCCGAGACTGGTGCAACCTTTGAGATCGCCCGTGAAGACACCGAGGTGAAGCCGCCTGTCGCACTTGGCAAAGCCAAGAAACTGATCCTACAGGACCAGGTCGATGTCATGGTCGGGATCGTCAGTTCCGGTGTTCTGGGTGCGGTGCGTGACATGGTGCATGGCGCAGGTGTGCCACTGATCGTTGCTAATGCCGGCAATGATGCAGCGACTGGCGGGTCTTGTTCACCCTACATCACGCGGATGTCGTTTTCCAACGGCCAGATCAACCGTCCGATGGGCACCTGGATGGCCGAGCAGGGTGTGAAGAAGGTGTTCACGCTTGCGCCTGACTATGCTGCCGGTCGCCAGATGATCGACGCCTTCACCGAGACCTTCACCGCCGCAGGCGGCGAGATCGTCGGGCAGGAATTCACGCCGTTCCAAAAGACGCAGGACTTCGGTCCCTATCTCGCCCAGGCCAAGGCCAGCGGTGCGGATGCGGTCTACGTTTTCTATGCAGGCGGCGAGGCGATTTCCTTCGTCAAGCAATATGACAGCTTTGGCCTGAAAGCTGACCTTCCCCTTTATGGCTCGGGCTTCCTGACCTCGCCGCTTTATGTGAACGCACAGGGCGAGGCTGCCGAAGGCGTCATCACAGCGCTTCACTACGCGCCGACCATCAACAGCGAGGCGAACGCCGCTTTCGTGGCCGCGTTCACCGAGGAAACCGGCCGCGCGCCGTCGGAATTCGCCGTCCAAGGTTACGATGCGGCTCGCGCGCTGATTGAGGCAACAAAAACCGGCGCAAATGACCGTGCATCTTTGGCGACTGCCCTGCGCCAGGTCAGCTTTGAGGGGCCGCGCGGTCAGCTCTCCATCGACCCCGCAACCAACAACATCATCCAGCCCGTCTATGTCTACGAAACCGTCGCTGGTGAAGGTGGGCTGACGCAGAAGGTCCTAGCTCAGCTTCCCGCGGAAGCCGACGCGACCAATGGCTGCGAGATGGCACCCGACTCCAACTGACCAATCTGTCCCGGCCGCTCGCCTGCGGCCGGGACATAACGTCCGAGGAGGACTTAGCTCATGGCACATGATCTTGGATTCTGGACCCTTCAGGCGCTCAACGCCCTGCAATTGTCCATGCTTCTGTTTCTTCTTTCCATCGGCCTGACGGTCATCTTCGGGCTGATGCACTTCGTGAACCTCGCGCATGGCTCGCTTTATGCTCTTGGCGCGTATTTCGCTGCCTCGCTGGCTGCCGTGGGCGGCTACTGGATGGGGTTCTTTCTGGCGCCCGTGGCGGTCGCCGGGGTGGGGATCCTCCTCTATTCCGGCCTCATAAAGCGCATGCGGAAATCGGGGCCCATGGCACAGGTTCTCGTCACCTTCGGGCTGATCTTTGTCCTGCTCGATCTGACTCGCATCTTCTGGGGAGATCTGGCTCTCGCCATCGACGTACCCACGCTGCTTGGCGGTCGTCTGACCTTCCTTGGTGTCGAGTATCCGACCTACCGGTTGTTCATCATCGTTCTGGGTCTCGCCATCTTCGGCGCACTGGCCTTCGTGCTCAGCCACACCCAGATCGGCGCAATGATCCGTGCCGGTGTCGATAACGATGCCATGGCGGCCTGTCTGGGCATCAATGTGGAACGGCTGTTCTTCATCGTCTTCTGTCTGGGCTGTGCCCTTGCGGGCCTGGCCGGGGCCGTCGCGGCACCGCTTCTCAGTGTGACGCCCGACATGGGTCTGCAGATCCTGATCCCGACTCTGATCGTGATCGTGATCGGTGGTCTCGGCTCCCTCAAGGGCGCCATCGCCGGATCACTGATCTATGGCTTTGTGCAGACTTTCGGTGCGGTTCTGGCCCCGCAACTGGCCTCTGTTCTCATCTACGCGCTTTTGGCTGCGGTCCTTGTGATCAAGCCAGAGGGCCTCTTTCCAGCGAAAGGATAAGACGATGTTTCGCCACAACACTCTTCGTTACACCGCTCTGGTCCTGCTCGCAGCCGGTGCCCTCTTTCAGGCTTTCACGGCTGAATATTTCGGTCTGGAGATCCTGACAGAGATCCTGATCCTTGCCATGCTGGTTCTGGCGCTCGACATCGTTGCGGGCTTCGGTGGCATGGTCTCGCTCTGCCATGGCGCTCTGATGGGGGTCGGGGCCTATGCCTACGCAGTCCTGTCGACCAAGGCGGGGATCGCACTGCCCGTTGCCATGGCGGGCAGTATCGCGCTGACCGGCGCGGCTGCCTGGGTCATCGGCGCCATCGGGTCGCGCAGCCATGGTATCTATTTCATCATGGCGACACTCGCTTTCGGGCAATTGGCCTATTCCTACGTATTCGAGGCGCCGCTCTTTGGCGGCGACGATGGGTTGGGCGGCATATCCCGGCTGGACTTGAGCTTGATTGGCGTCGATCTGAACAACAGTCGCAGCTTTGCTCTCTTCTGTCTGGCCACTCTCGGGGCGGTCTACGGTGCTTCTGTACTGATCCTCCGATCCGGTCTTGGCCGCTCGCTCACCGGTGTCATGCACAATGAGCAGCGGATGCGCGCGCTTGGCCTGACGGTCTGGCGTGTAAAGGCCGATGTGTTCGGACTGTCCGGCATGATCGCAGGCCTCGCCGGTGCGCTAGCCGCACAACACATCATGTACATCTCCCCGGGTCTGCTCAGCTGGACGGTCTCGGGCGAAGCACTGGTTGTGGTGATCCTTGGTGGTCTTGGAACGCTTGTCGGACCGGTGATCGGAGCAGCCGCCTTTGTTGTCCTGAAACATGAACTGAGCTCGGTCACGACCTATTGGCACCTCGTTGTCGGTGTCATCCTGATCGCCGTCGTGATGAGCCGCGCCAATGGCATCTTCGGCTGGATCGAGGCCCGCTGGGGCGGCGTATTCGACCGCCGTCTCGCCGATGCGACCCGCAAACAGGAGCCTGAGGAGGTGTTGACCGATGCTTGAGACACGTAATCTGGACAAAAGTTTTGGCGCCGTTCACGTCACGCGCGATGTGTCGCTAAAGCTGGAACGTGGCGAGCGCCGGGTGATCTTGGGGCCGAACGGGGCGGGCAAGACGACGCTCTTCAACCAGCTTGTCGGCGAGCTGACCCCAGACAGCGGATCGGTGCATCTCGCCGGTGAAGATGTCACAGCACTTCCCGTTGCCAAACGCGCCCGTCGTGGGCTTTCGCGGAGCTACCAGAAGAACACGTTGTTCGATGGTCTGACGGTCGAGGAAAACCTTGGGCTTGCGGCGGCAGTCCACACCGGCAATGCGACGCAGCTTTGGTCGGACAGCCTGGCAAAACCCGAAGTCCGTGAGATCGTGGAGGAGGTGGCAAGCCAGGTGAACCTGATGCCTTTCATCCACGCGAAAGTGTCCGAGATCAGCTATGGCGTGCGTCGCCAGCTTGAAGTCGGTGTGGCGCTGGCCACGCGGCCGCTGGTTCTGCTGATGGACGAACCGACCAGCGGCGTCGGGCCGGAAATGTCGAAAGGCTTTCACGACCTGCTGGCGGGCCTGCCCCGCGACCTGACCATGCTGATCATCGAGCATGACATGGACCTTGCGTTTGACGTGGCCAACACGATCACGGTGCTGAACTACGGCGAAGTGGTCTTTGATGGTCTGCCCGAAGAGGCACGCGGGTCGAGCCTGCTCAAGGAAATCTATCTGGGGAGCTGGGAAGATGCTTGAACTGAACGCAATCGAATCCGGGTACGGCGAAACGCAGGTCCTTTACGGCCTGTCGCTTCAAGCGCAGACGGGCCGGGTTTTGGCCATCCTCGGGCGAAACGGCGCCGGCAAGTCCACGACACTGAAAACGATCATGGGCCTTTTGCCGCTGAAGTCCGGCGAAATCCTGTGGGGTGGTAAGCCGATCGCGGGGCAACCATTTGACATCGCCAAGAGCGGGATCGCCTATGTGCCAGAGACGCGCGATATCTTTCCGTCGCTCAGTGTGCGTGAGAACCTCGAAATCGCGGCCAAGCGGTTTGGCGGGTCGAACCCTGAATGGACGATGGAGCGGGTGTTGGACCTGTTTCCGCGACTAGGAGAGCGCATGGACAACGGCGGCACGCAGCTTTCGGGCGGCGAGCAGCAGATGCTGGCCATCGCGCGGGGACTGCTGATGAACCCAAAGCTGCTGATCCTTGATGAACCGACCGAGGGCCTGGCCCCGATCATCGTCAAACTGATCCACGACAAGCTGCAAGAGCTGAAAGCGGCGGGCCTGTCGATGATCATCGTTGAGCAGAACTTCGGTTTTGCCACGTCGCTTGCCGACGATGTGGTCGTCGTCAGCAAAGGGCAGATCGTCTGGACGGGAGATGCCGAGGCGATCAAGGCCGATGAAGACGCACAGCACACTTGGCTGGGCGTGTGAAATCTGCGTGCAGGGCCAACGCGCTTTGCACCTTCACCCCTTTTTGACAGGGCTCTTTCGCGCGACTTTCTGCGCGATGTTAACGAAATTCTTGACGTGAACGCCCTGTTCATCGAGGCGGTAATTGACCGAGAGTTCAGTTCGCGCGATCTCGGGTTCGATATTGAGAAACTTCATACCCTTGCGCGGCGCATTGGCGACGGATTCTGGGACAATGCACACGCCTTCACCGACCGCAACAAGACTGAGGGCGGTTTGCAGATCCATACACCAGATGCGCAGGGGCGCCTCGAATCCCGCATCCTCAACCGCCTTGAGAACCATGTCGGCATAGCTGGGCCTGGGGCGTTCGGGATAGAGGATCAAATGGTGGGTCATCAGCCGTTCGAGCTTGGCCACTGTCCGAGTTCCCGTATCGACGATGTCAGGTAAGGCGAGGATCAGCTTTTCTTCAACCAAATGCTTTGACAGGAACTCGGGATCCTTCAGGGTTGGGCGCGCAAATACAACGTCCAGTTCCCGTGACACCAGGGACCGGTGCAGTTCGGCGTTGTTCATCGGGATCAGACTTAGGTTCACGTCCGGGTAATTCGCCCGATACGATCTGATGATGTTTGGCAGAATTCCGTATGTGGCAGAGCCGACGAACCCAATCCTGAGTCGTCCTTCCGCCCCTTGTCCCAGCCGACGCACTTCCAGTTGCGTGTCTTCAAGCTCTGCGAGGATTGTCTTGCCGCGCTTCAGCAACCGCTCACCTGCTTGTGTCAGGGTGATCGTGCTCCGGCCCCTGTTGAACAGGATTGCGCCGAGGTCTTCCTCGAGCTGCTTGATCTGACGGCTGAGCGGGGGTTGCGCCATATCGAGGCGTTCTGCGGCGCGCCCGAAATGCAGCTCCTCTGCCACTGCAATGAAATAGGTCAGCTGTTTGAAATTCATTTTCGCCGTCCTCCCAAGAACTTACGATATTCTATACCTCTAAACGAAAAAAAAAAGGCCCCCGTCTTGCGGGGGCCAGTCTTCAGGGAGGTATCGGGGATTACTCGGCGGCGGTCGCCTTTCCGTTGGCGGCCGTCTTGAGGACGAAATCGAACTCGAAGTGCAGGTCGGTGCCCAGGTCGGCGGCAGCCGGTTTGAACTTGCCGATCAGGCTTTCCTTGACCGCAAAGACGCTGTCCTCTTCGAGCCATGCGCTGTCGGCGTCGTAGATTTGGCTGATCAGCGGACGGTAGCCATCCTTCGAGATGATGAAGTGCATGTGGCCCGGGCGGTTCGGGTGGTGGCCCATGAAGCGCAGCAGCTCACCGGCGGTTTCATCGTCCGGGATCGGGTAGGGGACGGGGCGCACGGCGACAAAAGCGTAATGGCCGTTTTCATCGGTCTCGAACCGTCCGCGCAGGTTGTATTCGGGCTGGTCGGGGTCGAGATTTTCGTAGACGCCGTTCGGCGCGTCTTCCCAGACGTCGAGCGTCACACCGGCGATGCCGTTGCCGTTTTCATCCTTGATGTAGCCCTCGAAGTACGCGGTTTCTTCGTTGTCAAAGTGCTTCTGGATTGTCGAACCGCCCTTGGGCAGAACCGGCGGGTTCTCGCGGTAGAACGGGCCCAGAACGGTGGATTCGCTTTCGTTGCCTTCGACGGGATTGGTCATCATGTCGACCAGAACCTCGACGCCAAGGATGTCGCCCAGAAGGATGAACTCCTGCCGGTTGTCATTGCAGAGCTTACCAGCGCGGGCGAGGTAGTCGCAGACGAACAGGAATTCGTTATGCTGCAGTTTCACGTCCTTGATGAATGCGTGCAGGTGTTTGACCAGGCCAGTCGCGAGTTCGCGCTGGCGGTCGGTGATGTCTCCATGCTTACCGAGGCTCGCGATCACGACGTCGGTGATGTTGTGTTGGTTGACGATGCCCATGGGTAGTTCCTCCTCCTGGCAATCTGTAGATCCGGTTACGAGTTGCTTGACTGCCTCTCGTCGCAATACAGACTTTGCCGAGTCCGCAGATTTCCCCAATGCCCACAACGGTATTGCTTGATACCGACGGTAACCCGAGTCCTGTGAACCGGTGTTTTTCCAAAGACCTCAAGGTAGAGTATTGACCCATACCCTTGCCGGTATGGCCGACGGGTTCGCGATCGTGGCAGCTTTTGCTCAACTTATTAACGCATGGGAGGCCAAGGTGATCGACACCTTCACGCACATACAAACACGCCTTGAGGTAACGCCGCATTTGCTGCGCCTCGGCCGGCTGTTTTCCGAAACCGTGCTCATCGAGGTGGGCGGTGACGAATTTTACCTGACTTTCGACAAGGGGCACATCGTATCGGTCGTAGAGGGCCCAAGCCGCAAGACGCCTTGGCGCTTTGCATTGCGGACCGACTCCGAGGCTCTTACCAAATTCTGGCAAGCGCGCCCCGAACCCGGCTTCCATGACATCTTTGGACTGGTGAAGATCGGTCGCGGTCGGGTCGATGGCGACATTCTGAACCTCGTCAAAAACCTGCGCTTCTTCAAGGAAGTGCTGACTCTCGCCCGTGCAAAAGAGGAGTTGGTAGCATGAGCATCGAACCGATCACCGGTCGCTATGTAACTGCCACCATGAGCGGTGCCCCGCGCCGTATCTATTTCGAAGAGGCGGGGCAAGGGCGTCCGGTCATCTGCCTGCACACCGCAGGCGCCGATACCCGCCAGTGGCGTCACCTGATGAATGACGCCGAGATCACCGCATCGTACCGCCTGATCGCCTTCGACATGCCGTGGCACGGCAAATCGCTGCCGCCAGAAGGCTTCGAGACACAGGAATACCTCCTGACGACAGAAGCCTACATCGAAACCGTTCTGGCCGTCGTCGACTGTCTGGGCCTTGATCGCCCAGTCCTTGCTGGCTGCTCGATGGGCGGGCGCATTGCCCTCCAAATCGCGGCGCTTCACCCGGAAAAATTTAGCGGCTTCATTGCGATCGAAGCGTCGGATTTTCAGCCTGCCTGGTACGACATCGACTGGTTCCACAGACCCGATGCCCATGGCGGCGAGATGGGTGCTGCTCTCGTATCCGCCAACATCTCACCCTTTGCGCCCAACTCCGAACGCTGGAACACGCTTTGGATGTTCATGCAAAGCGGTCCGGGCGTTTTCCGCGGCGATCTGAGCTTTTACACCAAGGATGACAGCCTGATCCCGCGCTTGCCAACGATCGATACTGCAAAGACGCCGGTGCACATCATCGTAGGCGCCTATGATTTGACCTGCACGCCCGAGGATGCCGAGCGAACCGCCAACGCCATTCCTGGCGCCACTTTGGCCGTCATGGATGAACTGGGCCACTTTCCGATGAGCGAACACCCTGAGGGCTTCCGCCCGTTCTTCGTGGACGCACTGGAAAAGATGCCAAGCCCGGCGGCGAAAACTACCTGACCGATAACCCCTGCGCAGGAGGAGGAGTCATGTGCACGAACGCGAAAACCCCGTGTCCCGGATGCAAGAAACATGAAAAAGCCGACGCAGACTGGATGTTCTTCACCGATGACGAGCGAAAGGCCACCGAGGCATTGCGCAAGCGTCCGGCACTTTTCGACCGTTCCTTTCTGAAACCTGAACCCGCACATGCTGGCACCCGTCCGGTCGCATCCAACGGAGAAGTACACCCATGACCAATCCCTGCATTATCTGTGTGGCGATCACGGGCAGCCTGCCCACAAAAGCCAACAATCCGGCTGTCCCGATCAGTGTGTCGGAACAAGTAGATTCCACACACGAGGCTTTTGAGGCCGGGGCCACCATCGTGCACGCCCATGTGCGCAACGATGATGAATCTCCGTCTTCAGACCCTGAGAAGTTCGCCGCGCTGAAAGAAGGGATCGAGAAACACTGCCCCGGCATGATCATCCAGTTCTCGACCGGAGGGCGATCAGGCGCGGGTCAGACGCGTGGCGGGATGTTGCCGCTTTCGCCCGACATGGCCTCGCTGTCCGTCGGATCGAACAATTTCCCGACACGTGTTTACGAAAACCCGCCTGATCTGGTGGACTGGCTGGCCAGCGAAATGCTGACCTACAGCGTCAAACCGGAGATCGAAGCCTTCGACCTGAGCCATATCCTGAAAGCCAAGGACATGGCTGACAAAGGTCAGCTTGTGGGCACGCCTTACATCCAGTTCGTGATGGGCGTGAAAAACGCGATGCCGGTCGATCGTGATGTGTTCGACTACTACATCCACACCGTGCGCCGCCTCTTCGGTGAAGACGCTCCATGGTGCGCCGCGGGCATTGGTGCCAACCAGCTCAAACTGAACGAATGGGCTATCGCTGCGGGGGGTCATGCCCGCACCGGTCTGGAAGACAACGTTCGACTTGATCGCGACACGCTCGCTCCCAGCAACGCAGCCTTGGTGCGCCGGGCTGTTGAGATTTGTGAAAGAAACGATCGCTCGGTGGCAACGTGGCAAGAGGCGCGCCGCATTCTTGGACTGCGCTTGTCTGCGAATGCCTCAAAAGGACGCGCATCATGAACAAGGTATACAAAACAGCCGCCGAGGCTCTGGATGGCCTCCTGCATGACGGGATGTTGGTCGCGGCCGGAGGCTTTGGCCTCTGTGGCATTCCGGAACTTTTGATCGACGCCATTATGGCAAGCGGCGTGAAGGACCTGACCGTCGCTTCGAACAATGCGGGCGTCGATGACTTCGGCCTCGGCAAGCTCTTGGCCACCCGCCAGATCAAGAAGATGATGTCGTCCTACGTCGGCGAGAATGCCGAGTTCATGCGCCAGTATCTGAGCGGAGAACTGGAGCTGGAATTTAACCCGCAAGGCACGTTGGCCGAGCGCATGCGCGCTGGCGGGGCAGGCATCCCCGGATTCTACACCCAGACAGGTGTTGGCACCCAGATCGCCGAAGGCAAGGAAGTCAAAGAGTTCAACGGCAAAGAGTACATCCTCGAAGAGGGCATTTTTGCCGACCTGTCGATCGTCAAGGCGTGGAAAGCCGATGACACAGGCAACCTGATTTTCCGGAAGACCGCGCGCAACTTCAATCCGCCCGCCGCCATGTGCGGCAAGGTCTGCGTAGCCGAGGTCGAGGAAATCGTGCCGCGCGGTTCGATCAACCCCGACCATATCCATCTGCCGGGGATCTACGTGCACCGCCTG
>NZ_CP045387.1 GCF_009363615.1 Ruegeria sp. THAF33 | reverse complement strand
TCCTAAGCCCTGACTTCGGTTGGGTCCGAGTTCGACTCGATTCTGCTTCTATGGTAGCACGGTTTTGGAGGAAAAATAAAGATACCACGCGCCTATGAGTTTCAGGCGCTTATTTAGAAGCTCCACCACCCCTAAAACTCCAATCTTGAACGCGTTCAAGATTGGAGTCTTGATGGGCCGGTCGGTGGAGAACCGACCGGCCTTAGCCGTCACGCGGCGTCTTTGGGACCCCAGGGGATGACGGCCTGCAGGGACAGATCGTCCTGGTTCGCGGCCTTGCCGAGGTTGGCGTTGAAGCCGTGGTCGCGGATGGTCAGCGTGTAGTAGTCAGCGCCGGTCTCCTTGTTCTGCTTCTTCCAGATGCCGCCGCACTCGACCAACTTGCCGCGCGGGGAGCGGCCGAGGACGCGGTGCGTGGGGGCCATCGGGTTCGAGCTCGCGACGGGTTCGACCGTGATGTCGAGGTCGAAGGTCAGGGTCGAGATGGAGCCGACGCCCTTGGCGGTTTCGATGTCGGCGCTGGTGAATTTGATGCAGTTCGTGGTCATTGCTCTTCTCCTTGTTTGCGTTGCAATGATGGTCACCTTGCAGCTGGCCAAGGCCCGGCCACACCGAAGGCGGAGCGCAGCGGAGAGGGGCAGGCGCCGGTCTTTTTGGTCCGCGCGGAATGACCCGCAGGGTCAGGGGAAAAAGATCGGCGACAACCTTTGTGGACGGGACGACAGCTGCGACCAGCATGTCATGCAACTCAGACAAAGGGAGAAGTGCGGTGGCCATGAAGGAAAGTAGGGGAACAGACGAGAGAGATGCCGCAAGGAGTAGGGATTGTCTTCTCGTCCATCCAAACTTCAAGACTCTTCGAAGACCAAAGCCGTCAGATCACAAATCGATGGCAACGGCAGAGCATTCGCCCATCCTTCCGTGGCATCACAGGGGCGTTTGCGTTCGCATTCGGAGATGCAGGCGTCCAGATACCATCGAGTTGCCAGACACTCATCCGCTCTGGTGCCCGACTAATGGCCAGACCTGGCTCTGAGATTCTTCGCGTGTCGCTGTTATCCTCAGACCAATGGAAGTGTCCTGAGCCAGAGATAAAAACGAGGTCATAGCGCGCTCAACAACTCGATTGCATGTGCCAGTGGTAACGCTCGAATGTCCTTCGCGACGGGGACCTCATGCTCACCGGCATAGACCAGGAGCTTTCGGTTGGCTCCAATGTCCTCGGCCCCTGTGTGAAATCCTCTCGAAACCTTTGGTGCAGTCGTCCGTTTGATCTCAACAGCCCAGATGTCGCCGCTTGGCAAACGCAAAACCAAGTCGAGTTCAGCACCGGCCGAAGTGCGATAGAAGAAAGGTTCGGTGCCTAAAGGGGCGGCAGCAAGAAGCGCCTCGATACAGAACCCCTCCCAACTGCCACCGACGACCGGGTGCCCGAGCAAGCCTTCTGTCGTGCCGATGCCCAACAGCGCATGCACGATGCCGCTGTCTCTCACATAGACCTTTGGCGATTTCACCAGACGCTTGCCGACATTCTCGTGCCAGGGCTGCAGGCGTCTCACCAGCATGAGATCGACGAGCAGATCGAGGTAGCGCCCAACGGTCTGGCCGGACACGCCCAATCCCTCGGCAAGGGCCGCGGCGTTCAGAAGGCCGCCCTGGACATGCGCAAGCATCGTCCAGAACCGCCGCAAGGTCGCTGCCGGAATCCGAGGTCCGAGGGCAGGGATGTCTCGCTCCAGATAGGTGCGCAGGAAATCCAGACGCCAGTCCATACTTGCCCGATCGCTCGCGGCCTGAAAGCTGTCGGGAAAGCCGCCGCGCAGCCAGAGCAAGTTCAACTGATCGGCCCCCACCTCGTCAGGCTGCAAGGGGGGCATTTCAACATATCGAACACGACCGGCGAGGGATTCCGCCGTTTGGTGCAAGAGGATATTGGAAGCCGATCCCAATAGCAGGAACTGTCCCGTCCGAAACCCGGCCCGCCGACGCTGATCGATCTGGCCGCGCAAGGTTCTGAAGAGGTCAGGCATCTGCTGCACCTCGTCGAGGATGACGAGTTTGCCCGCCTGTTCGTCCAGATAGAGATCTGGTTCAGTCAGGATTTGCCTGTCCGCCTCACGCTCAAGGTCGAGATAGACAGATGGGCGCTCTGATGCGATGTCGAGTGCAAGTGTTGTCTTTCCGACCTGTCGGGGGCCGAGAAGGACCACAGCCGCTTGGCTCTCCAAGGAAGACTGAACGAATTGTTGGGTCTTGCGTTTGTACATACCTTGCAATTACTCCACGATACGGAAGATTTGCAAGGTTAATCTTACCTACGGCCATAGCTAGTTGCTCAAGCCGAAGTATCTTACTGCCCCAGCAAAACAGCCGTGGCCAAGGAGCATCGACGCAAAATGAGTGCATTCAAATCTGTATCCAAGGGCCTCGAAGAGGCTCTGGCCTTCGCGAATGGCGATTTGGCCGACGCCAAAGTGCATGAAGTGTCCGTGGCGGAGGTCGATGTCGCCGAAGTCCGGCAACGGACGGGCCTGTCCCAGGCCGAGTTCGCCAAGAGCATTGGCGTCGCGAAAGGTACGCTCCTGAACTGGGAACACGGGCGCCGGCACCCGACAGGCCCAGCACAGGTTCTGCTGGCATTGATCGCCAAGAAGCCTTCCGTCGTACAGGACCTCTTGCGCGGGGCGTGAACCGGGGCCTAAGCCCCGATCCTCTTGATGCGGATTCCGAGCTTGCGGGCCTTGTCGACGATGTTCTCGGTGATGCCCGAACCGGGCGTGGCAATCAGACCCTGTGGCATGGTTTCGAGCATCTTGTCGTTGCGCTTGAAGGGGGCAGCCTTGCCATGGCTCTTCCAGTCGGGTTTGAACGCCACCTGCGTGACACCACGGGTATCTGCCCAGCGGGCAGCGATCATCTCGGCACCTTTTGGTGTGCCGCCGTGTAAAAGAATCATGTCTGGGTATTTCGCATGGGTGGCATCGAGGACGGACCAGATCAGGTCGTAGGCGTGATAGTCCCCGCCCGAGAAGGCGATCCGCGTGCCTTCGGGGCAGTGAACCTCGGTCTCCTTGCGCCGCTTGGCCGAGAGATAGGCCCGGCTGTCCACCACGGCGGAGGTGAGACCGCGATGCGAGACCTTGGATCCGGTGCGGGGCAGCCAGGGTGAACCGGTGGCGGCCGAGAAGTGGTCCACGGCCAGATCGCGCATCTGCTCGAAAGCGTCGCGATGGTCCCAGAGCTTAAGCCCGATCAACTGGAGGCGTTCCAGTTCAACCGAAGCGACCTCGGAACCGTCCTGGATGGCCAAACTTTCCCGGACCTCGAATTCGTTATCGTCGAGAAGCTTCTGGATATGGGCAAGCCGGCGATGGAAGATCGAGGTGAGGGACCAGAGCATCTCTTCGAGATTGTCTTCCAACTGGCTGCCGGTGAGGAGGCCGATAGTGGTGTCGAAAAGTGTCGCCATGGCGAGCTCGACCTCGTCAGGCTGGGGCAGGGGGCGATGATCGGTCTCGCCGGGTCCTGGTGTTGCGCCATGAAGTGCGAGGTGGTCGAGGATGGCGGAGGTTACGCCGGTTTCCTCGGGGATGTCTGTCTGATGGGGCATTGTCTGGTTCCTCTGATTGATCTGACCCGATTTGGATGGGGCGATAACAGGACCGGCGGCGACCGGGCCGCATCCGTCAGGATCGGAGCGCAGCGGAGAATGCGCCCAGGGCCGGAAAATTGCTCCCGCGAGGAATGAGCCGAAGGCTCAGGGGAATTTTCTGGTGCGGGGCGCATTGCTGTCCGGGCGAGGAGCACTCTGCTCCGACCCGCCGGTCCATCGCTCCTCTTTTCCAAACGGGTTCAGATCGAACCCGCGGAACCTTTGCCCTGTCGGACGTCACTTATGGGGCTGGCGCTCACCCGTCCTCGATCTCCAGACCTTGTACTTTCATGGCCTCAAGCAACGACCGGCGCAGCGCATCTTTGCCAAATGCCCGCAGATCGTCGTTGAAATCGCCCATGTTTGGCACGAGACCACCACAGGCAATACCAAGCGATTCCAGTTGGTTACGCAGTCTCAGTGATGCGGTTCGTCCCGCTTCGTCATTGTCCCGCGCGATCCAGATACGCTTGATCCCCGGCGGCGGGATGAAGAGGCCGAGATGGGTGGCAGTGAGACAGGAGGCGAGGTCAAACTCGGAGAGAGCCGTGCCGACCGAGAGGGTGTTCTCGAGACCTTCACCGACGATGAGATCGCTGCGCGCCTTGCCGGACCAGAAGCGGATGGCATGGCCGTGCAGCTGTCCGAGGATCCGCTTCGGGCTCTCGATCTCGGCCAAACCGCCGGTGGACGGGTCGAGATAGAAGCGTGCGCAGCCGGTGATCTGGCCCCGATTGTCGGTGATCTTCGCGAGCAGGGCAGGGGCCCTTTGCGGCGGATCGGCGTCGTCCTCGCCCTGCCGCAGGAAAACCCGCGGGTGATAACGCAGCGCCGGACCCAGCCGTGTGATCCCGCGCCCCTGCAGATAGGTGGCAGCCAAGGTGCCGAGAACCGGCTTGCCAGCGGCAAAGAGCTTCCGCGCCCGCGCAATGCGTTTGCTAGAGGCAGCATCGGGGCACTCAGCCCTTTGGGTGTCACAAGGTAAGGAAGGGCAGGGGGCCTCGCCGAGAAAGGACCGGGCCTCCCTCAGCGTTTCCTTGAGCGTGACCGAACCAAGCCGTTCATGCATCAGGTCAATCAGATCGCCATACTCACCGGTCGCGAAATCGGTCCAAGATCCGGCTTTGCGCCCACCCTGAGCTTGCAGCCGGATGGCGAGGCTCTGACCCTTTGCGCCCGAAGTGTCGCCAACCTGCCAATAGTTGCCCTGCTTGGACCCCTCGGGGAAATACTGGCGGCAGAAACTCTCGGCGCGGTCTGCAAGATCAGCCGAGAGGTCTGCGATGCTGCGCCGCGCGCTCATGCGGCTGCATCCGCTGCGCTTGCGCCAACCGGATGCGCGGCAAGGACCCGCGCCAGCACCTCGGTGCAATCCACCGGGATGAACACCCGCGTCTTCCACTGGATCACCTCGGTGAAACAGCCCAAGGCCTTCAATGCGGGCAGTGCCGCGCCCGACGCTCCGATCAGCTCGAGCCTCGGCTGTCCCATGACCAGAGAGCGACGCAACTGGTAGCCCCCAAGCAGGCTGAGGGTCGTCTTCGCGTCCATGACCGCGCCGAACACCTCCTGCGGCGTCATCTCAATCTGGCAGTCGAGACCAAGGCGCGCATAGACATTGAGAAGCTGTTCCTGGCTGACCAAGCGGCCGATGGCGCGCTCCCCGTCCTCGGTCTGCAGACGATAGATCCGCATGTTGTCGGCGGGCAGCCGGTCCCAGATCGGCAGGAGGAGGCCGCAGATCAGCGTGATCTTCGATGTAGTGAACTCCGGCACCGCGTCGACCTCGGCCTGCCAGAGCTGCTCGAACATCGCATCATCGATCTCTTCCCAGTGCGACTTCGAGAACTCGGTCAGCGCGAGGATTTCGGTCGCCATGGGCCGCAGGAGCTTCACCCGCAAGATCGGCACGCCATCCTCGTCCATGAAGGCCGGCGCTTTCACCATCAGGGCCGCGCGTTTGGAGGTCTTGTTCCAGCACAGCGTCGCGCCTCTTGTGTCGGCGCAGATGGCTTTGACGCGGGGCAGAGTGAGCGGATCGTTGCGATCGATACGCTCCACGGTCAGCGCAGTTGCCGTCGCGCCCGTCGCCTCATGCTCGAAGATGACCTTGCGATCAACGATCTCAAACTTCTCGGCGCGCAGGGTCTCTAGCCCGACATCGAGGGTGCCTGCCTGACGCGCGTCCTCAATTATCGCCGAAAGAAACCCGCCGAAGGCCTCGAAGATCGCGTCCTGCATGTCGATGCGGAGCGCGAGGCAGCGGTTCAGGAACTGCTGGATCGGCGGCAGGGTTTCCTTCATCGTGCCATCCGCCTCATCGAGCGTCAGCCCGGTCATCTCCTGGAACCTGGAGTAGGAGCAGGCGTCGATCTTGCCCGCGCGCAGCTTGTAGAAGAACTGCCGCAACGCCGCTCGTGCATAAGGGCTCTCGAGGTTGTCCTCGGCGCGGAACATGTTCTGCCCACCCGTCTCGCGTTGCCCCTTGGTGATGGCCCCGAGCGTATCGAGGCGGCGGGCGATGGTGGAGAGGAACCGCTTCTCACCCTTCACGTCTGTGGCAACGGGGCGAAAGAGCGGCGGCTGCGCTTGGTTCGTGCGGTTGGTACGCCCCAGCCCCTGGATCGCATTGTCGGCTTTCCAGCCAGGCTCAAGCAAGTAATGCACCCGGAGGCGCTGGTTCTTTGCACCAAGATCGGCGTGGTAGCTGCGCCCCGTGCCACCGGCGTCAGAAAAGATCAGGATGCGCTTGGCGTCATCCATGAAGGCCTGGGTTTCGCCGAGGTTGGAGGAGGCGGCTCGGTTCTCGACCTTGAGCCGCCCTTCACGCGTCCTCGCGATGCGCCGCTTGCGCCCCGTGACCTCGGCCACCGCATCGCCCCCGAAATGCCACAGGATCTGATCGAGCGCGCCCTGCACCGGGGCAAGGGCACCGAGATGCTCGACAAGCTCATCCCGCCGCCGCTCCGCCTCACGGCAGATAATCGGATTGCCATCACCATCGAGGGCGGGACGCGAGCGTAGGTCGCCGTTCTCGTCGGAGTAGGGCTCGAAGAGCTGCGTCGGGAAGCTGTGCATGAGGTAGTCCATGATGTTCTCGCGCGGCGTAAAATCGACCTGCAGGTCGTCCCACTCCGAGGGCGGGATCTCTTCGAGGCGCCGTTCCATCACCGCCTCGCTGGTCGAGACCACCTGAATCACGGCCGAATGCCCCGCGGCCAGGTCCGCTTCGATCGCATGGATGAGCGAAGGGCATTTCATGGCGGTGATGAGATGATTGAAGAAACGCTGCTTGTTGCTCTCGAAGGCCGAGCGCGCAGCGGATTTCGCCTGGGGGTTCAGCGTACCGGTCTCGGAGGAAATACCCGAGGCCTGAAGGGCGGCCTCCAAGTTGGTGTGGATGATCTGGTAGGCATCGGCATAGCTGTCATAGATCGCGATCTGTGCGGGCGTCAGCTCATGCACCAGCATTTCGTATTCGACCCCGGCATAGGAGAGGGACCGCGCAAGATAGAGCCCGAGCGCCTTCAGATCGCGCGAGATCATCTCCATGGCAGCAATGCCCCCGGCCTCCATCGCGGCAACGAACTCGGCCCGCGTCACGAAAGGGAAATCACCCGTGCCCCAGAGCCCGAGACGGGAGGCATAGGCGAGATTGCCGACCACCGTCGCGCCGGTCGCTGAGACGTAGAGCACCCGGGCATCGGGAACGGCATTTTGCAGCGCGAGGCCAGCAAGGCCTTGTTGGGATGCCTTCTTGTCGCCGCGGTCGGACTTTTCGCCGGCGGCATTCGCCATGGCGTGGCTTTCGTCGAAAGCGATGACCCCGTTGAACCCCTCGCCAAGCCAGGACGTCACCTGATCGAGGCGGGAGGCTTTCCCGTCGCGTTCAGCAGAACGCAGGGTGGCATAGGTGACGAAGAGGATGCCCTCTGGGAGACGGATATCGCTCCCCTGGCGGAATTTCGAGAGCGGCACGATATCGCTTTCACGCCCCCCAAGCGCCATCCAGTCGCGGCGCGCATCCTCGATGAGCTTGTCGCTCTTCGAGACCCAGACCGCGCGGCGTCGTCCTTGCAGCCAATTGTCGAGGATGATGCCCGCGACCTGCCGGCCCTTGCCGCAGCCCGTGCCATCGCCGAGGAACCAGCCCTTGCGCAGGCGAAAGGCACCTTCGTCATCCTCAGACGCTGCCATCAGCTGACCTTCGATCTCGCCGCGCTTGAACCAGCCCTTGAGATGCGTCTCGTGTGCATTGCCCGCGTAGATCACGCTTTCGAGCTGCGGCGCAGAGAGGAGACCGTCTCGAACGAGGGTCTTCGGCAGAACGGGGCGGTAGCTCGGCACGGGCGGCGGCACCGAGGCCATGGCGGCGGATTGCACAAGTGCTGTCGGATGCTCCGCCGCGCCGTCGATCCGGATCGCCTGCAGGTCATAGACCTCGTAGACCGTGTCCTGCAACGTGCCATAGGGTTCGCTCCAGGCTTTTGGCAAGTAGTCGAGCGGGGCCGTCTCGATGTCGTCGAACGGATGCTTCGCGCGTTCCTCGGCGAGCGCACGGGTTTCTTTGCGTGCTGCGTTGCGCAGGGCGTGGAGGTTGGTGCGGGTCGGCTGAGACGGGACCGAAAGGGCCGATGTGGTGGGGCAGGGCGGGGGGCTGCGGCGTTCCGGGCAATGGGCGAGTACTACGGAGAGAAGATCACTCGTGGTCGCGCAGATCGGATGATAGGCGGCGTCAATATCAGCCGGTGCGGTCTCTTCAGCACCAGCCGCGCGCTTATCGATTACCGTCAACCGCGTGTCGATCGTGGTGCCATGCCGTGCGAAGACCTTGCCGTCGATGGGGGCCGAAAACACGACATCGGCGCTCTGGCCGATCCGCTGAAATGTCGACTGGAAGGATTTCAAAGAGGGACGGAAGCTTTCGCCGGTGATGACGACAAGCCGCCCACCAGGCGCGAGGCGTGCCAGGGCGGAAAGCACATGCTGACTGGTCGCTTGCCTAAACCGGCCCTCGACATGGTTGGCAGCGGAAAACGGCGGGTTCATCACCACGACCGAGGGCGTGATCGAGCGATCAAGACGATCGTCGATCGAGGCAGCATCGTGGTCAGATACGGCGGCATCGGGGAACAACTGCCCCAGTAGGGCGCGGCGCGTGTCGGCAAGTTCATTCAGCGCCAACCGTGCACCAGCGATCTTTGCAAAGATGGCCAGCATGCCCGTGCCCGTCGACGGCTCGAGCATCAGGTCGTCGTCCCGAAACCCGGCGGCCTGCGCGACGATGGCCGCGAGGGGCAAAGGCGTGGAAAACTGTTGCAGACGGATACTGTCTTCGGAGCGGCGCGTGTGAGACGGGGCCAGAGCCGTGAAACGTTCGATCATGGTGAGGAAGGCCTGCGGCGACAGTGCCTGACGCTGCATCAGCGCGCCGTAGCGCGAGAGTATAAGGATTTGGGCGACCTCGGCCGCCTCATAGGCGTCTTTCCAGACCCAGGCACCACTTGTGTCACTGGCACCGCAAGCATCTTCCATCGCGGCGCGAAGTGCGGCGGCGTCGATGGACCTGCCTGCCTCGAAAACGGGGACGAGGATTTTCGCAGCCTGCATCAGGTTTTGGGCGAAGCGTGGGGCATCCGGCAGGGCAGGGGCTTCGGGCTCGGTTGCAAGTTGGACGGAATGGGGGTGAGCGTTCATCGGCAATCTCCGGGGTTGAGGGTTGGCCCCGAGCCCCGCGTGCACTCTCTCACCCGGGAGGGGTCACCCCTCCCGCCCTGTCTCTCACTCTTTCATGGCCTCGAAAACTGAAGTCTTGGCAGCGAAAACTTATCCACAAAATCTGGGGATGACGCTGTGGGCGTTGTCGCGCAAACCCATGCCAGGCTGCTGGGACACGGCCGTGCCTGCATTTTGGGCACCTCCAGCGAAACGGACCCGACACACAGCAAGCTCGGGGACCGAATGGTCAACGAGGAGAAATCGCAAGAGCTCAGAATGGGGATCTGCAAATAAAAAGGCGACATCCGGGAGGAGGTGGATGCCGCCGATTATTCCGGATCGGCTCAGGGAGGAGGAGAGAACCGATCACAAGAGCGAACATAGGAGCAATGCTGCAGTCGCACAATGGGCGGGCTATGACTTTTCTGCAATGCAGCAATGCATGTCCGCGATCGGGTGCTGCCCATAGTTCCGGTGTGTGGCGGCGAGTTATTCTATGGATATGCGGTCAATGCACCGGTCGCGGGTGGCGCATGGGGATCGGACCGAGGAACGGCATTCCGCGCCTCCGGCAAACAATGCGTCTCATAGGCGCCAACAAACCCCCAGCAAGCGTCGATCTCCTCGCCACCCTGTTCGACGATGTAACCATAGACACGCCCACCAAGGTAAGAATCGTAGTCGGCGGTCTCACCACGTAAGATGTCTACAGCCTGTTCGCGCAGGGCCTTGGTCACGCGTTTTACACCGAATTCCTTTCGGACCGCTTCGAGCGTCACGTAGACGTAACCGACCTGCCCAGAATCCCACGGG
Source organism: Ruegeria sp. THAF33 (assembly GCF_009363615.1). NCBI lineage: Bacteria > Pseudomonadati > Pseudomonadota > Alphaproteobacteria > Rhodobacterales > Roseobacteraceae > Ruegeria > Ruegeria sp. THAF33. The sequence goes on along the minus strand of NZ_CP045387.1, from coordinate 68,066 downwards.
CAGTGGAACCCGACGGTGTTCATCGCGAGACCGGAATGGTCATAGAGAAACACAGGCAGAATGATTGCCTTCCGCTCGGCGCGGTCCCGCAGACGATCCATCGAGAGATCGCTCTGATCCGAGACGCCCGCAAGATCGCGCAGGAACGCCTCAGGGCTGTCGTACTGATGGCTGTCACCCAGCCGATAGCGGCGGTGCCAGCAGATCAGCGTACCGAGGTTGCACCACTCTCGTGGGTCCTCAGCGTCGGGGTCGTGGTAGATCTTGATCGTGTGGCCCTGGTGGACCTCCTCGTAGACGGGATCTTGCATGTCCATGTCCTTTCTCGAAACGCAATCGACCCGCCAAGCCGGTTGTGGCGCAGGCGGGTCGATCTGGATGGGATCAGATGGTTGGTGAGTTTGCCGCCCGGCGGATCAGGCGGCGGCGCGATTCTGGCGATGCTGGACGTGCTCGACAGAGACCTTGAGAAGCCAATCCTCAAAGCCAAGAATGGTCTGGTGACCCGCAACCGCCTGGACCCAGGCCGCACGCGGATCGCTGCCGATCTGCGTCGGGTCGTTGTCGATCCGGCCATTGGCCATCCACGGTTCGGGTTGTATGCGTCCGAGCCAGTCAGCCAGTGACGGGATACGCCCCTGGCAGTCTTCGCGCACATGCTGCTCGCCGATCCAGCGGATCGGAACGACCCGGCCCGCGCTGTTGATCAGGCTGCGACCGAACACCCGCTCGGCATCATAAATCCCGACCGTATGATGTTTTTGGGCTCTGTGAACAAAGAGACCTAGGTGCTCTTTAGATGAGTCAAACCAGTCATGCACATGTTGGTAATCATCTGGAACACCGCCAAATCTACGGGCCGAGCTTTCGGCGTGGTGGAGAGGATGTGCCATGTCAGAGCCCCTCATGTTCTGTGGTGTCGGTCTCGATGAAGCGGTTCGAGTGGCTGACATCGATCTTGTCCGTCTCGAGCGCCCAGGTCAATTCGCCATAGCCGCCCTCGTTGTTTTCGAAGCCAGGGCTCAGCGCATAGGCAAAGTCCCAGCCGAAATCTTCGACCCGTCGCCGCAGCTCTTCTGTCAGGGTAATCGTGTCAGGCGTCACGACGACCTCCTCGACATTGCCGGAATCGCCATAGCCTTCATATTGCACGTCGAGGCCGGTCACGCCGAGGCCGCGCAGTTCGGTGAGAAGCGCCGCGCGGGTCTCGACCCGCTGTTCGGCTGCCCGTCTCTGGGCTTCGAGCATCTGCGCGTAGAAATCATTTGCTTGTGTCATATCTTCGGTCCTTTGGAATTGAGGGAGGGTGAGGGCGACCGTCTTGCAGGCCGCGCCCCGGAGGTTTCCTTTGGGGGGCTTCAGGCCGCAGCGTCGCCGCGTTTCTCAGCCGTCCGGTCAACCAGGTTGAAATACAAATTCTCGGTCGCGCGCTTGAACCCCGGCGGTTTGCGCGGAGCGAGGCAGCGCACCGAGGCGCTGCAGCTCTCGCCGTGCTCCATCGCGAACTGCGTCACTTGGTCGATCAGATCATCCATGCCCGCGGCCTCGATGCGCTTTTCGGGGTAGTTCGCCAGCATCTGGAACTGGGTGACGACGAAGGCGCCATCGCGATGTGCGGGATAGAGGGTGATCTGGTAGTCGAGTGTCTTGGCCATCTCTGGTCTCCTGCGGCAGGCCGGACACGATCATCGCGCCCCTTGGAACCCGCCAGCCCGAAAGGACCGCCCTTTGTGCAAGGGCGATCCGTGGCGATGTCGGTGAAAAAGGGGCGTCAGTATTCCGACGGCAGAAGCAGGGTCAGGACCCGGCGCGTCTGATCAGGATCGGAGGGCTCAGGCGAGCCATAGGTGTAGTCGACGTCGTACAGGTCGATCTTGAACCAGACCTTCGTGCCGTCGAGGTCGATGACGCCCATCTCGTGCCATCCTTGCGGGTCGCTGTCAGCGTTGAACGCGTCAAATGAAGCCACGCTGCGGGTGAGAGCAAGCTGGGCATCGGGCCCAAGCGCTGCAACGCCACGGGTCATCACGAACTGGCCCTGCGGGGCATCGGTGACGAGGATATTGCCAAGGATAGAGCGACGAAAGGCGTCATTCTGCGAAGCGACGAGTGCGGCTTCCTTAACGGGATCGAGGTCAAGTGTGGTGGTCATGGGATATCTCCGGGACGGGCCCGCCGATCCGATATCGGCTGTTGGTAACCCGTCAGCCGGAAAGGGCCGCCCTCGATGTGAGGACGGCCCAAGGCTCATGTCGTGATCAGGTCAGCGTGCGGCTCGTCAAGCCGCATCCTCGCTGAGGAAGGCGGGCAAGGACGACGGTTCATCGCTCTCGGCGTCGCTCAGAGAATCTTCGGCGGACACATCCCCCTCCTCGGTCTCCGGCGCTTCGCCTGCCATGTCGGCAACAGCCTCCGCCGCACCGGCAAACACCATCCCGTCGGGCAGCCAGCGCGTCGTCCTGACAACCGTTGCGGCGTCGAACCCTTCCGTCTCGCCGGCCGTTTCCGCGAAGGCCCGCTCCATCGCGGCCGCGATATCGCCCTTACGCTCGCGATTGCGATCTTCGGCGTAATCGTCGCCAATGAGCTTGCGCGCGGTAGCGACCGCATGCCCCTTGTTGACCCGACCCCAGTAATTCTGAGCAGTCGGGCGCCAGCAGGCCGCCACATCGACGTCAAGACGCGCGCCGATCTCCTCGATGATCGGGGAGGGGCGATTGTCGGAGGAAAGCTGCGGCTTGACTGCCAGACCCGTCGCCCAGGCGAAAAGCGCCTGCTTGGCGGCAATGGGCAGCGCCGACATCGCCCGGAAGTTTTCGGGCTTCTCCAGCGTAATCCAGTCGGTGGCGAGGCCCTGCTCCAGCGCCTCGAGCATCTTCTGGGCAACAGTATCCGAATGCAGCACCTCGCGGTTCTGCGCCTGGAAGGGCCGGATCGAGATATCGAGCGCCTCGTTGTTGTAGGACCGCCCCAGAGCCTGCTCGCAGAGCGCGTAGAGCATCGCATCGAACGCCACCTCGAAATCCGCCGCCAGATGCGCCCGAAGGATATGCTGACGCGTCGCGCGCAGATCGTCGGCGAGGCTCGCCGAAATCCCGTTCGCCTTGCGCAAGGTCGCGGCCGGGTCGGAGGTGGGCACCGGTGTCGAGGAGGTTGGCGGCGTCACGTTCGGGCGGACAGGAGACGGGGCATCACCCGCGTCAGCACTATTTTCGCTCGGGACGACCGCAGCGGGGATATCTTCTGGCCGCACGAGGCCTTTCTCGACACGCAGCGCGCCGTCATGACCGATGGTCAGAACCACGCCCGCGATGGCACGATCTTCGTCCGCGTAAGGCTGCCGTTCGCGTTGCAGGGCCTCGATCTCGCGCAGGCGCGGCTCGATGGCATAATATTCTTCCGTCTCCGCGTCCGTCCAGTCCTCGCCGTCATTCTTCGCCGCCAGTTCTTCCTCGCGCGCAATGAGACGTTCTTCTTCGGTGAGCAGGTCCGGATCGGGGTCGATGTCCTGCGGATAGACCCGCCCGAAGCTGCGAAACGCGCCGTAATCCACCGAGAGATGCACCTCGACCCATTTCCACGTTCCCTCGAAGGTTTTCGCCGCAGCCTGCAGCTTTTCGATGGCGAGACGCTCTAGGAGTTCGGGGTTCTCCATATGGGCGCTGGCGCGGTCGTCGAAGAGATCGCGCAGCAGAACACCACCCGCCGCCTCATAGGCCTCAATGCCGACAAAGCGCCCGATGGCCGAGTTCGCCGAATGGGCGGTCTCGGTAAGATGGCGTTTGATGCTTTGCGGATGGATGTGATAGCCGCCCTTCACTGCGTTCCAGACCGCCAGCTGGCGATCATGGTCGTCGGTCAGTGTGAAAGCCATCACGCATTCAAGGGTCAGATCACCCGCGCGGAACTGCTCGATGATCTCGGGCGCGACACGGGCGAGTTTGAGGCGGCGGCGCACCAGGTCGACGGAGACGCCGAATTTGAGCGCGATCTCGTCTTCGCTGCGGCCCTCGGCGATCATCGCCTCAAAAGCCTCGAACTGGTCGGCGGGGTGCATCGCCGCGCGCTGGAGGTTTTCAGTTGCAGAAGTAAGGATGGCGTTGCGCTTATCATCGACGAGGCAGGGCACGGGGTGATCGGCGGGGATGACGCTGTCCTCAGCGAGCTGCTTCAGCGCCTTGAGGCGACGACCGCCGGCATCGACTGCAAAACGTGTCTCTGACAGCGCATGAACCACCAGATTCTGTTTAATTCCGGTCTCGCGGATACTGACGAGGAGCTCAGCATCGTCGCTGGCGCTGGCCGCAACTTTTCGAACGTTGAGCGGGCTCGGCTCCAACTGGTCGAGCGGGATCATCCGGATGTCGGTCCCGCCGCCAGGCACGGACAACTCAGTGGCTTCGGTTTTCTTCGCAGTGGCGGGTTTCGGGCGGGTTGTGGTCTTGGCCATGGTCAGGGTCCTTGTCACGCCGGACCCGGAAGAGCCTCTCTCTATCCTTTCAAGCCCGGCACCCGGGCTTCCCTTTCTCTGGCTTTTTCTTGTGTTCCCTTACATGAGATCGTTTTGCACAGGCTTTGCTGTCTCCAAAGCCTACAGGCCTAGCTCACTGTTTGATTTTCCGAACCCACTTCCGCGAGCAAAATCTGCCGAATTGAGCTTTCAATTTTGACTTTACCAAATGTTGAAGCATCTCGGAAAACTGACTTCGTTTCGCATTCGAAGCAAATCAAGTCATGCTGACGGCCGACAACTTTTAGACCAACTGAACTTTCCCCGACATGGACCACATAGACCTCGCATGCTAGGTTCGCGCCTGCTTTCACCGGCGCATGGAATTGTAGGTCCATAGAGACAAAAGGCATGGCCGTGTTTCTTTCCGTGAGTAGAAAAAGCCAGCCCCGGCCTGAAAGCAAATCGTCCCAGAAAGTCTCGATCGCTTCCAGCGCGAAATTCGTAATCCGGCCAGTAAAGGCGATTCCCAGCTGGTCACAGTCGCCAAAGAAAATCCTGCGTTCGAAGGCAAATCGTGGTTTAAATTCTGTTTCTGGTACATTCATTGCAGCGTTACGGGCTCAACATTTCTTTGTCTCTGGTGCGTGACAGCGATAGGAAGGAATAGTTTTCCGGTCATTATGCCATGCGCCGGAATTCGGCGGGGGTCGCGCCTGTCATTTTTCGAAAAGTTCGACTAAAATGACTCTGATCTGCAAAACCGCAGTCAAGCGCGACCACTTTCAGGGGGGCATTACCCTTTCTCAGCATCTCCTGGGCCTTCGATATTCGCTTGCGCAAAACATATGCATACGGTGCCAACCCAAACTCCGCCTTGAACTGACGCGAAAAGTGAAACTGGCTGAAACCGATAGATGCGGCCATGTCTTCCAGACTGAGGTTTTCACCTAAGCAGCTTTCAACGAGATCGATGATTCTCTGCCTTTGAGCAGGGCTGAAGTTCGAGTTTGCGTCGCTGGTCAAAGAGACCTTGGCGTACTGACGCAGAAGGTGAACGGCGATCTGGATGCGCAGGGCGTCGATGATCAATCTCTGGCCGATTCCACCGTTCTTTAGCTCATTCTCTAGCAATTGGATGCAGTTCAGGATACAGGGGTCCTTCGCAGACAGACAATCATTGATCTCAATGGACTTCGGGTCACGATCAAAGACCGAAAGGGCCGTGTTTTCGAGTTCACTGTGACTGAGATAGACGTGTCTAACCGTGATAGGCTCGGACCAACTCCAAGTGGATTCCTCTGCACGCGTGAGCAAGGAAATCCTACCTTTCTCTACGCGCGCGCTTTGCCATGGGCCGCCACTCGTGCGGCGCATAGTGGTTGGCGCGCCATCATATGCAACAATCATATAGTCGCGCATGGGGGGAATTGCCGCGTCTTGTCGCTCATAACGATAGCCCTTCAGGGTAATGCCGTTCCAGTTGCACCCGGAACTGTCCAACGTAGTCGTGCCGGGAATCCATTCGGGTATCCGGTCCGGTGATATGAGCAGTCTTTCCATCTTGGCCTCCCTGAACTTTTTCACGATCGTCCGCTTGAGCTGAAATTTCGGCTTAGGTCGTCTCGCGCATCCGCGGTTCTTCTCGAACGATATTCGCTTGAGTCAATCTATCGATTTCAGCTTCTGTCAGTCCAGCCTCGCTAAGCAACTCCCTACTATGCTGCCCGAAGCGAGGCGGTGCCGCGCGAACCGCTCCGGGGGTACGCGACAAGCGTGCTGGCACGCCGGTGCCGCGGTAGGTGCCAACTGATACCACCATGCCGCGATGTCGGGTGTGTGGATGCTCCAACGCTTCATTCACATTCCGAACGACTCCGGCGGGAATCCCAGCTTTCAAAAGCACCGGCTCAAGTTTGAAGGCGTCATGTTGCACCAGGCACTCTGACAAGACCTCTGTCATCTCTGACCGATGCGCAAGACGCGCGGCATTGTCGGCAAATCGTGGATCGCAGGGCACCTCAGGTAGGCCAAGCACGTCACAGAGTTTTGCGAACTGACCATTGTTACCGATAGCCAGATAGAGTTTGCCATTACTTGTTTCGAACATGTCGTATGGTACGATATTTGGATGCCCATTGCCGGTCGCCATTGGTATCTGTCCGGACATGAGGGAATTAGCCGCTTGGGGATGCATCATGCTGATCGCGCAATCATATAGCGGCACTTCGATGGCTTGGCCCAATCCGGACCGGCCCCGTTCCAAAAGTGCGGCGAGAATAGCGTTACAGGCGATCAGACCGGTGCCGATGTCCACGATGGGCGTACCCATGCGTGTCGGGCCTTCGGAGGGATTGCCGTTGATGCTCATGAGGCCCGTCATAGCTTGTACCACGGCGTCATAGCCGGGAAAACCGCCAAGTGGGCCATCGGAACCAAATCCAGTCACATGGCAGAGTACCAGTCTAGGAAAACGTGCCCTGAGAACATCAGCATAACCAAGCCCCCATTTTTCAAGAGTACCAGACTTAAAATTGTGAACTAAAACATCCGCATCCTGAAGAAACCGCAAAATCAGGTCGCGCCCTTCCGGTTGCTGCAGATCGATAGCGATGGACCGCTTGTTGCGGTTGGCGCCAGAGAAATAAGCGCTGAGTTCATCATTGAAAGGCGGGCCCCAACTGCGGGTCTCGTCGCCCAGAGGCGGCTCCACCTTGATGACCTCAGCGCCATGATCCGCAAGCATTTGGGTGCAGTAAGGCCCGCCCAGCACGCGGCTGAGGTCGACCACCTTGATCCCGTCCAATGAGCCAGCCATCAAAGCGCCTCCTGATAGAGGCGCGACACATCTTCGGCTGTCATGTCGCGCGGGTTGGTCTCCAGCAATCGCGTGATACCGGTCACGACCTCATTAGCCATTCCGGGAATGGCTGCCTCGGTCACTCCGACACCAGAAAGTCGAGACTCAAGTCCGCTTTCGACTAGCATCCGTTCCATCTCGTCGATCAGGCCATGGGCCGCAGCCGCATCAGAGTTGAAAGGCCGCGAGGGCAGTAGTAACCGCGATAGACGAGCATATTCAGCTTCTGCAACGGGCATGTTGAACCTCATCACTGGTCCTGCGACCAGAGCGTTTGCGTGCCCGTGAGGAACCTTGAAACCTGTTCCAAGTGGGTATGACAAGGCATGAATCGCCCCCACGCTGGCATTAATGAAGGCCATCCCAGCCAGTGTCGCCCCCAACAGCATGGCCTCTCGCGCTGACAGGTCCGAAGGCGTTTCCATGACGATTGGTAAGTTCTGACCGAGAAGCACCAGCGCTTTGTCCGCCATTCCATCGGAAATGGGATTCTTTCTGGTGCGACTGGTTACTGCCTCAATGGCGTGAACCATTGCGTCTAACGCCGTGGCCGCTGTGATGTGACGAGGCATTCCCAATGTTAGCTTTGCATCTAGCAAGGCAACGTCAGGCAGAAGCTGCGGTGCATATACCGCTTTTTTTTCGTGGCTTTCCGAAGTCAGCACGGACACCCATGTTACCTCTGATCCGGTCCCTGCCGTGGTTGGCACCTGGATCAGTGGCAAGCGTTTATCGGTGACCTGATTAATCCCGATCATGTCCGTAATCGGTTGATCGTTGGCTACCGCCGCTGCGATGACCTTGGCAGTGTCCAGTGAACTGCCGCCGCCAAGTCCGATGATTCCGTCAGCACCAAAGGCCCGCGCGACCTCTACCGCGGCCTCGACGACAGCGATCGGGGGGTCCGCTTCGACTTTATGAAAAATCTCAACCTCGATGCCAGCAGCCCTAAGTGAGGCGGCTGCCTCGTCCGCAAAACCACAGGCCAATATGCCCGGGTCCGTCACGACCAGCGCACGGGTGCAAGACAAATCTTGCATCAGGCTGCCGATCCGGCCAAGCCCACCGCTCTCGCAGACGATCCTCGGGGTGGAAAGGAAATTGAAGTCCATAGTTTGTCTTCGCTCCTGTTAAGCTGCTGCAGTGCGGATCATATTCCGCGCGATCAGTATTTGCTGAATCTGGGTTGTCCCCTCGTAGATGCGGAAGAGACGCACATCGCGATAGAAGCGCTCGACCGCATATTCGGCCATGTATCCTGCACCGCCGTGGATTTGCACTGCGCGATCGGCCACTCGACCTACCATCTCACTGGCAAACATCTTGCAGCAGGCAGCATCAGTCGACACGTTCTGACCAGCGTCCTTGCGGCGTGCTGTTTCTTCGATCATGCAACGCGCTGCGAAGGCCTCGGCGCGACTGTCAGCCAGCATGGCTTGGATCAGTTGCTTTTCAGCGATGGGTTCACCGAATTGTTTGCGTTCCATCGCATAGGATAGGCTGTCACGGATCAGCCGTTCGGCGGCGCCCACACAGACGGCAGAAATATGCAGTCGGCCCCGGTCAAGGACTTTCATTGCTGTCTTAAAGCCCTTGTTCAGACGGTCCGGCCCGCCGATAATGTTCGCGGCAGGCACGCGGACATTGTCAAGGATGACGTCGCATGTGTGCGAGCCCTTCTGCCCCATCTTCCTGTCAGGCTGGCCAAGCGTTATGCCTGGCGTCCCTGCCTCGACGAGAAAGGCGCTTACGCCGGCAGAACCTTCCGCCTCTGGATTGGTCCGGGCAAAAACCGTGAATAGATCGGCACGCGGTGCATTGGTAATGTAGCGTTTCGTGCCGTTCAGAAGGAAATCGTTACCGTCACGCCGCGCCGTAGTGCGCAGACTGCCAGCATCCGACCCAGCATCTGGCTCGGTTAGGGCGAAGGATGCGATCATATCTCCGGACGCGAGAGCTGGTAGATACTGCGCCTTCTGCTCGTCGGTTCCATCGATGATGATTCCCTGAGAGCCGATCCCGTTGTTGGTGCCAACTAGCGACCGGAACGCAGGCGAAGCCTGGCCAAGAACGAAAGCGGCTTGCACTTCCTCTATCATCGACAAGCCGAGCCCGCCGAAATCTTCCGGGATCGACATGCCGAAAAGGCCCATCATGCGGATTTCATCGACCAGCATCGGCGGAATCACATCCTCGTCGGCGACGCGATCCTCGTAAGGGATTAGTCGCTCTTTCACGAAGCGGTCGAGCGCGTCGAGAAACTGGGAAAGGGTATCTTTATCAAGGGCCATGATGCTCTCTATTGTTCAGGGTGCGACCGCCGCAACGCGGCGGACAAGATCGACAAGGCGGTGCGCGACGTCGCTTTCGATCCAGTCGCGCGTAAGGGTTTGCGAAGGGCCACCGCAGTTGAAGGCAATAATGGGTGAGCCGTCCTTCGGCACGAAGGGCACCGCTACAGCGTTCACATCACGTTTCCACTCCGTGAAGGACGTGCAGTAACCGTGCTGTTGGTAGTCTGCGATAGCTGCTTCGATTCCGGGCTGCACATTCGGCCAGTTGTCGCCTTCATGTTCCTCCACAAGGGCCAGAATTCTGGCCCGCTCATCCGGGTCGTGCGCCGCTATGCAGGCGCGACCAACCGCGGTCGTGGCCAGTTTAATATGGGCACCAACCTCGATCGCCAGCGTGACGGCATTAGTGCCCTTGCACCGCTCCAGATAGACCATCGATAGCCGGTCACGACTGGCCATGGCCACCGGCATGCCTGTGTAATCAGCCAGCTCCTGCATAAAGGGCTTCGCCAGTTGCCGCAGCGGAATCCCTGCAAGGCAGGAGAAACCCAACGAAAGCACTGGAGGGGCCAGTCGATAACGTGCTGTATCCGGGTCGTAGCTGAGGTATTCCAGCTTGTTCAGTGTATAGGCCAGCCGGGAGACCGTCGATCTGCTCAGGCCAGTGCGCTCGGCCAACTCACCATTCCCCAGAGCTTCCCCTTCCCGCCGAAAGGCCCGCAACAGCTCCAAGCCGCGCGCCAACGCCGTGACAAAATCGCGGTCCTGTCTCTCGGCGTCCTTGGTGCGGTCTTTCCTTGGTCTCACGACATCCCTCCTCGGGAAGAATTATGCGTCTTGAAACACATCTAAACGATCGATAACGTCCGCGTCAATACTGTGGTAAACTTTTCCGCTATGCGGAAAACTAAAGTCGTCCATCTGGTCCCCTTCGTGCCGGATCCTGCGGATGACACAACTGAGCGAGGGCATAACGCCATGAAAGAAATGAATTATCCGACCATCCAGCACCTCATCGGACGGGACTGGATCGCTTCTCCCACGCCGGAGGATCGTGCAGTCATAAACCCTGCAAACGGGCAAACTATCGGACAGATTCCGCAGGCTAGCGCCGCAGATCTGGACCATGCGGTTCACTCGGCCGAATCAGCTTTTCGCCGATGGAAAAACAGCTCTCCCATGGAACGAAGTGCAATTTTGCGACGGTTTGCCGACCTGCTGCGCCAAAATGACAGACTGATCGCTGGCTGGATCACTCTCGATGAAGGCAAGCCGCTGGCTGAGGCCTTGGCTGAGGTCCGCGCCTCAGCTGACCACGTCGACTGGCACGCCGAGGAATGTCGGCGCATTTATGGGCGCATCATTCCATCGCGCAGCCCGGGGGTACAGCAGCTTGTCGTGCGCGAACCGATAGGCGTCTGCCTTGCCATCACGCCTTGGAATTTTCCGCTGAGCCAAGCGGTACGCAAGGTCGCGGCGGCGCTTGCGTCAGGTTGCACGATGATCTTGAAAGCCCCGGCAGAGGCTCCGGCGGGCTGCATGGCAATTGCGCGCTATCTGCTGGATGCAGGCTTGCCCGAAGGCTGTCTGAACCTTGTCTGGGGTAATGCGGCCTTCATTTCGGAAACTCTTATTGCGCGCCCCGAGGTGCGCAAGATCACCTTCACCGGTTCGGTCGAGGTGGGCAAGCATCTGGCAGAATTGGCTGGCCGCCACATGAAGCGGGCGACGATGGAACTCGGCGGTCACGCGCCCGTATTGGTGTTCGACGACGCCGATGCCACGGCCGCGGCGCGCGCCTTGGCGGGCAACAAGCTGCGCAATGCAGGCCAGGTGTGCATCGCCCCAACCCGGTTTTACGTACAACAAGGCATCTACGACCGATTTCTGTCCGAGCTAGTTTCAGCATTTGAGAGCGTAAAGGTGGGCGATGGTTTAACCGAGGGCACACAGATGGGGCCATTGTGTCATCGCGGACGCGTGAATGCGATGGAAAAGCTCGTCGAGGATGCCCGCGAAAACGGCGCACGGGTGTTGACGGGAGGCAAAAGGCTTGGAAATCATGGTAACTTCTATGCCCCGACAATCGTCGATACGCCCAACGACGACATTGACTTGATGCGCGAAGAACCCTTCGGCCCGATTGCTGTCGTCTCGTCTTTTCGTGACATAGAGGACGGACTGTCGCGGGCCAACGGGCTACCCTTCGGGCTGGCGTCCTATGTCTTTACCAATTCGTTAGAGCGTGCAGATAAAGCAGCTGCGGGTTTGCAGGCAGGTATGGTAAGCATCAACCAGTTCGGCCTCGCTCTGCCCGAGACTCCGTTTGGAGGCGTGAGAGACAGCGGCTATGGGACTGAAGGCGGGACGGAAACCTTCGAAGGCTATCTCATTACCAAATTTATCTCGCGCAATCGCGCGCCAGTGCTGTGAGGATGCCCATGCCTGTTGAATTAAGCTTCTCAAATGACGCAGCAATTCTGACCATAGACAATTCGCCGCTTAACCTAATCAACGCGGAGGTTCGGGCTGGAATACAACACTGTATCTTCAAAGTCCTCGAAACTGGGGCTACCAGGCTGATTATCACCGGCACAGGAACGACCTTCGTCGCGGGCGCGGATGCGAAGGAATTCGGTAAGTTGCCTGTTGATCCACAACTAAATGATGTGCTGATGCAACTTGCACACCTCCCGATTCCTACTATCGCAGCAATCAACGGGGCTGCGCTTGGTGGGGGACTAGAGATTGCTCTGGCTTGCTGCTATCGCATCGCCTCAACTTCTGCCAAACTGGGCTTGCCAGAGGTAAACTTGGGGATCGTGCCTGGCGCAGGGGGAACCCAAAGACTGCCGCGACTTATCGGTATTGAAGCTGCGCTTGACATGATTGTCACCGGGAAGGCTGTTTCCGCCGAGCAGGCACTGAAAATGGGACTGATCCAGCTGCTAGCCGATGACCCGCTTGGCGCGGCCATAGCTCTCGATGACGATGTACTTGAGGCGGCACAGGCACCCGACAATCTTCCTTCACCAAAGCCAAACCACGTCGCAGCGGAAGTCGCCCGAGCGCATGTAGCGCGGCGTATGCCTGGCCAGAATGCCCCGCAGGTTGCGGTGAACCTAGTCGCGACCAGTGCGACGACGCCGCTGCACGACGCACTAGCCAGCGAGCGCTCTGCGTTTTTGGACCTTCGTACCTCGGATCAGGCGCGGGCCCTTAGGCACGTTTTCTTCACCGAGCGTACCGCAACCAACAAGGGGCGCGCCTACCCCCGACCTTCCCGAGATGCTGAAACCGCCATCGTGGTCGGTGGTGGCAATATGGGCGCAGCTATTGCGTACACGCTGGCGACCGCAGGGATCTCGGTGACTGTCGTCGAACGTAGTGCCTCGTCCGCCGAGTGGGCCAGTAAAAACCTGCAAAAGCTGATTGATCAGGGTATCAGTCGCGGTATTCTGTCCGTCGATGCGGCAAAGACGGTTGAAGACCGGCTGGTTACGGTCTCAGGCTATGACGCTCTGCCACCAACCGATCTAGCAATCGAGGCGGCCTTCGAGGATTTTGCGGTTAAGACCGCGATCCTGACCGAACTCGAAGGCGCACTGCCACCCGAGACCATCATTGCCACAAACACATCCTATCTCGATGTAAATCGGCTCTCTGATGGGTTGAAACACCCGGCACGCTTTGTAGGGATGCATTTCTTCAGTCCTGCGCATATTATGAAACTTCTGGAAGTCGTCAGGAGCGACCGAACGTCAGACGGAACATTAGGTGCAGCACTTGTGCTGGCGCACAGGCTTGGTAAAATCCCGGTACTGTCTGGTGTTTGCGATGGCTTCATCGGAAACCGAATTTTGTCGAGCTACCGTCGCGCCGCTAATCGCCTTCTGGTGGAGGGGGCTAATGTCGACGAGATCGACGCGGCTATGCGCGGATTCGGTATGGCGATGGGTCCATATGCTGCACAGGACATGTCGGGGCTGGACATCGCCTACGCGAATATCCGTCGCAAGGCAGTTGCCGAAGGGAACTGCTGTGGTCACGTGCCCTTGGTCGAGCGGCTGGTCGAAAAGCACAAACGCCTAGGACGCAAATCGGGCGCCGGATGGTACGACTATGGGCCAGACGGCAAACCCTCACATTCGGAGCTGGTCGCTAGCGAAATACTCCGTGTCTCAGAAGAAATGAACTTCACTCGCCGCGAGTTCTCAGCTGACGAAATCGTAGAAAGGCTCTTGCTCACAATGGTGGCGGAAGCCTGCGATATCCTTGACGAAGGCGTAGCAGAAAAACCGCAAGACATCGACCTAGTAATGATTCACGGCTACGGATTTCCCCGCTGGCGGGGAGGCCTGATGCACCACGCCAAAAATATCGGCAAGGATCGGTTGACCGCGCTGTTTAGCGCGCTTGTCAAAGAGGACCCTTGCGACTGGAGGGTGCCTCGTTATTTAGAAAGGGTTTTCGCGACCTGACGGTCAAAGTCCCGCGCCATAAGGCGCTGCCCCAGCAACTTAACACAGTGCATCTTCGTCTCGACGCGGCTTAGGCGGTGATGGTCTTCCAAGACTTTGCGTTCTTACCTGGTGGGATAACGGCGTGGACGCCACGGTCCGCAATCGCGTCCTGGCATTTTCGTGTGTCATACGCACCGTCAGCCGTGACACTGCTGGTCTGCCGGGATCTGTTCAAGAAGGTTGGGTAACACTGGAGCGTCACCGATGTGGCTCCCGGTGATCTGAACAGCGCGCACTTCCAACGTTTGCTCGTCGATCCCGAGGTGGATCTTGCGCCAGACCCGTCGCTTGGGGCCGCCATGCTTGCGGGCATGCCACTCACCTTCAAGCTTGATCCCCGTGCTGTCCACCAACAAGTGCAACGGCCCTTTGGAGCCGCGATACGGGATGTTCACGGCCAGGGTCTTCTGGCGCCGGGACAGGGTGCTGAAGTCGAGCACCGTCCAGTCGAGACCGATCAGCCGCAACAGGCTCTCGACGAACCCGGTCGCCTGTCGCAAGGCCATGCCGAACAGGACCTTCATCGAAAGACAGGTCTGGGTCGCGGCGTCGCTGTAACTCTTCTGCCTGTCGGCACGGCCTCCCAGCTCATCTCGGGGTCAAACCAGATCGTCAGCGAGCCACGGCGCTTGAGCGCTTCGTTATAAGCGGGCCAGTTCATGGTCTTGTATGTCGGGGTTGTCGGTCTGCTCATGCACCTCAGCTACCACGCTGGATTCATAAGATGAGTCCGACACGGGATTTGTGCATGCATGCCCCCATTGGTGCAAGTGATTTTTTGAACGGCGCGAGCGTGTGATCGGGTGCGGTCATGTATCAGGCCTCTGTGTGCGGCGCTGATGTAACCGCGGGCCGGTATGGCGATGCGCGGACCAGAGGCATATCAACAAACCGAGCTCGGTGGCTCCTGCACAAATGCTGCTTTCTCTGACCCGGATCTGATCGATCCTTTGCCCTTACTTTTCAGTGACCTCCTCACACTCCCAACTTACCGGGACGTCGTGGCATGCCGTCTTCGCTATGCCATCGCCGCCACCGGATTCCGGTAATCCTCTTGTTTCATTATGATGGCCCAGAGGCCACGCGCCATCTTGTTGGCCAGCGCAATCGCGGCGACCCATGCGCGGCTTGCGGGTTAGTAGGCGTTTCAGCCAGCCATTATTCGGTGTGTCAAACCGCTCGACAGCCTGGAGGACAGCCATAGCGCCAGAGACCAAGAGTGTCCGGAGTCGCGCTGTCGCATCTTCGAGGTCTTCCCGAGCCGGGCTTTGCCGCCCGTCGAGTGCTGCTTCGGCACAAGCCCAAGCCAGGCGGCAAAATCGCACCCGCGCCGGAAGGTGGCCAGGTCACGGGCAAATGTCTCGATCGCAAGCGCCGTGACAGGAACCACGCCCGGCATGGTTTGTGTTCGGCGCACCAAGTCGGCTTTCTTGGCGGCACATCGCATCTTCGCGTCAAGCTCTGCAACACGCGTATTCAGCCCCTCAATCTGCCCCAGATACATCCGGCCGAGGTCACGAACCTCAGCATGCAGCGCGGTGTCATCACCTGCGATTGCGTCCGCGAGTCGCTTGAGATGGGCAGGCCCGCGGGCCGCGACCAATCCGTGTTCGGCGAGGTGGCCGCGTAAAGCGTTGATCATCTGGGGGCGCTGGCCGACAAACATCTGCCGCGTGCGAAACAGCATGGCACGGGCCTGCTGATCTTCCGTCTTCACTGCGAAAAAGCGCATGGTTGGACGCAATGCAGCCTCCAAGATGGCCTCTGCATCGGTCGCATCATTCTTCTGGCGTTTGACGAACGGCTTCACATAGACCGGCGGTATCAACCGCACGTCGCACCCCAGCTTCTCAAATTCGCGGCCCCAGCCATACGCCGTGGCCACGCCTCCATGGCGATCATGCATTTGGGTTGCTGTGCCACGAACGCGAGAAACTGGCCTCGTGAAAGCTTTTTGCGAAACGCGACTGACCCATCATTGTACGCACCATGCAACTGGATAACGCGCTTTGCCAAGTCGACACCGATAATTTTAATTTCGGACATAGATGCTCCTTCCTTCTGTGATGGCTTTTAACGCTCATCATAGTGGCACATTGCGATGCCGTCGGGAGGGGGTATCCACGCCATCAACAGAGCCTAGTAACGGGCATATCTGCCTCACGACAGGCTGAGCACGATCATACTATTTCCAAAGCAGGATTGTTCAATACATGGCGCATTTTTCGCCCTTACTCTGAGATAATTGGCGTATGCCGTTGACCGTTTGACGTCTTCGAGATTGGCGACGTCAGTTGGTGGCTTTGCCAAATGTTATGCTTGGGAGGATAAACATGGAAATCAGTAGAGAAGCGGATACGCTGCGGGCGCTTTATCAGAATTGGACCGATCAGATGGTCGAGAACCCAGACCTGACGATCGCGAACCTGCGCAGCATGTTCGATGAATGGGGGCAGCCCGCACTAGAGCCGGAAAACGTTAGCTACAAAAGCGATCATGTCGGAGGAGTTGAGGCTATCTGGGCCCTACCAGCCGGGGCAGATACCTCGCGTGTAATTGTTTACACTCATGGTGGCGGCTTTGCCGTCGGCTCAGCCGATAGTCATCGAAAAATGGCAGGGCACCTCGCTAAGGTGCTTGGGGTTACGTCGGTGATCCTGCACTATCGGCGCGCACCCGAGCACCCATTTCCGGCGCAGATCGAAGATGCAGTAGCCGCATACAAAGCGCTGCTGGATAAGGGTTTCAAGGCAAGAAATATTCTGACGGCTGGCGACAGTGCTGGCGGCAATCTTGCCATCGCCAGCGTGCTGAAGTTACGCGAACTTGGGTTGCCACTGCCCGGAGCGGTCATCGCCTATTCGCCCTGGCTCGACATGGCGATGCGCGGGGAAACACTGGAAACCAACGCGGAAACCGATGCGCTAGTCGGCAAACCGATCCTCGAAGCGATGGCGGGGATGTTCCTCGGTGAAGGCACGGATCCGCTTAATCCGTTGGCCAACCCGCTGGAGAACGATTTCACCGGTTACCCGCCGCTCTATATCAATGCCGGAGGGGCCGAGACGCTTAAGAGCGATGCCGAACGGTTGCACGAAAAGGCCAAGGCACAGGGCGTAAACGTGACCCTGTCTATCGTCGAAGGCATGCAGCATGTCTTTCCCGCGCTTTCGGGACGCGCGCCCGAGGCAAACGAGGAACTTGGTCGCATCGCCGCATGGTATCGGGCCCTCTGAGACCTGTACTCGCACTGCATTGCGGTGCGGTGCGAGACAAACCCCTACGAAACATTCATCTAGCATCTCACCCGCAATCTGCGGGGCGGAGCGGTCTTACTCTGGGAGGAGTGATATGAACATTCAGACTGAGAATACTAAAACGGTCGGAGCGGATTTTGACGCAGTCGTCATTGGCGCGGGCTTCGGCGGGCTTTACGCTGTCCACAAACTTCGCAACGAGCAGGGACTGAACGTCCGGGGCTATGACAGCGCCAGTGACGTTGGCGGCACCTGGTGGTGGAACCGATATCCCGGTGCGCTGTCAGACACGGAAAGCTATGTCTATCGCTATTCTTTTGACAAAGAGTTGCTTCGAAAAGGCCGCTGGAAAACCCGGTATCTGACCCAGCCCGAGATCCTCGAATACATGAACGAGGTAGCGGATCATCTCGATCTTCGACGCAGCTACAAGTTCGACACCAAAGTGGATGGCGCGCACTATAATGAAAAAACCGGTCTCTGGAACGTGATCACTGATAGTGGTGAGACAGTTACCGCAAAATACCTTGTCACTGGCCTCGGTCTCTTGTCCGCAACGAATGTTCCAAAATTCAAGGGCATCGATGATTTCAAAGGCCGTATCTTACACACAGGTGCCTGGCCCGAGGGAGTGGACTTGAGCAACAAACGCGTGGGCATTATCGGCACCGGCTCGACGGGTGTTCAGGTTATCACTGCAACGGCACCAATTGCAAAACACCTGACTGTTTTTCAGCGCTCTGCACAATATGTCGTGCCGATTGGGAACACCCCGCAAGACGATGCTACCATCGCCGAGCAAAAGGCGAACTACGATAATATCTGGAATCAAGTGAAGAATTCTGTTGTGGCCTTCGGCTTCGAAGAAAGCGCCGAACCCGCCGAAACCGCCTCGCCCGAGGAACGGGAGCGGGTCTTCGAAGCCGCCTGGCAGCGCGGCGGTGGTTTCTATTTCATGTTTGGCACCTTTTGCGATATTGCGACCAGCCAAGTGGCCAATGATGCGGCCGCTGACTTCATCAAGGGCAAGATCAAGCAAATCGTGAAGGACCCCAAGGTCGCAGAGAAACTGACGCCGAAGGACCTTTACGCCAAGCGCCCGCTTTGCGGAAACAACTATTACGAGGTCTACAACCGAGACAACGTGACCCTCGCCGACGTGAAGGCCGATCCGATCGCAGAGTTCACTCCGAACGGCATTCGTCTCGAAAGCGGCGAGGAGCATGAGCTTGACATCGTAATCTTTGCCACTGGTTTCGATGCGGTCGACGGCAATTACGTCAAAATGGACCTCCGCGGACGCGGAGGCGTGACCATGCGCGACACTTGGAAGGAAGGCCCACTCGGTTACCTCGGCATGATGGAGGTAGACTTCCCTAACTTCTTCATGATCCTTGGCCCTAATGGCCCCTTCACTAACCTGCCCCCCAGCATTGAGACGCAAGTTGAATGGATCGCTGACACGATTTGCGCAATGGAAGAAGAGGGGGTTCAAAGTGTGGAGCCAACCGTGGAGGCGCGCGACGCTTGGGTTGGCACCTGCCGTGAAATCGCCGACATGACACTCTTCCCCAAAGCTGAAAGCTGGATCTTCGGCGCAAATATCCCCGGAAAGAAGAATGCGGTGATGTTCTACATGGCCGGGATTGGCAATTATCGCAATGCCATTAGTGCGGTTAAGGAGGAAGGTTATACATCCCTGATCCGCGACCGCACTGCCGAGAAGGTGTAAAGAATTCCGTCGGGCATTAAGAAAACCCGGCGGAAACAATTAAATTTGTTCATGAACACTCAGGAGAGAACTATGGGACGGGTATCCGGAAAAGTCGCACTGGTAACAGGTGGCGCCATGGGCATGGGAAAAGCCCATTGTGAAACGCTGGCACGTGAAGGCGCGCATGTATTTGTAACCGACCGTGATACGGAAGCGGGTGAAAGCGTAGTAAAAGGTATCATTGGAGCCGGAGGGAAGGCGGAATTCATTCAGCATGACGTGACGCTTGAAGAAGATTGGAAGAATGTCATCTCCACGGTGCAATCAAGTGCTGGTCGACTTGATGTGCTAGTGAACAACGCTGGCATTCTCATTCTGAAGCCGCTCCACGAAACCTCGCCTGACGAATTTGACATGACGATCAACGTCAATGTACGCGGTGTTTATCTCGGTATCCGAGCCGCGGTTCCATTGATGAAAGAGACCGAAAAAGCATCAATTATCAATATTTCTTCAATCTATGGGATTGTTGGTGCCGCTTCGGCGGGAGCCTACATTGGATCCAAAGGCGCCGTACGGATGTTGACCAAATCCTGCGCAGTCGACCTGGCCGAAAGTGGCATACGTGTCAATTCGATCCATCCCGGTGTCATCGATACTCCCATGACAAAAGATCTGCTACACGCCGACGAAGAGACCCGGCAGGCAATTCTGGGGGCCACGCTGCTCAAGCGGCCAAGCAAACCTGAAGAGGTTTCGAATGCGGTCCTGTTCCTCGCATCGGATGAGTCATCGTTCGTTCACGGAGCAGAGATTGTAGTAGATGGCGGTTATACTGCGAATTGACAGAGACACATCCCAAGTAACGGCCTGGAACCCGGGCCGTTACTGCCATTGCAAATTTCCAAGACGATAAACGCCAATGAAAATAATTGCACCTATAAAACACCTAATTGATTACAACGTGAAGGTTCGCGTTAAGGCGGACGGTAGCGGAGTTGGTCTCGCGAATGTGAAGATGTCGATGAACCCGTTCGACGAGATTGCGGTTGAAGAGGCGATCCGTCTGAAGGAAGCGGGCAAGGCGGACGAGCTTGTCGTCGTGTCGATCGGCGTGAAACAGGCGCAGGAAACGCTGCGCACGGCGCTGGCGATGGGCGCGGACCGGGCGATCCTCGTCGTGGCCGCCGACGACGTGCACCAAGATATCGAGCCGCTGGCGGTGGCCAAGATCCTAAAGGCCGTGATCGACGCCGAGGCGCCGGGCCTGGTGATCGCGGGCAAACAGGCGATCGACAACGACATGAACGCGACCGGCCAGATGCTGGCGGCGCTGCTGGGCTGGGGTCAGGCGACCTATGCCTCTGAGGTTGCGATCGAGGGCGAGCATGCCGTCGTGACCCGCGAAGTGGACGGCGGTCTGCAGACCATCAAGGTGAAGCTGCCGGCGATCGTCACCGCCGACCTGCGCCTGAACGAGCCGCGCTACGCCTCGCTGCCCAACATCATGAAAGCCAAGAAGAAACCGCTGGACGAAAAGACCGCCGCCGATTTCGGCGTCGATGTCACGCCGCGCCTGACCGTCGTCAAGACGGCAGAGCCCGCCGCGCGTTCGGCCGGGGAAATGGTTGGCTCGGTCGACGAGCTGGTGTCGAAGCTGAAAGAAAAGGGGATCGTGTAATGGCTGTTCTTCTCCTTGCAGAAATCGCCGGTGGTGCACTGGCGCTGGACGCCACCGCCAAGGCGGTGACCGCTGCCAAATCGCTGGGCGATGTGACCGTTCTGGTTGCGGGCCCCGCTGCCGCAGGCGAGGCCGCGTCGAAGATCGACGGCGTGGCAAAGGTTCTGGTGGCGGATGACGCCGCCTATGCCAACGGCCTGGCCGAGCCGGTCGCCGATCTGGTGGTCAGCCTGGCAGGCAATTATGAACATATCGTTGCTCCGTCCACGGCGAGCGCGAAAAACATCCTGCCGCGCGTCGCGGCGCTGCTGGACGTGATGGTTTTGTCGGACGTCACCGCCATCGTGGACGGGTCCACGTTCGAACGCCCGATCTACGCGGGCAACGCGATTCAGACGGTAAAGTCCAACGATTCCAAGAAGGTACTGACCGTCCGCACCACCGCCTTCGACGCGGCTGGCCAGGGTGGTTCGGCCGCCGTCGAGGCCATCGCAGCGGCCGGCAACGCGGGCCTGAGCGCCTGGGTCGAGGACAAGGTCGCGGCGTCGGATCGTCCGGAACTGACCTCGGCCAAGATCGTGGTCTCGGGCGGTCGCGGCGTCGGTTCCGAGGAGAACTTCGCGATCATCGAGGGCCTGGCCGACAAGCTGGGCGCGGCGGTCGGCGCCTCGCGCGCGGCGGTGGATAGCGGGTTCGCACCGAACGACTGGCAGGTCGGCCAGACCGGCAAGGTCGTGGCGCCCGAGCTGTACATCGCGGTCGGGATTTCCGGGGCAATTCAACACCTTGCAGGCATGAAGGACAGCAAGGTCATCGTCGCCATCAACAAGGATGAAGAGGCCCAGATCTTCCAGGTCGCCGACTACGGCCTGGTCGCAGACCTGCTCGACGCCGTCCCGGATATGACAAAGGCACTCTAAGAATGACAAACGTCTACATCTGCGATTACATCCGCACACCAATTGGTCGCTATGGCGGCGCGCTTTCTTCTGTGCGAGCCGACGATCTTGGTGCAATCCCACTCAGGGCCCTGGCCAGCCGAAACCCGAAGCTAGATCTAGCGGCCATTGACGAAGTGATTTTCGGCTGCGCCAACCAGGCGGGCGAGGACAACCGCAACGTCGCACGCATGTCGCTGCTACTCGCGGGATTTCCGGATTGTGTCCCTGGCACGACGATGAACCGGTTGTGCGGATCGGGTATGGACGCCGTAATCACAGCCGCCCGCGCGATCAAAGCTGGAGAAGCCGATCTCATTGTTGCTGGCGGTGTGGAAAGCATGTCTCGTGCTCCGTTTGTGATGCCAAAAGCTACAACTGCATTCTCGCGCGAAAATTCTGCTGAAGACACCACCATCGGCTGGCGCTTCGTCAATAAACAGATGAAGAGTCAATACGGCGTCGACAGCATGCCTGAAACGGCCGAAAACGTAGCGGAAGACTTCAGCATCAACCGCGCCGACCAAGATGCCTTCGCCATGCGTTCGCAGCGAAAGGCGAGAGATGCCATGGCGAACGGTCGTTTGGCCCGTGAAATTGTCCCGGTAGAGATTCCTCAGCGAAAGGGGGAGCCAAAGATCGTCGTACAGGATGAACACCCTCGCGCGGGTACGACTTTGGAAGCGCTCGCCCAACTGAAAACTTTCGTAAAAGCGGACGGCACTGTAACCGCTGGGAATTCTTCGGGCGTGAACGATGGTGCCGCAGCATTGATCCTTGCCACCAGCGACGTCGCAAAAAAATTTGGCCTCACACCGATCGCAAGGGTCTTGGGCGGCGCAACCGCGGGCGTCGCACCGCGCATCATGGGTTTCGGGCCGGCACCGGCGTCGGAAAAGCTGATGGCGCGACTTGGACTGAAACAAGAAGACTTCTCGGTAATCGAACTTAACGAAGCCTTTGCTTCGCAGGGTCTGGCCACACTACGGCACCTGGGGATCGCGGATGATGACGCCCGCGTGAACCCGAACGGCGGCGCTATTGCTCTCGGCCATCCGCTTGGCATGTCAGGTGCCCGCATCACTGGTTCAGCGATGCTGGACCTCAAACCTGGAGAAAAGTCGTTATCGACCATGTGTATTGGCGTGGGACAGGGGATTGCAATCGCGCTCGAAGCTGTCTGAGGTGCCGCGACAACCACAAAACTAACATAAGTTCTCTTATGGGATTTTTGGCCAACCCAAAATTTCCGGTAGAATTAGTCCTCTACAGCCTCCCTGTTGTCGCCTTTCAAATTTTCCCCGGGAGCGACCGACTAGCGGCACCGGTAATGCCGGTGCCGCCCTTTTCCGAAAGAACGATTGAACGGCCCAGAATGTTTGCGAGACGGATCATCCCGTGACCTGCGTATCGGCAGGCATCCCATTTCGGCGACCTCGCGCCGCTACAAGATTTCTTCTCTGCACTTCCGAATGTAACATATATCGCGTGGCGATATTTCGCGCAGCGTGTCCGTTTCGCGGGCATGAACTTGCGGGACCGTGTAGCACTGAACATCCAGGACTTGAGACGCGCCCGCGGCCTCAGCCAAGAGGAGCTTGCTCATCGGGCCGACGTGAGCCGCGGCCATATGGGCAAGGTCGAGAACGCCAAGTTCGCCGCCTCCCTCGACCTTCTCGAACGTATCGCCAAAGCGCTGAACGTAGATCCAAAAGAGCTCTTCACAAAACGCTAGCCATTATTTGCCAGCTCCTGATGCGTCCTGGAGTGGAACGTCTCAAGAGGTAGTCAAATGGAGTGCAGAGAGTTCAATGGGTAAGAAGAAGACAGGCTGGCCCTTCCAAGACGGGTTTCTGAACGATGGTGCGCAGGAGATTCACCTGTTCACCGATTACCGTTGGAATGATGGCTCGGTGAGCCGTCGTTGGCATGTTGATCCAGAACGCTATGACACAGATCTTGCCGACCTTCGCCCGTTCTCCCTGAAGGCATCGGACAGTTCGGATCAGTAGGAAAACCACTCCGAATGACCCATGTTGCCCTCGTAGTCGCCGTATTCGACCATGATGCTGCGGGAGTAGAAGTGCCAGAGGCCACCACCGCTTGGGTAGGCAATCTCCTGACCGCTTTCCGAGATGAATGTCGCGGGCCAGGGCGTGTGGGATCCGTAAACCCGCTGGATGTAGCGGCAGGTCCGGTTTTCGCGATCGCAAGAACGTATCGACCAGTCCCATTGACGCGGCTCGTCACGCGGCTCGTAGGAGCGCCCGGTGAACCAGATCACATGAGTCCGGTTCAGCCATTCGTATTCAGGTAGGTTGGTGTCGAGTTCGCCCTCTCCACCCGGTCCGCCCAGCTCGACCGGCACGTGAGCGAAGGTACAGACCCCGAAGGGCGGCAGGCTGGGCCAGGGCGTGATGCGGCGGATCATGGTGCGATAGGCCCGTGCGCAGACAGCGCTCGGCGGGAAACCTCCCGCCATGCAGAGCATGATAGCGCAGTCGATATCATAGGCCTGCGCCTTCTCAGGGGCTCCGAACACCGCCATCGCCCCCATCGCCGCTGCCATCGCCTGTCGATTCATGTCGCTCTCCCGCAAAAGTTGCGGCAACTATCGTGCAATATGTTTTTTTCCGCAATATGTTGTATTGACTCCATATGACTTTATGGCCTTAGTGTCGTGAAGTAGAAGGGCTCTCGTGGGGAGAGTCCGAACATGCCGATAGCGCGCAACCAGATCCTGATCACCATCGATGGTGTCAAAGACCTTTTTGAAAAGGGCATCGCGTTCCGCTGCCGGTATGAACTCGTGGGGTTCACGGACGATGGCAAGCCGCGCTACCAGTGCATCTACCTGCGCGAGGGCGAGCCGGAAGCCATTCTGGTCTCGACCCGGATCACCCCGCACGGGCCAGAGCCGCGGTATTTCAACATATGGCCGGGCCTCTTCAAACATCATCTCGAGTTCGGTGACGGGCGCGATCTGCGCTTTGGCCCTGACTACAGCATTACCCTCGAGGAGCGCGGCTGACGTCATCGCCTTCGGTCGCGACGGCACAGCCCGGACGTCTGGCTGGACCTTCTACGGAGACCGACCTGCTTGGGCAGGGCTGGATGGTGACGCTGAGGCCGGGGTCGTATTGGCGTCTCGGGATGCCACCCCTCCTTCGGGTCGAGACGACATCCTCGACCTGATCCGCAGGACTGCTGCCCGCCACCAGAGCAACCATGCGCTCCGGAAGGTGGGTCTTGATGCAGGCCACTGGCTCGTCCTGTTCCGCGCCCTTATCGAGGCCGAGAGCAGCTACAACCCGACCGCCGTGAGCCCCAAAGGCGCCTATGGGCTCGGCCAGCTGATGCCAGACACGGCCCGCAGCCTCGGGGTCGATCCGCGCGATCCCTCTCAGAACCTCGATGGCGCCGCACGCTATCTGCTCGCGCAGATCGCCACGTTCAAGGACATCGATCTGGCGCTCGCAGCCTATAACGCCGGCCCGCACCGCGTGGTCGAGCATTCCGGCATTCCACCCTTCACCGAGACCCGCGACTACATCGCGCGCATCCACCGGATCCGGTCCCGACTCGCGGCTACACCTGTTTCCTCGCCGGACATCCGCGTCGCAGCCCGGGTGCCTGCGCGCGCTCCGGTCCTCATCGATCTTCAGTAAAACAAGGGAACTTCGCATGCTCAGACATCGCCTCAGCCGCCTCTTGCCCGTCGCCACAACCCTGGCAGCTTTCGCAACGCCCGCTTTCGCGCAGGACTTGTCACCGATCCAGACCATGCTGGAAACCGTCGAGGCCGCGCTGACCGGTCCGATCGGGATCGCGGTCGCCACGCTCGCGGTCATCGGCACCGGCTTCATGTGCATGATGGGGCGGCTGAACTGGGGCTGGTTCGCCTCGGTCATCATCGGGATCGTGCTGATCTTCTCGGCCGGCACCATCGTCGACGGCTTCTCCTGAGGTTGGAGAATAGAGTTGGCAGAACGATCCCCCCTTTTTCTGGGCCTCGCCCGACCGCCCAAGTATCTGGGCCTCCCTGTCGGATACCTCGTGGTACTGGCGACCGGGGTCGTTCTGCCGTTCATCTGGACCAAGTCGATGGTGTTCTTCCTGATCGGCCTTGTCGCCTATCCGATCCTCTGGTTCGTCGCTGACCGCGAGCCGCATTTCTTCGAAGTGCTGCGCGTCTCCTATGGATCAGTGCGCCCGACGAAGAACCGGGCCCTGCACGGAGGCGACAGCTTTGGCGCTTGATGCGGGCACTCTTTCCACTCACGGAACCGCTCTGCTTCAGGCTGGCGGCGGGGCGTTCGCGCGGGAGAGCTATCTCGCGGAGCATCTGCCGTATTTTGCGCTCGCGGAAGACGATGTCATGGTCCTGCGCGAAGGCGACCTCTTGGCGACCCTGCGCCTTGATGGTCTGAATCCGATGACCTCTGAGGACGCCCGGCTCGACGCGCTCAAACGCGCGGTCGCGGCCATCGTCGCCCAGACTGGCAGTGCCTTCGGCTTCTACATTCACCGGATCTCCGTGCCGCAGGATCTCGGGATGCGCCCCATCGAGGGAGACAGTTTCGCAGCCGCGATCGACGCGCGCTGGCAGGCCCATGTCAAAGACCTCTGCCCCGCCAAGCGCCAGCTCTATCTCAGCGTGATCCGGCGCCCCGACATTTCGGCTCGTATTCCGCTCCTCCGCGCGCTGGCCCGCAAGGCCTGGGTCAAGGACCGCGCGACGCGCCTGCAGGAGCTGAACGAGGTCATGGGCTTCTTCGAGGTGGCGCTTGCCTCGGCCAATCCCGTGAGGCTCACAAAGTCGGGCGGGGAGTGGCTGGGCTACCTCAACACACTGAACGCAGGCAGCTTCTCCCCGATCTCCTTCGGGCAAAGCACCCTGCCCCTCTCGCACACGCTCAGCAACTGCCGCGCGACCTTCGACGGCGACGTGGTCACCCTGACCGACGCCGTGACCGGCCAGGTCAAATACGGCGCTCTCTTCTCGATGAAGACTTATCCGGCGCTTACAGACGTCACGCTGCTCGACGCGCTCGACCTGCCGCTCGACATCGTACTGACGAACTCCTTCAGCCCGATCCCGAACAACATCATGGCTGAGCGCATCCAAAGGATCATCCGCCAGATGCATGCCTCCGACGATGCCGCCGTTTCCCTGCGCGAGCAACTCGGGCAAGCCGCCGACGATCAGGAAGCAGGCCGCATCGCCTTTGGCGACCATCACCTCTCGATCGCCGTCTATGCACCAGACCGCGACACGCTCGAACGGGCCGCCGCCCAGATCAAGCGCGTGGGCCAGGAGATCATGTCGGTGATCGTGCGCGAGAATATGGCATTGAAAGCCACCTACTTCGCGCAGTCCCCCGGCAACTTCGGCTACCGGGCGCGGAAGACGCCGATCTCCTCGATCAACTTCGCGGATTTCGCGGCACTTCACGGCAGCGTCGAAGGGCGCGGGCCGGATCAGTCGCCTTGGGGTCAGACCATTTCGGTCCTGCCGACGGTCGGCACCTCGGGTTATCGCTTCAATTTCCACGAGGCGGGCAGCCCGGGCAAGGAACCGACCGTCGGCCACACCCTCGTTCTGGGACGCACCGGCACCGGCAAGACGCTCACCACCGCCTTCCTCGCGGCGCAGGCGCAACGGGTCGGCGCGCGGCTCTTCTTCTTCGACAAGGATCGCGGCCTCGAGATGGCCGTGCGCGCCCTCGGAGGCCGCTACAACGAAATCCGGGCCGGTGTTCCCACGGGGCTGAACCCGCTTGCGACCGAGACCGATGAGCGTGGCCGCGCCTGGCTCTCGGACTGGCTTGCGACCCTTCTCACGCGCAATGGCACGCTCTCGGGCGAGCAATCCCGCCATATCCAGAGTGCCGTCGGGCAGAACGCCGATGCGGGCGCGGCGCTGCAACGCTTCGTTAGTTTCGAGACGCTGTTTCAATCGCTTGATGATGATGGCGAGTTGCAAAGCCGCGTCGCCGAATGGGCGCCGGGTGGGCGCTACGGTTGGGTCTTTGACGAGCCGGAACAGGGTGCCGGGCTTGAACTGGCCTCCGACATCATCGGCTTCGACATGACCGAAATCCTCGACATGACCACCGAGCGCATGGCGGTGCTCTCCTATATCTTCCGCCAGATTGAACGCGTGGTCGAGGACCGCCGCCCCACCATCATCGTCCTCGACGAAGCCTGGAAGCTCTTGGACGATCCCTACTTTGGGGCGCGACTCGAAAACTGGCTGGTGACGCTGCGCAAGATGAACTGCGTCGTCATCATGATGACGCAATATCCAAGCCAGCTGCGCGACAGCCGCGTCGGCAAGACCATCGTCGAGACAGTACCGACCCAGATCCTCTTCCCGAACGACCGCGCCACAATCTCGGATTACGATTTCCTCCGCGTGAACGCCAAAGAGGCGGCCCTTCTCGTCCAGCCCACCATCGGCCAGCGCATCGCGCTTGTGCGCTCGGCGGGCGACAGCGTCTTCGTCGACGCCGATCTCTCCGCGCTTGGAGACCTCCTTCCCATCCTTGGCGGCGGTGCCACCGGCGAGGCCCGCGTGCCTGCCGATTGGCGCGCCAATCCCGATTTCTGGAGACATGTGATATGAGTTCAAAACCCCTCCTGGCGCTTTGCGCTGCCGCAAGCCTGCTGTCGGCTTGCGAAAAGTACACCGAGAAAACCTCGCCCTGCTTCGGTCGCAATGGCGAGCCGCAGGTGACCCGGTCCGCGCTTTCCTTCTCGACCATGGGCGCAGCGGTTCAGGAGACGGACAAGCCCGACTGCACCTTCGAGCCCCTGCCCCGTCCGGAATGAACCGCGCCGCGATCATATCCGCCGGGCTTTGCCTCGGCCTCGGTACCCTGCCCGCGCATGCCCAAGGGGTTCCGACGCAGGACAATTCCGCGATCGGCCGCGCCATCGCACGGGTGACGGCATTGGCCGAGGATCTGGGCGTGCAGCAGGACAAGGACCGCACCGAGTCCACGCTGGCCGACGTCCAGGCCGACCAACTGCGCGTCCTCGAGGAGATGACCGCCGCGATCACCGGCCCCGGCTTCGATATCCGCGCGCTCGAGGGCAATGCGGATTTCGGGGTGGCGGCGGTCTACCCGAACACCGATGCGAGTCCGATGGTGAGCCGCCTTTTTGGCGAGGGCCGCGAGACCGTCGAGATGATGATCGTCGAGGTCGCGGGCGAGTTCGCAGGCGCGCCGGGTGTGGCCCGCGCCGGCCTCTCCGCCACCCAGTGGCGCTGCCTCTTCCAGGCCCTGATCAAGCAGGAGAGCCGCTTCAACGTCGCCGCCGAAAGCCCGGTCGGCGCCTATGGGCTGACCCAGCTCATGCCTGGAACCGCGTCTGACCTCGGCGTCGATCGCTATGATGTGAAGGACAACCTGCGCGGCGGCGCGCGTTACATCACCACGCAGTTGGGCCGCTTCGGCAACATCCCCCATGCGCTTGCGGCCTATAACGCCGGACCGGGCCGGGTCATCGAATATGGCGGCGTGCCGCCCTTTGCCGAAACCCAGGGCTACGTGCGCAACATCTCGAAGTTCTACAACGAATACCTGGCTGTCGTTGGCGGCGCCGACGCGCTCGGGACGCTCTCGCCCTCGGATTTTGCACTGGCCGAATATGCCAGCATCTCCGAGGCAGGCGTCTATTACGCCGCCGATAGTTCGGCAACGACCGAGCAAGTGATCAACCGCCTCCGCGCGATCATCCTGCAGATCGATGCGCAGCCCAATGCCAAGGCGGCCTGGGAACTCAACACCTACGCCAAGGCCGAGATCGCCCGCATTCTCAATCTTCGTGTCCGGCTGATGGCCGCCAACCAGCAGCGCGAGGCAGCCTACGCGCAGCACCTCGTCGCCGACCGATTGGCCGAGCGCGACTTCATGCAAATGGGAGTTCCCGAATGAGACAGCTTCTCCTGACCGCCGCCGCGGTCACCGCGCTCGGGCTCAGCGGGCCCGCCACGGCTCAGGGCGTGCCGACCTTCGATGGCTCGCAGCTTGGCCAACTCGTCGCCCAGCTCGAACACATGGCTGAGGATCTAAATGTCCAGATGCAGCAACTCGCCACCATGCGGCTGGAACTGGAAACCCAGCTGTCGCAGCTCACAAACCTTGAGGCGCAACTGACCTCGCTGATCGAGGGCAGCGGGTTGGGCGAGCTCTTCGCAACAGTCGAGGAATTCCGCGCGCTGCGCGGCAAGCTCGTGGCTCCTCTCAACACCGCGCAGTCCTTGGCCAGCGGCGATTTCCTCAGCGGCTTCAATCCCGGTGCGGAACTCTCGGCCTCCGTCGAGCGCGTGCTGTCGGGCAGCGGCTTCACCTCGGAGCGCCTGAGCACGCTCTCGGGATCGGATCAGCCCGCCGACAACCGCATAGCCGCCTCCGCCGGAGCCAGCGCCATGCTGTCCGTCGCCGCGCAGGAAAGCCACGAGGAGGCAGGCCAAAGCCTCGAGCGGCTCGAGACCATGGTCGGGCTCATCGATGATCAGGACGGTCTAAAGGCCGCTGTCGATCTCAACACCCGCGTCACCGCCGAGCTCGGCATCATCCTGACCCAAATCTGGCGGCTGGAAGCGGCGCAAGGCGTCAGTGCCGGCCAGCTTGGCGTCGTCGATGCCGCGACCCTCGCGGATGAGCGCAAATTCCGCTCGATGGCGGTGGACCCATGAGGCAAACCATGACTCACAGCTTGGCATCAATTCGGTCTCTTTGCTTCGCCGCACTTGTCGTGAGTACCCTGCCCAGTGTTGCGTTGGCCCAGACCCCGAGCACAGATCCCTCCGGCGACACGACCTTCAACTCGATGGCCATCGCGCGGGACCAGGCCGACGCATGCCGGGTCCCGAAACCGCCCATCGATCTGGCCGAGACCGCATACCTTCGCAATGGTTACCGCGCGATTCTGCGTATCCTGATCGCTGAAGAGGCGCTCGCCTCGGAGAGCTGTACCTGCCTGCTGGGCGACTTCACCTGGGACCAAGCGCTTGACGCCATGCCCCGGTTCCAGACCTCGGACAACCCGCGTCTGCCGTTCAAGGTGCTCGATCTCTACGCGCAGGCCGACGCGCTCGAGGCTCAGGTCGTGGAGGTCTGTGCGGAATAGATGGGAGTAATTCGCGACATACTGGGACAGGTCGACGCCGCGGTAGACACTGTGGCGCAGGACGGCTTTGTCTCTTCGGCAGGCGCTGTCGGCGACGTGATCTCGGCCGGGGCCGCGCTCCTCGTCGTGCTCCTCGGGATCAACGCGGTCATGCAACTCCGCCCCCTGCCCTTCGGCACCGGCTTTGCCTTCGGGATGAAGGTGGCGCTCGTGGGCATATTCGCGCAGAGTTGGGATAATTTCAGCGTCATCTATGACATCGTCACGCGCGTGCCCGACTCCGTCGGGGCCTCGATCCTCGCGCTCACCGGCTCGGGCGATGAGGCCGGGGTCTATGAGAGCCTCGACAACATGGTCGCCCGCATCACCGCCTATGGCGACACGATCGGCGACCGGGCGGGCTGGGTCTTCGGGGCGGTCCTGGGCGCGATCTTCTTCGTCCTTTCAGCCGTCTTTGCCGCCGTCACCGCCGGGATCATCGCCTTCGCCCGCATTGTGTTCGCGCTGATGATCGTGATCGCCCCCTTCATGATCGTGACTTCGCTGTTCAAACCAACCCAGTCGCTTTTTGAGGCCTGGACCCGCGCCACCATCGGCTATGCGCTCATGCCGGTCGCCGCCGCCGGGGCCGCAGGCATCATTGTCGCCATCGCCGAGGCCATCGGGGACGCCTCCGCCGATCCGGGTGATGTCGAGACCGTCAGCCTCATCCTGCCCTTCCTCGTCATCCTGATCCTCAGCGCCGGGATCATGGCCTCGGTCCCCTACATCGCCTCCAACCTCACCGGCGTCGTGGGCATTGCCTCCAACGCCGTGGGTCTGACCGGCCTCGCGCGTCAGGGCTTCGTGAACACGCGCCAGTATGGCACCGGCGCGACCTCCCGCCTCGTCACCGGCAAGTCTCCGCACGAGCTGAACCAGATGGCCAATGCGGGCGTGGTCAAAACCGGCGAGATGATCCGGCAAAGCCCCGGCGCGCTTCTCTCCGCCGCCAAGGCCTTCCGCAAACCCTGATGTGAAAGACGATTGACTTGAAGAAGCTTGTGACCAGTTCCCCCGCGCCCGATCGCGATGCTTTTGAGGCGGATTTCATCTACGGGCCAAGACGGCGCGAGCGCTTCGCGTGGTTGGTCGCGGCGGCCGGTGTGCTGGTCGGCGTGGCCGGCATGGTCGCCGGCGCGAGCCTCTTTCCGCTCAAGACGACCGAAACCTTCGTGGTCGTGGTCGACAAGGAAACCGGCGAAATGGACCGGGTCGCCGCCGTCCAGGCGCTGACACTCTCGGAAAGCGATGCCATCATCCAGGCCAATCTCGTGGCCTATGTCGATGATCGGGAAACTTATGACCTGACCGATGGCGAGCAACGCATCAACTCGGTGCTCGACCGTTCGGATGGCGACGCCGCGCGCACGCTGCGCGATCTCTGGTCCTCCACCAACGAAGACTACCCGATTACCGTCTATGGCCGTGACGCCAAGATCGAGGTGGTGATCAAGTCGGTGAACCAGATCGAGCGCGGCGTGGCCCAGGTCCGTTTCACCCGCACGCTGCGCCGTCCCCGCGATACCCGCACCGTCACTCGGTCTTACGTCGCCACTGTCGGTTACGACTTCCAACCCGAAACCCGCCAGCGCCTTCAGGACGTCTGGGCCAACCCCTTGGGCTTCGTGGTGACCTCCTACCGCGTCGACGCCGAGACCCTGGAGAACTGACCTAAATGAGATCTCTACCTGCGCTCCTCCTGGCGCTTGCCATGCCCGTTGCCGCATCCGCCGAAGCCACGCCACAAGGCGGCCCGCTCGATATCCGCATCCGCACTGCCGTCTACAATGAAAACCAGGTCTACCGGATCGAAACTGACTTGCGGCATTCGACCACGATTCATTTCGGGGCCGGGGAGAGGTTCGAGGCGGTCATTGTCGGCGACACCGAGAGCTTCCAGGTCGATCCGATCCCCGAGCTCGGCAATGTTCTCACGATCAAACCGCATGTGGCCAATGCCTCGACCAACATGACGGTGATCACCAACCGCCGCACCTATTCCTTCCACCTGCGCGAGGGTTCGATCCCGAACCGCACTGGTATGTTCTTCGAGGTGCGCTTCCGCTACCCCGACGAGGAACGCCGCGCGGCGGGTGCCACCCAGCCCAAGGGCTATGAGGCTCCGCGGAACTACAACTACCGCGTCTCGGGCGAAGGTGATTTCCGCCCCAGCCATATCTACGACGACGGGCGCTACACGTATTTCGTCTTCCCGGAGAACAGTCGCCAGCCCGCCCTCTTCAAGGCCGATGACCAGGGTCGCGAGCGGACGGTCAACTGGACCCAGCAAGGCAACACGGTCCGGGTGCTCGGGGTGAACACTTACTGGACGCTGCGCATCGGCGACGAGGCGATCTGCGCCTGGCGCGACGAAAGCGCGATCTACGTGAGCAACTGACCATGGCCGATCAAACCCCTCCCGATCTGCAGGACCGCCTCGACCAGTTCAACCAGCGTGGAAAATCCGGACGCCGGGGCAACAGCCTCGGGGTCGGTGCGCTCGCCGCGGCCCTCGCCCTTGGCGGCGCCGGGGTCGCGTATTTCCTGGCCACTGGTCTGCAGGAAGGTGACAGCGCACTTGAGACCTCCGATGTCGAGACCTTCCAGGACCGCCGCCCCGGCACCGGCGGGCGGCTGGAATTTCCGCCTGACGAGACCGAGCAACGGGTCAACGACGCGCTGATCGCCGTCGAGGAAGCGCTCGAGGTGCCTGCGGCGCCAGCACCTGAGCCGAGCGCCGAAGTGTTGGCCGAGATCGCCAAGCTGCGCGAGGCGCTGGCCGCCAGCCAGGCCGCCCGCAACTCGGAAATCCAGTCCGCCGTCTCAGATCTTCGGGAAGCATTCGACGAGCAAAAGGCCGCGCTCGAAGCAACGCTCGCCGCAAAGGAAACCGAGCTGGCCAATCTGCAGCGCCAGACCGAGACCCGCATCGAAGGTTTGCAGGCCATGCTGGATGCCGAACGCGCGCAGCGCGAGGGGCTCGAGGCCGAGCTCGACCGCGAGGGTCTGATTGCCGATCAGCGCCTTCTCGAAGAACGCCGACGCCAGGAAGAGGAGCAGCGCCAGCGCGAGGCCGAACAGGTCGCCAAAGAGCTTCTGACCGCGCAAATCAAATCCCCCGCCGTGGTCTACGCTGACGGTCCCCGTGGTGGCCAAAGTGGCGCGGCGGTCGCCGATCCTGCTGCCGCTGGAACCGGGGGCCCGGTACTCTCGGGCAATGAGGCGTTCCTGCAAAGCGCGCGCCCACTCGAAGTGCAAGAAGCTGCCCGCCTCACCCATCCCGAACGCACGCTGACGCAAGGGTCCGTCATCCAGGCGGCGCTCCAGACCGCTATAAACAGCGACCTGCCGGGCTCCGTGGTCGCGGTCGTCTCCGAGCCGGTCCCGGCGTTTTCCGGGGACCGGATCCTGATCCCCCGGGGCTCCCGCCTTTTTGGCCAATACCGCTCCGGGATCGAAATGCACCAGAAGCGCATCCTGATCCTCTGGACCCGCGTCCTGACCCCGGACGGCACCTCGATGGAAATCGCCGCTGTGGGCGGCGACCAGCTTGGCCGCTCGGGCCTCACTGGTCTCGTCGACACCAAGTTTGCCGAGCGCTTCGGCGGGGCGGCGCTGATTTCCGTGATCGGGGCGGCGCCTGCCGTGGCGGCGGAGAGTGCCAACAACGAGACGACAAGCATTGTCCTGGGCGATGTCAGCAGCGACCTGCAGGACGCTGTCGGGTCGGTCATCGCCGATCAGGTCTCGATCGCGCCGACGATCTATGTCGATCAGGGCGCCTCGGTCACCGTGCTCGTGGACCGGGATGTGGTGATCTACGGGGGTTCCGGTTCACAATGAAAAAGAAGCATCAGGTTTCGCGTTCGAGCCGCAGGCGAGAGGCAGCGAAACCAGGTTCAATATTACCGGAATCACCGAATTGATGGATCAGGCCTCGCCAGCCTCATACCTCGAGCGTTATCTCGACCCGTTCCGCGATCTCCTGCGGCGTGACGACGTGGTCGAGATCGCGATCAACCCCGACGGCAAGGTCTGGCTCGAGGTCGCGGGGGATGCCAGCATGCGCCACGAAGGTCAGACCGTGGATCGGACCACAGCCCTCAACATGGCCCAGACCATCGTCGGCGATGCCAAGGCCCGCGTCTCTGAAAAGAACCCCCTCGTCTCCGGCAAGGTGGAATATGCGGGCCGCCCGCTTCGGGTCCAGGTCGCCGTGCCGCCCGCCATCGATCGCGGTGCCTCGATCACCATTCGCCTCTTCGCCTCTGGCAGCATTAGGGACTACGCCCCGGCTTATCTCTTCGGCAAGGCCGTCTCGCTCGACGCCCTCCGCGCGGAGAAGATGAAAAACATCGCCAGTCTAGCGGAGGAGAACCTTGAGGCCGCGCTGCAGACTCTGGTCGAGGCGCGGCTCAACGTCCTGATCAGCGGCGGCACCTCGACCGGGAAGACCACGTTCGCCCGCCACCTCCTGACCCATGTGAGCGAGCACGAGCGGCTGATCACCATCGAAGACGCTTTTGAGCTCTTCCCCGGCCAGCCCAACACCGTCGCCCTCCTTGCCGACCGCGGTGCCGGTTCGCAACGCAGCGCCAACGCTCTCCTTCAAGCCTCCCTCCGTATGCGACCTGACCGGATCATCGTCGGCGAGCTGCGCGGTGCCGAGGCCCTGACCTACCTCGAGGCCATCAACACCGGCCATGGCGGGTCGGTTTCCACCATCCACGCGGAAACCGCAGAACTCGCAATCGATCGACTGGCGATCATGGTGCTGCAGGCCGGCACACCACTGACCTTTGCCGAGGTTCGGGAATACATCCGGAAATCCATCGATGTGATCGTCCAGCTCGGGCGGGCCGAGGGGAAGCGGGGGATTACGGAGTTCTATCTGCCGGGGTCGAGAAAACTACCGACATAGACGGCGCGATGCAGCCGTTTGCAACGCTGAACTGAACTTCCGCAAGGCGAAGTGTAGCGTTCACGCCAAAAGGAGACAGCTGACGTATTATCAACGGGCAGCGGTGACACTCCGGACCTTGGGGCGTTGAAGGAGTATCGCACAATTTCTTTGACCGCAGCGCGAAGAAAAACCTAACTATTTGAATTACGTATGATACTCTCTATGCGAGCAGCAGCGGGGTCGGCACAACCACCCTAAAACGAAAGGAGGCGACCACTGACTCAAGTACTTCCAGAAGATTTGGTTAATATAGTTTCGGGCGATCCAGAAGAGTTGGGTGTTCATCTCCAGCTTGTTAAACGGGACGTGCTCTTGAAAGATTGCGTGGCCCGTCTCCACTGTCATTGCCTGACTGTGGATGGGAACGGACGCGTCAAGCCGGAGCGTCTTGCGGAATTTATGCGCAACTCAATTATCGATTATGCCGTCCCGAAATCGCGGTTGGATGATGCGCGGGCGCGGGACGCCAGATTCAAGTCCGGAAGCGCGGTTGCAGCCCTGCACCACGAGGCAATCGGCACTTTTACGGACCTTGCCAATACTGGCGAAGGCGGCGAGATGCTGCTCTTCCTACTCGCAGAGCGCTTTCTCAAGGTTCCTCAGGTGCTCTGTAAGATGGACCTTAAGACCGACTCTCACATGCACTATCATGGTGCGGACGGCGTCTATGCTTCCGTAAACGAAAACGGCCTTCTCAAACTTTTCTGGGGCGAGTCAAAGGTGTATGGCGACCCTACAGCGGCCATAAGAGATTGCCTTTCATCACTTGCCCCTTTCCTCGTGGAGACGGACCACGAAGGCGCTGATCGCGAGCGGGATCTCGTGCTCCTCAGCGACAAAGCCGATCTCAGTGATCCGGAACTTACGGCCGCATTCCGGAAATATTTCGACCGAACCTCACCGCTATCGAACAGGGTCGAATATTGCGGGATCGCGCTTATCGCCTTCGATGCGGATTTCTATCCGAAAGATGATGCAAAAGGCATCGGGGAGGACATCCTGAAGGCGGCGAATGACGAAATGGAAAAATGGGTGAAGAATGTAAAGAACAGACTATCGGTGGAGAAACTCGACAAATTCGACATTCAGTTTTTCTGTGTGCCAGTGCCTTCGGCGGATGGGTTTCGCGCATCGTTCCTTAAGGCGCTGGGTATTAAGAAATGAAAGATACCGAACTCTTTGATTGGCTGTCGGGTGAGGCGCTTCGTGATGATATTATCAGGTTGACTCAGATCACAGTGGCGACTGAGATAACAAATCTGGACGCAATCCATGAATCCGCTGACCCAAAGAAGAGCTTTGACTGGCAGCAGCTTCTTTTGGCCGGAAGCCTTTTGGCCAGATCAACCGAACGAACGCATCAGGAGGCGGCGCTGCGGATCGCAACCGCTGCCGTCACACTCGAAACTTCGCCGGAAGTGCGGGATGCGGGGGCTGTCCTCCTCGAAAAGCTGTCCAATCGCAGGTCCGTCGAGCTGGCAATACTGCGAAACCGGATCGCTCCCGATCTTGAGGGCAGACTGGGCGTGTCGATGCGCCTTGAAGCCAACAGAAGACGTTTCGAGGACTCGATACTCCTTGAATCGAGCGGAAAATGGATAGGCGTCAACGATTTTCAGAAAGAACTATGGGCGGGCGCCTCTTCCGGCGCCGGCTGGCTTTCAGCGTCCGCGCCAACCGCGTCCGGAAAAACTTACCTCGTTTTGCAGTGGCTGCTCGATCACGTTCGCACGAGCAAGACAAAGATCGCCGTTTACCTTGCCCCAACCCGGGCTTTGGTGAGTGAGATTGAACTCAGTCTGAAGGAGCTATGTCAGTCGGACACCGGCATCGAGATCACGTCGCTACCGCTGACGGAAGTTTATTTCTCATCTACGACGGGAGACAAGAAAGCCGTCTTCGTATTCACGCAGGAGCGTTTGCACCTGCTTGTCAATCTTCTCGGGGAGGACTTCAGTGTAGACCTTCTCATTGTTGATGAAGCGCACAAGATCGGAGACAATCAGCGTGGTGTAATACTGCAGGATGCAATCGAGCGGGTGTCTCGGCAGAACCCGATGATGAAGGTCGTGTTTGTAAGTCCTTCGACACAAAATCCCGGAGAACTGCTTGAGGATGCGCCGAACGATATGCCGAAAACGTCGGTCAATACCGATATGCCAACCGTTCTGCAGAACGTGATCCTAGCCGAGCAAGTGCCTCGGAAGCCCAAGGAGTGGTCGCTGGACCTTGTCTGGGGCGATTCACCCATACCACTGGGCACGCTTAAACTGTCAAACAAGCCTGCGGGCCTGAAAAAAAGGCTGGCGTTTATCGCAGCGGCGGCAGGCGGTCGCGGCGGCACACTGGTTTACTGCAACGGCGCGGCTGAAGCGGAGGACGTCGCGCTCCTTATCAGCCAGTTGGAAGGCTCGGAGAAGACAGATGATCAGGAATTGCTGGACCTGGCTGATCTGGCCCGCAAAGGGGTCCACCGTAATTATCAGCTCGCGCCGCTGGTCGAACGTGGTGTCGCTTTTCACTATGGAAACATGCCCTCTCTCATCCGCACCGAGGTTGAGAGGCTGTTCCGCGACGGCAAGATAAGATTTCTTGCCTGCACCTCGACGCTGATTGAAGGAGTAAATCTCTCTTGCAGGACCATCGTTGTGCGCGGTCCCCGGAAGGGCCGTGGGAACCCGATGGAGCCGCACGACTTCTGGAACCTCGCGGGACGGGCCGGTCGCTGGGGAAACGAATTCCAAGGCAATATTATCTGTATCGATCCAAAGGATGAAAAAGCATGGCCCGTCGGCGTGCCGAAGCGCTCACGCTACCCGATCAAGAGAGAAACTGACGTCGTTATATCTTCCACCGATGAACTGGCTGCGTATCTTGAGAACAGAAACATCGACTCTTTGGCCGATCTTGCGCAAGGCGAAGAATTCGAACAGGTCGGGGCTTACCTCCTCAATACATATATTCGTCTTGGTACGCTTTCCGATGCCGCATTTGCGAAACGGCATTCTCCAGATGCGCTCCGGAAACTCGATAGAAGCCTCGAAGGTATTTCGGCGCTGATCAATATTACGCAGGATGTTCTAGTAAGACATCCAGGCGTCAGCGCGGTGGGCCTGCAGCGTTTGCTGGAAGCTTTTCGAAAGTACGAAGGCAATATCGAAAATCTGCTGCTCGCGCCTTCGGAAAGCGTCGATGCGTACGACAGGTACGTCACCGTCATGCGACGGATTAACGCAAATTTGTATCCTGTCTTCCTGCCAGACAGTCTCATTCCCCTGCACGCGCTCGTGGTTGTCGAGTGGCTGAAAGGATTGTCTTTGGCTGCAATTATCAGGAAGCGTATAGAGTATCAGCAACGAAACAACAGATCGTTCAAGCTTCCAGTGCTCATTCGCGAAACGATGAGCATGGTGGAAGAGACAGCAAGATTCAAGGCACCGAAGTATATTTCCGCCTATATGGATGTCCTCCGCCTGTTCTTGACTGAAGCCGAGCGCGAGGACCTGATTGATGAAGACTTTGACATCGGGATAGCGCTTGAGTTTGGCGTCTCCAGCATCACGCTTCTCTCATTAATGGAACTAGGGCTTTCCCGCATGTCTGCGGTGGCCTTGTATGAGAAGATTGCGCGCGACGATCTGGACAAGGAAGGTTGCCTGGCCTGGATTAATCAGCATGGCCCGAATTTCGCCGGGATGGACCTGCCTAACCTTATCGTCAGGGAAACGCTGCAGGTATCGGGCCTTGATGATCCGGAAGCGGGCCACGAATTCAGCGAATAGAGTAGAGAGGAAGCGATTATGCCCGCAAAGCCAGTAGAGATCGGATCGCTCTCATTCGCGAGGAAAGGAGACGCAAACGACTTTTTTAGGGATATGCTGTACAAATATGAACTGGGTGACAAGGTAACCAATGAAGACGCCGAAATACTAACGCATCTCATGCATATGCATCCCGAAGCCGCCGAAAAGATCGGCCCGGGAATTGAAAGCTTCAGTGTAAGAACGGCGGATTACGGAACGCGCTGCTTCTGGGTCAACCGCGTCGATGGAACGACAGAAAAATTCTCCTTTCGAGCGTGTTACTGATCATCAACACAGAGCTGCCATCGGCTATCGCTCATTAATTGGCTCGTATTCGAGTTTATGCTCTTCCTGGTGTGCGGTGACCTGCCACTGGGCTCTGATCCAGCCATGACTGGTGCCCGGTTGGTCTTAAGCTGCCTACGGATTCTGGACCGCCGAAAGGTGGAGGATCCGGTTGCCGAAAACAAACGCGAAATACATGCTATGCGAAATCTTCTTCTCTAAAATTCAATCTTAGTTCTGCGCCACGGCTGCCCTATACCCTCGCTGCTTTTTGCTAGCATGGAGCTTCATGAGCGCCGTGACAGCCTTGCCCTCGTCATCATGAAATTCGATCATCATCTGCCCTCGAAACCCGATACGGCCCCATTCCCGCACGAGGCATGCGCCGCCAAACAGGTCTGGTTGAACACTCATTCTATAGAAGCGCCGCATGTTGATAGACAGGTCGACCCGCTTGAGATCGACTGTCGTCGGGAACACTTCCATTTGCTGCATCGTATCCAACATATTGGGCAATCCCTTCTCATGTGTCACAATATCAGGTAGACATATGTGTTTCCACTATGTTCTAATTTTTCCCGACTCGGGCGAAACATTTCCGCTGCACTCTCTCCTAGCTTGGCAGAACTGCTGCAGGTTTAGGATTTTGACTGTACTTCGTGTTCTTGAATAGGGCGACAAATGGTAAAGAACATCTGCATATTCTCGGACGGAACCGGCCAGATGGGTGGCGCCAGGCCAGACCAACGGCTGTCGAATGTTTACAAGATGTATCGAGCCATGCGTCCCGGCCCAGATTCACCAATTAGCCCTAAGGACCAAGTGGCTTTTTACGACCCGGGCTTGGGAACAGGAGAACGCGGTGGGTTTTTCGGTCGGATCAAGCCCATCCTGGAAAGCGCCGTCGGAACTGGCATCGACCACAACATAATCGATTGCTACGAGCAGATCATCGCCCATTACGAGCCCGGCGACCGTGTGTTGCTGTTTGGGTTCTCGCGCGGGGCCTACACAGTAAGAGCACTTGCAAACGTTATGAACCTCTGCGGTGTCCCGACGCAGATGCCAGATGGTTCGCCGGTCCCGCGTTACGGCCCCGGATTGCGCAAGATCGCCAAGGACGCTGTAAAATTCGTGTATAATCACGGTGCTGGAAAACCGCGCGGACAAGATCCTTACTTCAAGAACCGTGAAGAACTCGGCAAGCGATTTCGCAAGAAGTATTCGAGCTTTCCGCTCGTAGGCGAAGAAAATCAGGGAAACGTTCAGCCAACATTCATCGGGGTCTTCGACACGGTGGCATCACTGCGAACGGCAGTTGTCCGCACCTTGGTCTGGGGCGTCACGTTCGGGGTCGGGGCGGCTTTGGCCGCAGGCGTTGCACTCGGATGGTCTTGGCTTTTGGTTGTTCCGCTTGGCGTACTTCTAGTCGCGCTTCTTTGGCAGCTAGGTTCCCTGTTGCTCGACAACTTCAAGTATTTCTCGGACGATCCCGAGCGCAAACTGAAGCTCTGGCGCCCAACCGATTGGCCGCAGATTCTCAAGACGGGTCATTTCGCGGCTTGGAACAAGCGCAACTACGACAAGTGGCTGGATCCCGATGTCCAACACGCCCGTCACGCCATGGCGATCGACGAAGACCGTGCTGACTTTCCAAGGGTTGGATGGGCATCGAAGGCGGCCGCGATTGAGACCAAAGATCGAGAGCCGAAGTGGTTGAAGCAGGTCTGGTTCCCGGGCTGTCATAGCGACATCGGTGGAAGCTATCCTGAGGCAGAGTCCCGCCTGAGCGATATCGCCCTCGATTGGATGGTCGACGAATTGAAAGACTGCGTGCCGTCGATCCAGATCAACGAGAACGTCTTGAACCGCGCCCCTGACCCTCTGGGTTTGCAGCACCGCGAAGACGCGATGGTAGCATTTGGCCCCCTCCGCATCCGCTGGAAGAAGGGAATTCGCGCAGTTGGCGACGACTTCCCGCTCCATCCTTCAGTCGAAGAGCGCATGCGAGCCAAGGCCGTCGCCCAGTGTGGCGAGGTCAAACCCTACCGACCTGCCCAATTGAAAGAGCGACGCGACTTGAAATTCTACTACGACGAATAGGGGACTAGTCGACGGCGCTCACCCTCCCAACAATTCCTCGATGAAGTCCTCCTGCCGGTCGAGCGCCGCCTTCCAATCCTTCGGCACGGCGGCTTCCCTTTCGAGCGTCTCGGGCTCGGGCTGCCCGCGTCCGGCCTCAATCGGCATCACGCTCATCGCGCGCGCTTCGCGCCGCTGCGATCGATCCCGGACAGGCGCACGTTCGGCTAGTTTCGCCTGGTCGTCTGCGCCGACCTCAAAGTCACCGCCCCAGGGCCCCACGCCCTGCACACTCGGCGGATAGGGGAACGGCTTGCCGTCCTGGCGGGCCAGCATGTCCTTGAAGAACGGATCGTCGTAATACTTGATCCGGCTAGCCTTGATAGGGTGCTGGGGCGAAGCGAGGATTATGACCTCGTCGGGATCCATGAGGCGCGCTTCCGTCTCGGAAAGTAGCGGCCGCTCTTCCAGACGCGCCGAGGTCGAGGTCGCGCCAAGGAAGCCCTTGTTGCGACCGTACATCCGGGTCACCGCCTCGCGGGTGGTGCTGCCGACCGCGGCGGAGACCTCTTTCACCGTGCGCTGGTCCCGCGGGGTGATGTAGAGCTTCAGCCCTGCCCCGTTCTCGAGACTTTCACGGCCCTCGGGCCCGTAAATCCGATCAAGCGAAGCCAGCGACTGCGCGATCATCGCGACGCGGCCGCCATAGCTTGCCAGCGAATGGATCGCCCGCTCGAGATAGGGCATCGCCCCCATCTGCTGGAATTCGTCGATCATCATCATGACCGGCCAGGGCTCGTCCGGGCCGGGCTCGTTCAGCCGGATCGAGGCGATGAGATCGGCGAACATCAGGCGCAAGAGCGGCGCCAGCGTCGCGATGTGATCCTCGGACACCGCGATGTAAAGCGACTGAGGGGTCTTCCGGAAGGTCGAGAAATCGAAGTCGCTCGCCTCGGTGGCCGAGCGCACCGCCGGGTTGTCCCATTGCTTGAGACCGGCCGTCATCAGCGCCTGAATGTTCGAGGTCAGCAGCCGCGACGAGGCTGAGGCCGCATTGGTCCAGAGCTCGCGCAGGATGTCTTCCTCGGCCTCGTCGGCATAGGTCTTGTACTGGGCGTTCTTGTATTCGCCCCCGGCGACGATCTTGTTCACCTCGCCGAGGTTCGGCGTGCCGCGTTGGATCGCCAGCAGACAGGCCGCAACGAAGATCGACTTGCCGGCCTCGGAAAAGGTGTCGAGCGTCTTGTTGTCCTTGTCGAGGAAGAGGTCTGCCAGGATCGAGACCTCGGTGAAGCGCTGCGCGAATGTCGGGGCCTTGGCAATCCGCGCAAGCGGGTTGTACCGATGCGTGGCATTGGCCCAATCAAACGGGCTGAACCGATAGACCTCGTCGCCGTTGAGCGCCCGGAGCCGCGCGGTCTTCTCGAAGTTCTCGCCCTTCACGTCCAGCACCACAACCGAGCCCGCAAAGCTCAGAAGATTCGGGATCACGAAGCCAACCCCCTTACCGGCCCGGGTCGGCGCGACCATCATCACATGCGGGATGGTGGTCGAGGAGATGAACTCAGCTTTGGACGTCGGGGCTCCGAGCTTGCCACAGACAAAGCCCTTGCCAGGCGCTTGAAGCATGTCGTTCTTCTTCAGCTCCGCCTTGGTCTGCCAGTGGGCCGAGCCATAGTCGTCCCGCTCCTTCTTCCAGGTCCAGGCAAGCGCCAGGGCGCCGAGGCCAATCGCCCCGAAGCCTACGGCGCCAAACCCCACCTTGAACGCTTCGGGATGCGCCGCTCGGGTGCCCGCGCTGGCTTTCCAGAGCGCCAGCATGTCAAAACTACCAAACCCGGTTTTCAGGGCCAGGGTCAGGTAGAAGGCGGCGACGATGGTGCCGATGACGGCGCCGCAGATCACCCCGAAGAGGAGCGCGGCCCAAAGGGGGAGTGTCTTGGTCATGGTTGTCATCTCCCCCTTAGAATTCCATCTCGTCATCGAGACCACGATCTAGTGTTTTGTTTCGGGCAAGTTCACGCCCCATTTCCTGCGCCTCTTGCTGGCCGCGCATCCGCGCCACCTCCGTCGCCTTGTCCTGCTGCAACCCGGCGGCGCGGTCGGTGAAGACTTGGTCGCCGGTCTCCTCAAACGTCATCTCGAGGAATTCCTGCGTGACGGTGATCTGGTCGAGCTTGCTCGGAAGGGCCGCGTCCAGCACCTCGTAGTTGCCGCGGCGAAGTGCAGCCAAACCCTCCTCACCCAACTCCTTGAAGAGCTCGGATTGCAGGGTCCGCTCAACCACCTCTTCCTGTTCCTCGGTGAGCTTGCCGTCCCGAAGCATGTCGGCCAGGTCCTGCAGGTAGGGATTGGGCGTCCGGTCGTCTTCGTCGATGAGGGGCAGTGTCGCCTCCTCTTCGTCCGCGAGGGTTCGGCCGATCTCGACGCCCAGTTCCTTCGCCCGCTCCATCAGTGCGTCCATCACGCCGTCGACCTTTTCGAGCGCGGCATCGAGCTGGTCGTCACTCGCGGTCTCCACGCTGAGACCGTCCTTGGCCAGCACCGCGTTCATGTCGCGCTCGACCCAGTCTTGCGCCATGCCGTAGTTGCGCGTGCCGCCGGCAGTGATCCGGGCTACCAGCTCCTCGCTGTCCATGCCCACCTCCTCGGCGCGCTCGAGCACGTAGCGCAGCCCCTCGTCATTGCCGGATTGCAGCGCCGCAATCAGCACTTCGCTGCCCGCCCCCGGCGGATA
Source organism: Ruegeria sp. THAF33 (assembly GCF_009363615.1). Classification (NCBI taxonomy): domain Bacteria; kingdom Pseudomonadati; phylum Pseudomonadota; class Alphaproteobacteria; order Rhodobacterales; family Roseobacteraceae; genus Ruegeria; species Ruegeria sp. THAF33. The sequence goes on along the minus strand of NZ_CP045387.1, from coordinate 23,296 downwards.
GGGTTCTTCGAGCTGCTTTCCAAACCGTGCGCGCAGCTCCGGGTCAGGCACCATCTGCGAGAGGTCCGCGATGATCGGCGCGGCCTTGGCCTCGAAGGCGGCGCGCTCGGCCGGGTCCAATTCCTCGGCCTTGAGCCTCAGCGCCTCGATCGTGCGCTCGGAATAGTCGATCGCATCACCGACGGTCTTGATGTCCTTCATGTCTATCTCTCCTTCGGTGAAGTTCCAGGGCGTGCCGGAGCCGAGACCGTCTGCCATGCCGCGCACGGCGCGCGCCATGTGACGCTGGTCCATCCGGTCCAGCAGGTCGGCGAGGTACTTGTAGTCCTTGGCGAAGCCCACCACCTGCGCCTGCGCCATGGCGGATTCCTGGGCCGTCATGACGATCTCGCGCGGAAGGCGGGCCTCTTCCTTGGCGCGGTAGATCTCCTCAATCCCGGCGGGCTTCTCGAAAATGCCGCGCTCGAGCCGGGTGGTGGCGTCGAGCGTCACGCCGTAGCCTTCAGCGATCTCGGCCTGCTTCTCGCGCATCAGCTGCGGCGACATCACGCCCTCGGCCCAGCAAGAGAACCAGGTGCCGTTTTCGACGCCGCGATTGTTCAGGATGATATGGGCATGCTTGTGCGCCCGGTCGTCATGGACCGCGAGGACATAGTCCCACTGATCGCCATATTCCCCGCTCTCGAAGAAATGCTCCGTCCAGTCCATGGCGATGTCGCACACCTGATCGACCGTCACGTCGGTCGGGAACGAGAGCAGCATGTGCGAGGTGAACCCGAGCTTGGTCGAGCCGCGCCAGGTCCCGGCCCAATCCTCGATGATGTCTTCTTTCTGCTCCTCAGAAAGCACCGCCGCATCGGTCAGCGCGTTGGTCATCGTCGAATAGGTGTATACCGCCTTGTCGTTGATGTAGGAAATCTGCGCCCCGAGGCTACACCTCGTCTTGCAGCCTCCTGCCCGGATCCGTTTGAACACCGCAGCCCGGCTCTGCCCTGAAGCCACTTTCAGCGCGTTGCGCGCCGACATGGATCCGACGCGCGAGAAACTTCGCCCCTGCCGACGCCCCGCCAGCCGCGCGTCGATCCGCGCCGCGGCCTGACCCCGGATACGCTCATCCTCCCAGAGCCGGCCCATGACCGAGGCATAGAGGGCGAGCGGATCAGCCATTCCTGACGAGCCTCAAACCTGTCACGGTCTCGCGCGGGGTGCCCTCCAGAACCGCGCCATCCGCCCCCTGCCCTTCTTCCCTTTGCGGCCACTCCTGATGACGCAGCGCTTGCGCCGCATCCTTCATCCGGCCCATCTCACGGCTCATCGACTGCGCAAGATCGAGCAGTTCGATCAGCACTGCGCGATCCGCCGCCGAGACCTCCAGCCGACCGCGATGGACCGCCTTGGCGAGCACCATGCCAGCGTCGCTCACATCCTTCGCCTGTCGCCATGCGGCGCAAAATTCGGCGACCAGATCACGGGGCACATCGAGGAAACCGCACCGTCCGCGCAGCACCGCATTGAGCGCCTGTGACCGGTTGGAAAAACCCCGTTCGCGCCACTCGGCATCGAACGCTGCAAGCTCAGACTGACTAGCCCGGAAAGCCACTGTCTCGCTCGGATCGCGCGCTGCGATCCCCTCGCCCGCCTCCTCTTTCGCGAGCCGGTTCACGTGGCGCGGAGAGATACCGAACGCCGCCGCCAGCTCCTTCGCGCTCTCGCCCGCCGTGAAGCGCCGCGCCACTTCGATGCGCTCTTCAAGCTTCAGGTTTTTCGCTGGCCTCGGCACTAGGGCGTTCTCCCGCTGCCAGAAAAAGATTGCATGCGCAGACGCGCGCGAGGCAGCGATTGCTCGCAATCGCTTTCGCGTGCGGCGGAGCATTCAGCTTTGCGGGAAACGCCCATGACAGACCCCTCGGACAAAATGTGCAAACATTGGCCATATCCTGCCAACGTCTTCCTTCTCTCCTTTGCTTATACTTCAATACATCACATTGCGCAATATTGCATTTTGCATGCTGTGTCTTTTTGCTGGCAATAGGGTGCAGTCAAGACTGCTCCGCAGCGCGACATGGAACGCCGCCGTCCTCATCGATGCGCGGCAATCTGGTCGAATTAATCTGCCTAAACTTGCGCTGGAGCAGCACGCGATGTCAGGCAAACCGAGCGCCCGAGCCGGTAACGGATCGGGCGCGAAGAACACGAAAACGGCCCGCGCGAGATAGCGCGGGTCCCACCATTCGAGGGCGTCACGAAGCTTCTGAGAGACGGTGTCAAACCCCTGCGGATCAGTAGACCCGCAGGGGTGTCTGGGTCAGTGACCCAGTCCCTGAGAGCGCAGGTCGTCGTAGCGGCTGCGGGCGATCAGCGCCTCGGTCTCGAGGCTGTCGAGTGTCTCGGGATGGGCGTCTTCATCAAACGCGGCGAGGTAGGCATCAAAGGCCATGTCGGCTTGCAGTTCGGCGAGGTCGATGGATTGTTCGAGTGTCATGGTGTGATCCTTTCCGTTGATCGTCGTTGGACGGATCGTGGAAAAGACCGGGGGCATGAGAGCGGGCTGCACCCGGCACGGGGCGGAATGAAATGGAGCACGCCGGGGGCAGGTTTGTTGTGAGCGGTGCACCGCAGCGCTCAAGGCGCAGCCGTCCAGAAACCTGCCCCCAGCGTTGCCGGCCGCTCGACCCCGGGCTAGCGATCTGAGAGGCCAACAGGTCGACGGAAAGGCGCGCGACGGTGGCCCTGACGTGAGACGTCGCCCCCCGGACGCATGACGTTGATCTGCGGTTTACACCCTCGCGGCAAAGGGTGAGTTCGGCACCCTGGCAGCCTCGCCAACACGACCCAAGCGCGGGTTGCTCGACTGAGAGAAGGGGTGCGCTTACCTCGCACAGTGGGCTCCCATTTTTCCCCTGCTGACTTTCGGCTCACCCTCGGGTTCGCGCGATCCACTCTGTCCCTCAACAGAACGATCAAAGCTGCTTCTGCGATCGATCCAGTCAGACTATCCGCCTCGGTGTCAGCGTCCGAAATATGCCGCATCCTTCTGACACGGGTTTCGGACCCGAACCGCTGCCATTCCTCATAACGAGAAATAGCCAGACCGCCGGAGCGGTCTGGCCCTTGGCTTAGGCGGCGTCTTTCGGGCCCCAGGGGATGACGGCCTGCAGGGACAGATCGTCCTGGTTCGCGGCCTTGCCGAGGTTGGCGTTGAAGCCGTGGTCGCGGATGGTCAGCGTGTAGTAGTCGGCACCGGTCTCCTTGTTCTGCTTCTTCCAGATGCCGCCGCACTCGACCAGCTTGCCGCGCGGGGAGCGGCCGAGGACGCGGTGCGTGGGGGCCATCGGGTTCGTGCTCGCGACGGGCTCGACCGTGATGTCGAGGTCGAAGGTCAGGGTCGAGATGGAGCCTGTGCCCTTGGCGGTCTCGATGTCGGCGCTGGTGAATTTGATGCAGTTCGTGGTCATTGCTCTTCTCCTTGTTTGCGTTGCAATGATGGTCACCTTGCAGCTGGCCAAGGCCCGGGCACACCGAAGGCGAAGCGTAGCGGAGAGGGGCAGGTGCCGGTCTTTTTGCTCCGCGAGGAATGACCCGCAGGGTCAGGGGAAAAAGATCGGCGGCAACCTTTGTGGACGGGACGACAGCTGCGACCAGCATGTCATGCAACTCAGACAAAGGGAGAAGTGCGTTGGCCGCTAAGGAAGGATGGTGAACAGCCGTCAAAGATGCCAGAGGGCGCATGTTGATGCATGGATCATAGCTGGAGCAGGCATTTTCGGATCCATGTCACTTGCCAGATTCCCGACGCACCCACCTTGCGACGACAGCGAAAACTTGCTGTGACAAAGAAGTGCTACCGGGGGTATCGTAAGAGCGAAATTTTGGACCAAATCGTTTTCGGGCACAGACAAACTAAGCCGAAGTACAAGAAGTGAGGCAAAATAGCTTTGGAACTAGAAGAACTCGCAAAGCAGTGCCAAAACTGTGCACAGCATAGCCCAGTGATAGTCTTGGGCAGCGGGGCCTCGATACCGCATGGCATTCGTGGCATGGGGGATTTGGCCGTTTGGCTCCGCGATAATGTACAGGCCGACGATGGACCGGAAGTCGATGCCTGGACACTTGTTAGAACAGCCTTGGCCGCTGGAGATCATTTAGAAGCAGCACTAGAAAACAAGCCTCTACCCGACTCCTTGGTTGTCAAGATTGTCCGAAGTACCTGGGACTTCATCGCTCAGGGCGATTATAGCCTGCTCAAATCAGCTATAAAGACCGAGACCATTTTTCCGCTCCGCACCCTATTCACAGGTTTATTCCGAAGTACAAACCGCAATATCCATGTCGTAACAACAAACTACGACCGCGTTGCAGAGTATGCAGCCGATTCAGGCGGCTACATCCACAACACGGGTTTCCTTCCGGGCTATCTGCGACGGGCCGATGGGGCGGAGAATCTGATTTTCAAACAAGGGGCCAATTTGGCGCGGACGGTCACAGTCTGGAAAGTCCACGGGTCTCTTGATTGGTTTTCAGACCCGCATGGGGGTGTGATGTCGCTACCGATGACGAGCGAGTTGCCCGATGGTTTGGTTCCGTTGATCGTCACGCCAGGTGTAAGCAAATATCAGCGGACGCACGACGAGCCCTTTCGGAGCGCGATACAGGGCGCCGATCGTGTGTTGAGTGCCGCGACCGCATTCATTTGCATAGGATACGGGTTCCGCGACGGCCATATCCATCCGAAGCTGATGACGCGTTGTCGTGTGCATGACGTTCCCATCCTTGTCGCAGCGCGCACCTTAACGCCCGAAGCCAAGGATTTTCTCAAGAACAACGCCGGGCGTCACTACCTCGCGCTCGAGAACCACGATGAGGGGACGATGGTTTACAACCGTGACAGCCCAGACGGTATTGTTGTTATCGGGGGCAAATATTGGGAGTTGCCTGCATTGAACGAATTGATTGGGTTTTAGGAGGAAGAGTTGGGCATACTTGATTTCAACGATGATGAAAGTCTCGGCAAAATTATTGCCGTCGATACTGCCACTGTGACGGTGCGAGTCGATGAACTTGAACGCCTCAAACGGATTCAGGTCAATCGGTTGACCGCGATCAGAAGCTCGAAAGCCGGGCAGCACTTAATCGGGATAGTTTCGCGCATCACACGCAAAGCAGGTGACGAAACTGCAATAGACGGGTCTGAGGAGGATCCGGAAGCCGCGCTCCCCGAAAACAACCTCGTTCGGGTCGCTCTGATTGGAACACTCGTAGACAAGGAGGGGCTGAAAGAGAACGTCTTTAAGCGCACCCTAGAGACTGTGCCCGAAATCGATGCGGATTGCTTTTCCTTGGAAGGTCAGCGCCTGACAGACTTCATGCAGGTCATTTCGCAGGTTTCCGGCGACGGCCCGCAGCTTGATCTTGGTCGCTATGCTTTGGACGAGGACGCGCGGGCCTTCTTGAACGGCAACCGTCTGTTCCAACGTCATGCCATCGTGGTCGGTAGCACTGGCAGCGGCAAATCGTACACAACTGCGCGGCTCCTAGACCAGATTGCCGGTCTTCCACAAGCCAACGTAATCTTGTTCGATATCCATGGTGAGTACCAGACCCTCGATAGCGACGAGTTTCGGCATCTACGCATCGCTGGGCCGGGGGACATTGGACACGATCGCCGACTGGCCGACGGTGTTCTACATCTACCGTTCTGGCTTCTCGGCTATGAGGCATTGGTCGCTTTGTTTGTAGATCGGTCCGATCAGAACGCTCCGAACCAAGCCATGCTCATGACGCGCTGTATCACCGATGCGAAGCGCGCAATGCTTGATCCGGGAAAACACGCCGACATTCTTGCAAATTTCACTATCGATAGCCCCGTGCCTTTCGATATCGACAGTGTCCACAAGCAACTATCTGACTTGAACGAACAAATGGTTCCGGGCGCTAACAACAAGGATAAGCAAGGACCATACTTCGACAAGCTCAGCCGCTTAATCGCGCGATTTGAAGCCAAACGAAATGATCGCAGGCTTGGGTTCATATTTCAGCCGCCAGCAGCCTGTATGGATATGGCCTGGCTGTCGGAGGTAACGCATTTCCTGATAGGCGGGCGCGGATCGCAAGCTGATGGCAAGGGTGGGATCAAGATCATCAATTTCTCGGAAGTGCCGTCCGACATCCTGCCGCTCATGGTCAGCTTGATTGCTCGGCTGATATTCACAGTCAGCCAGTGGACGCCACCAGACAACCGTCATCCCATCGCATTGTTCTGCGATGAGGCACATCTGTATATCCCGGAGCGTGCATCGTCAGAGTCAGCCGATGAGATCTCTGTCGGGATTTTCGAGAGGATCGCCAAAGAAGGCAGGAAATACGGTGTTGGACTAGTGGTTATCAGCCAAAGACCATCCGAAGTGAACCGCACCGTTCTGAGCCAGTGCAACAATGTCATTGCGATGCGGCTGACCAACGGCGACGATCAATCCGTGATCAAACGGTTGCTGCCTGACAGCCTCGGCGGGTTTGGTGATCTTCTACCGGTCCTCGACATCGGTGAGGCATTGGTGGTCGGCGATGCGAGCTTGCTTCCGACGCGAGTTGTGGTGTCCGAGCCGCGCTTCAAGCCCAATAGCGCGACAGTCAATTTCTGGGATCGTTGGAGTGACGCGGCACCAGTTGCGGGAACGGAAGATGCCGTCCTTTCTTGGCGGAGACAAAGCAATCACTAGCCCTAGGAGCGATGAAAACAGTCAACGAGTATTGCCGCACATATTATGCTGGGACGATTCTACCGACCATCGCGGTAAGAGTATCGGGCGCAAGCTTGGAAGAAATTGCATCCAACTCCAAGAGGGGCTGCGACAGGTAAGGATGAAACTTCTCCGACATTAAATTCCCAGCTCCAGCGAACAGATCGACAGGTTCGCCAGATCGAATGTGCGCTAGTACCGTTTGAAGATCGGGGGTTTCGTCCCCGGCCTCCACCATCAGAAACCCGTCATGCAGTTCGACCGAAAACCCCTCACTTCTCAGTGCTAGCGCGAGGGTTGATGTCTTCACAGTACCGACCCGCGTCGCAATGACTGATGTATGCTCGCCAATGGTGTGTAGGTTATTGGCCCTAAACCCCAGCTGTTCATAGTGAGCACGCGCTTCCTCGAGCATCATCAAAGAGACTGTATCCATGTAAGCTGGGCTGGAATCCCCCTCGAGCACGGCGAACATTCGGTCGATCACTTTGTCATGAATGTCCCCCGCATCGCCGCCGAAGACGGGCGGCACACCAGCCTTCGCGGGTTTGACGACGATGACCTTTTCACGATCATGGATTTCTTGAACAACCCAACGTCGCCCAGAGAATATTAATAGCATCCCAGGGGCAAGAACATTATCGATCGGCAGGGTTCCAAGGTCCCGCCCCTCTGCGACCAACCGGAATTCCTCAGGCGTCTGAAACACCGCATAGAAGCTGTAATGCTCAACCAGTTTTTCGCCCGCGGGTCCCAAAAGCAACAGCCCGCTGCCGACCTGTTCGATCAAGCCGGTTTCTGGGTGGCCGATTGCACGCAACACATCTGCGAAGACTTCGGTTGTGACCTTCCGAAAGGGGCCTTCGCGGCAGAGCACATTGTAGACCACGCTTGCAGACGCACCGCCGCGCTGCGCTATGACTGACAGTATCTGGTGGACGAGCGTCGAGAGATGAAGCGCCTGAGGTTTTGGAGGTTCGCACCAGCCTTCCAGCAGCAAGTCTATCATCGCGATGGACCTGATCAGGCCGAGGCGAAGACGATCCACGAAACTGCTCTCCGGCGTCAACTTGGCTTCGACAGCATACTGCCTGAGAATGGCCGGCTGTCCTTCACGCCGGCCTGATCGGCCAAGCCGTTGTCGCAACGCGGCGACGCTGAATGGCGCACCGATTTGAGCCACGCAGGTCACGTCACCGATGTCGATTCCAAGCTCGAGCGTCGATGTGCAAACGGCTGTCGTCGGTTTCGCAGGGTCCTTCAAGCGCCGCTCAACGAAGTCACGGTGTTCTCGGGAGAGGCTCGCGTGGTGGGGATAGAATTCCTGTGGCAGGTGCTCCCGTTCGCAAAGCTCCCGCAACCGATCTGCGTAAATCTCGACCCGTTGACGCGCTCCGGCGAAGACCAGGTTGTCGCTGCCTCGAAGGTGTTTGAAAAGATGTGCTGCGATCGCGTCCGTTGCGGATGGGCTGTTTTCATCTTCATCGCCGGAAAGGTAACCGCGAAGCTGAAGCTTCAATTCAGCCTCGCCGCCATCTGCTTCGATCAGCTGGACAGCGTTTGCGGCGTCAGGGCGAAGATAGGCCTTAGCGAGGTCCATGTCGCCTAGCGTAGCTGACAGACCTATCCGACGGATTGGGCGCTTTATCGCGAGCTCGAGCCGTGTGAGCAGTGAACGAAGCTGGACACCGCGTTCGCTGTCCAGAACTGTGTGCAGCTCGTCGATCACGACCGCCCGTGTCGCCCCAAACAGGCGGGCAATTTCCAAACCGCGACGAATGAAAAGCGCCTCAAGGGACTCTGGGGTTATCAGAAGGATCCCTTTTGGAGATATCAACGCGCGCGTCTTGATGGATTGCGAGACATCTCCGTGCCAGGGAACAACCGGAAGCTCTGCTTCCTGGCAGATGCCCTCCAGCCGCATGGCCTGGTCCGTGATCAGGGCTTTCAGCGGACCGATGTAGAGCAGGTCGAAGCCGGTGCCGCCCGACGGCTCGTCAAGCACCTGTGAAATCAACGGCAGGAACGCCGCCTCGGTCTTTCCGCCCGCCGTAGAAGCTGCAACGATTAAATCGGCATTGGATTCGCAGATCGTCCGGATGGATCGCGCCTGGATGTCGCGAAGTTCGCGCCAACCTTTCTGGCGTATCCATTTCTGCACAGGCCTCGCCAGTTTGTCGAACGCACTGCTCATCGGCGTCAGAGCTTGAAGCTGATCAGATCATCGTCACCGGGGTCTTGGGCACCAGTCGACTCGTCTACCTCGTTCATGTCTTCGCCGAGGTCTTCGGAGACCTCGATCTTTTCGATCAGATCGCTCCACTCGACACCGGGGTTTTGCTCAAGCACGGAAAGCAGGTTCACGAATGCCGTCACCGTATTGCGCGGGGTGCGGAAGTAAGCTTCACCGATCCGGTCCGAACAATGCGCCATGAAGGCCTCGAGCGCGTCGTCCGGCAGAGCACCGGCATCGTCCTGCATGATCCGCCGCACATTGGCCAGAAGAACGAAGAGATCTTCAGGGGTCAGGCTGGCCAGCCGGACAACCGGTCCTGAAAGGTCGACCAATCCGTCCCGCGCGAAGGTGTTCTCGGCCAAACGCGATTGAAGGGCTTCGTAGCTATAGAGCCCTCGACGGGTGTTCATCAGAAACTCCGGGGTTCCACCCATAAGGAATCCGAGGTTCTCGGCGCTACCCTGCAGCACATCGTTCAGGATCCGGAGGATCTGTTCGTAGTTTGCATTGCGGGCCTGCGACGAAGTGAGCTTGTAGAGGTTCACCATCTCGTCGAGGCCGACCAGCAATCCTTTAAACCCGGCCTCGCACACGAATGCCGACATCAGCTTCAGATGGTCATAGACACTGGCGTCGTCGATGATCGTTCGCACACCAAGTGCTTTGCGCGCGTCGGTGCGTGTCGCGAACTCGCCGCGCAGCCATCTCAGGGCTGCGGATTTCAACTCGTCGTCGCCGGTCTCATGGCCTTCCCAATATCGACGGATGACTTCGGCGAACTCAAACCCTCCGGTAAGTTCTTCAAAGTGGCCAAGGCGTTCACGAATGACGGTCCCCGTGGGCAAATCCCGTTCTTCAGCATCTCGGTGAGCCTGGCTGACAAATCGCTCCACCACGCTGGCCAATGCCCCGCCATCGGGCTTGGTCCGCGTCGAGAGGTTTCGGGCCATCTCGGCATACAGCCCGCGAGCTTGTCCGCCGGTCGCGTGAATGCGCCGATCTGGCGCTAAATCCGCGAACATCACGACCAGGCCTTTCTCCAGAGCCACGAGGCGGATCAGGTTCATGAAGAACGTCTTGCCCGATCCGTACTCCCCGATGATGAACCGGATCGCCGATCCGCCATCGGATATCCGGTCCATGTCCTTGACGAGCTCTTCAATCTCTCGGACGCGGCCAACCTGAATATGGCGCAAACCGAGTTTGGGCACGACCCCGGCCCGAAGCGCCTGTACGATTGCATCGCGTTCACGTGGTTTCAACTTAGACATCCCTGCCCTCCGCACTCATCTTTTCTTTTACCGCCTCCGCAATTTCCAGAGACACGTCATATCCATCATACTCGTCGAGCAGTGCTTCGTTGTAGGTCTCAAAAGCCCATTCATTCACGACTTCCAAAGCCCCGGATGCCATCAACCCATGCGAGGCGCAGATCGTCTCGAACTCGGTTTCAGACCAATGCTCTCGAGTGACCAGTTCGAGGACAAGGGCGCCGTGTTTCGGGTCAAGCCCTACCAGCTGGCTTTGGCTGGCAGGCGCGGAGGCACCACTTTCTTCCTCTTTGACATCGAAAATCTGACCGAGGACGGACGACACGCGCTCTGTGTCCGAACGAATTGCTGCGATCCGTGAAGCGTCGAGTTTCGGTCCGCTGGCTTTTTCGAGCGCGGGTATCGCTTCGCCCGGGCGACCCGGTTGCGACGCGCGAACAGTGCGTGGACCATCCGCAACTTCGCCAGCATGCAGGTCGGTGTAGGCAAGCGCAGGATCAAGTCCCAAAGCCTTGTAGATTTTCTCGATGCTTGCGACTTCGTCGGAGTGAATAATGCCATCGGCATGTGCTGCACCGACCAGCGCTGCCCGCATAGCGGCTTGGCTGTCTTGGCCCACCTCCTTCAGTTTGCGCCGCAGAAGCGTCATGTCCGGTGGCACGGCCAGGAACCATTCAAGGTTTGCACGCAGCCTGCGGCGTTCCTGATCGCTGAGGGCCGTGGCAGAAACCTGATCTTCCAACGCCCTGCGTTCAGGCTCCGCGATGCGACCATCAGCATGGGCGACTAACGACCCAAGTGCCAATTCGATCAAGGCGCTTCGATAGCTGTCGGAAACGTCCTCCAGTCTTTCGATGGGTTCGCCCAGACGAAACAGCACAACAGGCTCCTCCGTCTTGGGCGACCGGAGCGCAAACCGAGGGTCGGGCGCCAGACCGAAACCGAGGCGCGCGAGCGCGTCGGCGGCTCCTGTCATTTGCCGTTTTCCGATCTTCTCGTTCGTTTCTCCCTCCAGTCGTCCGATCACCTCCTCAAGCGGCACCAATCCCCCGCGATCGACGATATCGCTTGCCCAAGATTTCAAGCGGTCCATTTCCTCTGATGGGAAAGCATCCCAAAGTTCAGAGGGTAGCAAGGCATGCGCTTCCACACTTCCGCGGCCGTCAGGGTTTCGGCCCAGGAAGCGACTGAGCTTGTCGAGGTCGTTCATCACCTCGTCAGCCAGCTCTTGCGCAATCTCGACCGGCTTGCGCAAGCCGGAGATGTCGGGCACGGGTTTGCCATCCACGGTCGGATTGACTGACCCCTGAAACTCGCTGGAGGCGGCGCGATAGGATGCCGTGAGTGATTTCCGGGGTTTTGTCACTTTGAGCCCATCAGGAAAACGCCGATCAAACCGCATACGGAAAAGAGCGACGAACTCGTCACGGCACCGCGTCGCGGGAGTTCTCAGATTTGTTTCCGGATGGCAGATGAACCAACTCAGCAACCAGTCAGCCGTCAGGTTCTCGCCTTTGTCGATCCGAGCTCCGATTGCGTATTTGAGTGAGAACGGAAGTTCCCAGCCCTGCTTCTCGAAAATCGGTTCGATAGCGTCGAGGTCGGTTTCGGCAAGCATCGCAATGTCGAGGAACTCACCCAAATAGCGCCTGACGGAGTGGTTGTCAGGGTAAAGTGAATGCAGCCGCCGAACTTCCTGGACGATATCCTTGGCATCTTCGTTGGACTGATCGACGAAGAAGCGACGCTCCAGCCCGTAGAAGTACAGGAACATGTATCCGGGGTTGTAGGAGGCGTCGTTGCGCCCGCTGGCCAACCAGTCGAGGTAGGTCGCCCGGCACTGAGGTGAGATATCCGCGTATCCGGGCCAGTAAGGCATACCTTCACCAGCTTTGTCGGCTCCAGAGCGCGCGACAGACAGAGACGGATCGATATAGGCTCGGCACTTGTCACGATACCCGTAGGTGTTCAGCAAGGGAGCCGTGCCGACATAGACCATCCCGCCGATGTTGCGGCCGGCGACGCTAGCTGTTTCATAAGACGGGACCCACCCGCTTTTCGATGATCGGACCGATGCGCTCGATGCCACTCGCGAGGGCTGATTTCGTTCAGCGGCCGCGGCAAGTGCCGGCGCCGCAGACTTTCCAGCCCGAACGATTTCAGCGTAGTCCTGCTTTGGTGGGGAGTAAGCCTGCACGGCAGCCGGCTGTTTGGACGCGTTGGCTTCGCGAGTTCGTTCGCGCTCACGCTCGATACGCTTGTCGTAGGCACTTGGGCGCGGCACCGGCTCAGGTCGGGGGGGTAGATTTTCGGAACTCCCCTCAGCTTGCGCCTTTGCAGCGACTTTCCGCGATCTCCGTTTTTCTTGCCACCAGACCAGAATGACGGGAACACCAAATGCAAACAACATCTGGCCGCCAATCGGCCAACCCTGAAGCATTGTGGTCACCACGACCATACATAAGAAAAAATACAGGACGAGAAAGAATGTAATTCGGAAAAACTTGATTATTGAAGACATTATCGGAACCCTCTCCGAACCACACTATTTTGCACAGCCATCTTTGCAACGACTAACGTCATGGTTGAAGCACTTCCCATGCTTTATGCTTGATTGGGCCGATGGCCACATACATCTGTTCGCACCGTTGCGGGCACACCCCTGCCCCAGTGACCGTAACCGGAACGGCCGAGATGAAGCGTTGCCACGACCATGCGACGGCTGGTCGGGCTGGCTCCGGAGGAGACGGCCGGGCCAGCGGCACGTCGCAGGGAGAGGCGGCGTTTCAGCTCGGGGAGGGCGGCTGCGCGCAGCCGACCGAGTAGGGCGCGGTCCTGGCCAAAGGGCGGGAGGGGCCAATGTTCCCCTTGAATGCTTCAACTTAAGAATCAAAAGTTACTTCAACGGCAGGGCCATTGAGACAGGCGGAACACACTTTGATTGAGCTGAAAATCGAACTGGTTGGCATCAAACCACCCATCTGGCGCCGTATCGTCGTGCCGAATGACATCAGCTTGGACATCCTGCATTCCGTTCTCCAGGGCGCTATGCCTTGGCAAGACTATCATTTGCATGAGTTCGAGATTGGCGAAGACAGGTTCGAGGCCCGCGACGAAAGTGACGACAGCTGGGACCCTACCGATGGGCGGAAGGACGAGAAGAGGTTTACTCTTGGAAAGCTGGTCAAGAAAGGCAGTCAGTTCACATACACTTATGATTTCGGCGATGGCTGGCGGCATCTCGTCACCGTTGAGAAGTTTAGCAAACCAACCGGAAGACCAGATCTGGACTTTCCCGCCTGTGTTGACGGAGAGCGAGCCTGCCCGCCAGAGGACTGTGGAGGACCCTACTCTTACGAAGAGTTTCTCGACGCGCTGACCGACAAACACCACCCGGAACATCGCGATACAAAGCAATGGGCGGGCGCGTTCGAACCGGAAGTGTTCAGCGTGCAGCAAGCCAATGCTGCCGTCGGTGCGATGTTTGTATGGGCAAAAGAACGCCACAATCGAAAGTGAAACCTGACTCTGGTTTGGCGCAGCGGCTTCGACAGGGGCACATAGCTTCGACTGTTCGATCCGAATGGCCGGATGTCTTCTCAGCCCTCCGAGGGCATCCACGCCCTGCTTTGCTGGTGAGCTTCAGAGCTGACAACCACCAGTCTCTTTGAAAATTCCAGAATTTGTCGATCCTTGACGGACTATCTCACAGGTTATCACAGAAACAAGTGGCGGCATCTTTAAAAATACATCATTATGTCGCCCATGAGTGGACAAGAACACGAAAAACTAAAGAGTCTTCTTGAGGCTGTCCCCACGGGGTTCCTCGTGGACTCCGCCTGGCTGGAGCACCACGGGATAGGTCGGCGTTCGTCCTACGGCTATGTGCAACGCGGCTGGCTAGAACGCCTAGGACGCGGAGTGTTCCGCCGTCCCGCACCAAGCAGCGCCACCACGAATACGCTCGACTGGAAGACCAGCCTGCTCTCGCTCCAGCACATCATGCACTACCCTGTCCATATCGGGGGGGCGACGGCATTGGGCCTGCAAGGCTATGCGCACTACCTCTCACTCGGCGACAAGAGCACAGTCTGGCTCTACGGCTCAAAAATCCCCAACTGGCTCGAAAAACTGCCGCTCAACACCGAACTCCGCACACGCAGCGTATCGCTGTTCTCCGATCCAGAGTTGGGTGTCAATGACGCGCGAAATAATCTCAACGAGACAGCATCGTCCCTGCCATGGGACTGGAAACTGGTGATGTCCTCGCCGGAACGCGCCATCCTCGAAGCGCTTGACGAGTTGCCGGATCAGGAGAGCTTTCACAACCTCGACATGGTGTTCGAAAGCCTGACGACGTTGCGCCCAAGAACCCTCTCGGCACTGCTCAGAAGTTGCAAGAAGATCAAGGTCAAACGCCTGTTCTTCGTGTTCGCCGACCGCCACGACCATGCCTGGCGCAAGCGTCTCGATCCGGAAGACTTCGACCTCGGCAGCGGGGATCGCGCATTGGTCAAAGGCGGCAAGATACATCCACGCTACAGGATCATGGTGCCCGAAGAGTTTGTAAGAAAGGAACGTGGTGATGGCGCGTGAAGACTATGCCGCCCAAGTGGCCCTGCTCGTACGGGTACTTCCATATGTGGCGAAGGAGGAGATATTTGCGCTCAAGGGCGGGACGGCCATCAACCTCTTCTATCGCGACCTTCCGCGCCTCTCGGTCGATATCGATCTGACCTATCTGCCTGTCAAGGACCGCGCCGACAGCCTCGTCGAGATCAACGACGCGATGGACCGGATTACCGCCGCCATCGAAGGCGGCATCGCCGGCGCCAAAGCGCAGCGAATTGCCGGCGGTGGCGGCGGCGCCACGCGTGCGCTCGCCCGCCTCGGCACAGCCGAAATCAAAATCGAAACCTCCCCCGTTACCCGGGGCGTCGTGCATGATCCGGAACAACGCGAAGTCTCCGAAGCCGTCGAGGAGGCGTTCGGATATGCGACGATGAACATCGTCTCCTTCGAGGATTTGTTCGGCGGCAAGCTACATGCGGCCCTAGATCGCCAGCACCCGCGAGACCTCTACGACGTTAAACTGCTCTACGAGAACGAAGGGTTTACCGACGAGTTGTTCCGCACGTTTCTGATCTACCTCGCGAGTTCACCACGCCCGCCGCACGAACTGCTGAATCCAAACCTGATCGATCTAGATCAGCCCTACGCGCGGGAATTCGAGGGCATGACGAAGGAAGCAGTCGACCTAACGGAATTGGTCTCAACGCGCGACCGCCTGATCGGTGATATCCAATCCCGCTTGGATGAGGGCGCGAAGAGGTTTCTGAGAACCCTGCATGACGGCGATCCAGACTTCGACGCGATCGACCGCCCTCAAGCGGCCGAGCTTCCAGCGGTCCGATGGAAGCTCATCAACGTGAACAAGCTGAAAGCAGAAAACCCCAAGAAGCATGCCGCCCAAGGGGAAGAGTTGGAGAAGCTCCTCGGCTGAAGATGGACCAGAGATGACTGATTTCGAGAACGACCCCGACTACGAAGAATGCCTTGTGACCTTTTTTGATGTCCTCGGTTTCAGGAACCTCCTGCACACGCGAAGCGGTGCAGAGATCAGGCACTTGCTTTCGATGTTTCGCAGGGTGTCCGAAGGGGATGCCACGCCGCCCACCCGCTCCGACGAGATGCGGATGATCAGCGAAGTCCATGCAGAGATCGTGTCTGACGCGATCGTAAGAACCAGAACCATTGAAACTCAGTACCAGGCTGGCCCTTTGGTCTGGGAACTCATCGATCTGCTGCACATCCAGATCGAATGCGTGGCGAACGGCATAATGGTGCGCGGCGCGATGACCATCGGCCCTATGCATCTCGGCATCGACTTCAGTGGTCCGGTGTTTGGGCCTGCCCTCGTTCAGGCTTATTTCATGGAAGAAGGCGAGGTCATCTTCCCGCGCATTGCGATCCATGAAGATGTCATCGAACGCCACCGACAGGACCAAACGCTTTGGCGGGAAGGACATTCCTATGAGGATGAAGAGCGTCACCTGAACAACCTCCTGCGCCAGGACGAGTCAGGCCTCCACTACATCGACTATCTTCGCGCCAGTCTGAGCGAGCTCGACGGCGAATACGCCGGCTGGATCGAGTTTCTGGGTAGGCACAAAACGTTGGTGGAGAGCGGTCTCGCCGACAGTCCCAACGCGACGGTGCGGCGCAAATACAGCTGGCTCAAGAACTACCACAACGCAGTCATCGACGAGAACATAGCAAACCTGGAACCGGGCGCGATGACCGAGGATGGGGACCCTTGGGAAGCTCTGTTCAGAGGGCTCAGGATCGAAGCCTGAGTTCTCTCAACAAGTCACAACTGAGAGCGTCACGAAATGTCCACGACATGCCTCACCGTTTGGCCAATACGGGGATCGCCAGCCCGCAACCATTCCTATGACCCGCCATCCAGACCTGCGTCCTCCAACTGCTCCCGCTCTGGCAGATCCGCGAGAGTCTCCAGATCAAATGCAACAAGGAACTGCTCGGTCGTCACAAATGTGTATGGCGCACCGCGGCGCGGCGATCGTGGCCCGGTCCCGATCAAGTCGCGCGCATGCAGCCGACCGATCAGGTCGCGGCTGATCTCCTTGCCGAAGATGTCCTTGAGCCCGTCGCGCGTGATCGGCTGGTGATAGGCGATGGCGGCCAAGACCGCGACGTCGAATTCACTCAGGTCGAGTAGCTGATCCTCGACATCCGCGGCGACCCGGATCGCGGGAGCGTAGGCCGCCCGCGTCCGAAACATCCAGCCGCCAGAGACCTGGGCGATCTCGAAGGCCCGCCCTTCCAGATCGGCGACGAGATCCTCGACCAACAGATCCACCGAGACCCCCTGCCCCACCACGCGCGCCAGGTCTTCGCGCGGCACCGGCGAGGCCGAGGCAAACAGCACCGCCTCGATCCGGCGCATCCATTCCCGCCAGCGCAGCTCAGGCGGCAGGTCGGCCAACTCACGGTCCAGGTCCGGCTCTGAACGATCCTTCGCCATCGCTACACCCCGTAGAGCCGAAACGTGTCTCGCCCTGTCAGCTCGCGCACCGCGCCGAGATCGACCAGTCGGTCGCAAAGCCGCCGCGCGGCGCGATCCGACAAGGGCAAGGCCAAAGGTGCCACGGCATCGCGGGTGAGGAACATCTCGACAGCGGCATCCGCTCCCTTGGCGCGAAGCTTTGGCGCAACGGCCTTTAGGTGTGCCGCCCGACGCGCGAGGTCGGCGGAGAGACGCACAGCCTCGACCGCCGATAAGATGAGTGCCCGATGACAGACGAGACGCAAATCGTCGCCCTGCTTGCGCAGGTCGGCACGTTTCAGACCCGCGGCCAACAACGGCACGAGATGATCCCAACCGAATGTTTGGGCGAGAGCCGCATCCGCGAGGACCAGCGAAGCTACGTCAGCGCGTGGCGCCTCCGTCAGCACCGCCTCCAGCACCATCGCGGCCCGAGTCACCGGCGCCCCCTTCCCTGCATTGAGCCACATCGCGATCTTGCCCGACTCGAAGGCCGGCAAGGCTCGATCCAGAGCCTTGGTCGACACCGGCCGCTCCACCGCGCGCCGCCAGGCGAGGCAGGTCTCGCCAGCCGGTCCCGGCAGATCGCCAGAACGCAACAAATGCACCGCGTCGCGCAGATCCCCTGCTCTCTCCAGGCGCCCCGAAAACGCGACACAGGCCTCCGCTGCGCGCAGCGCGAGCCGATCCCGCAACAAGGCTTGGGGCACCTCCTCGCGCTCCAGCACAACATGCAGGTGGCTCAGCGCTGCGCCCGACAAAAACGCAACATCTTCAAGGCTTTCAGCCCGCGCTGAGGTGACCCAGGCGGGCATCCGGGGTAATGTGTCGAGGTCGCTGGTGTGATCGAGCCGAGCATATGTCATGCTTGGAGCCTACGTCATCGCGGCGCTTTTCACCAGAAAATAGCGTTAGAACCGCCGCAGCCTGCAAGATCGCGCTATGTCCAATAAGTTTGCATTATCGGACACCAAAGAATATGCTCAGCGACATGTCAGAAAACAACGAGAAATCGATCTCAAAGCCGCCAAATGGGCCTTCGGTCAGCGAGAACAACGAGAGAGATCATCCCAGCAGCGAGGCTTTGAGCCTTCCTTCCTTTGTGGCTGGTTCAGGCACGCTCGATCGGCTGGTGGATACCGCGCGCGACTATGCGCGCGCCGCGGCCTCGGACAATACGCTGAAGGCCTATGCGAAAGACTGGGCGCATTTCGCGCGCTGGTGCCGGATGAAGGGCGCGGAGACTCTGCCCCCGTCGCCCGAAATGATCGGGCTCTACCTTGCGGACCTGGCGTCCGGAGCGGGCCCCTCCCCTGCCCTATCGGTCAGCACCATCGACCGCCGCCTGTCGGGCCTTGCCTGGAACTATGCGCAGCGCGGCTTTGCCCTCGATCGCAAGAACCGCCATATCGCCACCGTGCTGGCCGGGATCAAACGCAAACACGCCCGTCCGCCGGTGCAAAAGGAAGCGATCCTGGCCGATGACATCCTTGCGATGGTGGCCACCCTGCCTTTTGACCTGCGCGGCCTCAGGGATCGCGCGATCCTGCTGCTGGGCTACGCCGGCGGCCTTCGTCGCTCGGAAATCGTCAGCCTCGATGTCCACAAGGACGACACGCCGGACTCGGGCGGCTGGGTTGAAGTGTTCGACAAGGGCACCCTGCTCACCCTCAATGCCAAGACCGGCTGGCGCGAGGTCGAGATCGGCCGCGGCTCCAAGGATCAGACCTGCCCTGTCCATGCGCTCGAACAATGGCTGCACTTCGCCAAGATCGACTTTGGCCCAATCTTTGTCGGCACCTCGCGGGACGGCAAGAAGGCGCTGGAGACACGCCTCAACGACAAACACGTCGCGCGCCTGATCAAGCGCACCGTGCTCGACGCCGGCATCCGGTCGGACCTGCCTGAGAAAGACCGCCTGGCGCTGTTCTCCGGCCATTCGTTGCGCGCCGGTCTCGCCAGCTCCGCCGAAGTCGACGAGCGCTACGTCCAGAAACACCTCGGCCACGCTTCCGCCGAGATGACCCGCCGCTATCAGCGCCGCCGGGACCGGTTCCGGGTGAACCTGACCAAAGCCGCCGGTCTCTGAGCCCCTGCCCTATCACGCCGCCTGCCCACTGAGCCTACCATAGAAGCTGCGCTCGAGATGCAGCTCCCCTGCCCCGGCCTTCTCGACCATGCCCCGCAGATAGCCGCCCGGCGAGGCAACCTCGCCCGCACTGTGCTTCTCGAAGACGAGGGCAAACGCGGCCGTGGCCACCTGGGTGCCCATTCGGTCCTGCGCCACGTTCCAGGCATGCTCAGAGATCCCGATCATCGGCCTGAGTTGACCGGCAACCCGGTGCAGATCGCCCCAATCTTTCAGGAATCCACCCAAATTCCGCGCCCAGGATGCGAATTCCGGACAGGCCTGCATGATTGTCGGCAGATCGAGCGCTGTCCGCTTCTTGCGTACCTCGGCAACCCAGTCTTCCAGCTCCCTATCAACCCGCTCTTCGGGTTGGGCATTAGGCACCACACCCGCCGCTTCCTCTTTTTCAGAGGAATTACTAGTTACAGGATTAAGTTGGTTTGTAATTAGTATATGAGGTTCAGAAATGACCTCCCTGGGGTTCATTTCTTGAGTCTTCTTCGTGACTTGGGCGTGTTTATCATCGGTGTTTTCCACAGGTTTTGTCGCAACAGTCGCCTTAAGATAAGCCGCCTCGACCCGTTCTTGGAGTTCCTTGAACCATGCCAATAGCCGCTCCAACTGCTCTGAAGCTTCATGACGGCGCGGAAGTCGTTCCAGAAGCTCCTCAAAAAGCCCCGTGAATTGCCTCCAGGGCCCACGCAGAGCGCTGCTGAGAGCTGCCTCGATCCGGGCTCGGATCATCCGGCGCGCCACAGTGATCTGGCGCTTCAGGCGTAGGCAGAGCTCGCGTTCAGCCTGCAACTCAGCATGAAGCTCCTCGAACTCCTCGACACGGGCTGAGAGCGGCGACAGATCGAAGCCATAGGCCTCGACGATGCGGCCATCGACGTCTCTGCGGCCCCACCGCTTGCCATTGGGGCTATCCTGGAAGGAGATCACGCCGATCTCAGCAAGGCGCCGCGCGTGGCGCTTGAGGGCAGACAGCGAAAAACCCGTTTGCTCCATCAGATAGGCGTTCGACGCCCAGACGATCGGACGCTGCCCCTCCTCCCAGTCCTGGGCCTGGGTAAAGGCCCCGAGCGTGTCGAGGAGCAACATGTCTCCGGCCTTCAAGCCGATATGTGCCCCCACGCGCTTAAGTGCCACGAATGCCCGTGTTTTGGGTACTGCTACCCGTTCACCGGCTTGGGCAAGTTGCTCAGCAACCCCAAGACCCGGTGTCGGCTTGCGCCAACCTGTATGTTTCATGCCTGTATCTCACCTCCGTTTATGTGGAGGCAAAAGAAAGCCGTTCGCTCAGGAGCGTTCGTCGTTGACAGTGAATCCTGCGAGACTTATCTTGAAGGTGACCAAACCATTAAGATCAGCTCTCAGGCCACACCGCTTGGGGGCTTTTCTTTTGCCTTTATTTCGATTGTCGTTCCTTTTTGCTCCTTGCCTCGTCGTTCTGGAGGATATGTCGCTGACATTGTCGTCAGTCGGTTTCCTTCCCCGAACCTTCGGCGCTCAAGTAGTCGGCGACTAAATCTCCGAGCTTCTCGAGACGCTCTTGGTCTATCGGCACACCTGCAACCTTGATGGATAGGTTTCCATCGACTGAAGTCGCCGAAAGATTTCGGTTGCCCACCTTGCGTTTGACCGTGAGCTTTCTGGGCTTTGCCTTCGGTTTGAGCTTGGGTTTGTTCACCCTCTCCAAGCTCGCTAAGGCTCCCTGCAAATCACGAAAGCTCATGTCGTAGACATTCTTGAACGCGTTCAAGATCTGATCCTGCGCAGCGAAAACAGACCTCGCTCGTGAGACTAGGCTCTCATGCACGCCAATTTTCTTTGCGAAGGCCACAGCTGTCAGCTTGTCTGCCCCAGAAGCCAACGTTTCATACATTTCACCAATCGAAACCAAACGCTCAAATGGGCTAAGATTCTCGCGCTCCTCATTCTCGCGGAACCGCAGAAACAACATCTCAAACTTGCTGTTCTCGGCGTTTCGCGCTTCCGGCGAAGCGAGGATTGCACGAAGAGGTAAACCCAACTCCGACGCGGCCGCCAGTCGGCGGCGTCCTGTAAGCATGACAAATGGAACACCAGTGACGTTCGACGGCTCCAACGGATCCGGCTCCCAATCCGGATCCTCGGGCCACACCAGAATGGGTGTGTCCTGCCCGTTCGAGGCAATGCTGTTTACCAGAGACCTGAATGCTTCCTGGGACATCCAGTCTTGACGGCGGTCTGTCCCCATCGGATCTGATATCTGGTCTGGCGACAGGCTTATTTCGTGGCGGCCGTTTAAGATATCCGAACAAAGCTCAGCTCTGCTTCGCTCCACAGCGGCTTGCGATTGCGCAAGCGCCCCTGATTTCCAAGCACTGCCGGCCCCCTTGAAAGGAGTAGAAACAGCGTCGCCCGTTTCTGCCCGGCCTTCGGGACCGGGCGTGCGCTCCTTGGATGTGTCGGGACTAGTAGCCTTGCTGACCAGCGACCTTGGAATACTGCGTTTCATGCTTCACCCTCGCCGTCATCTTCATAGAACTCGTCCATCCATGTATTGGCATAACCGCGTTCGAAGCCCGGCCAGAGTCGCGATACTATGGCGTCGTTAACCGCATCGGCATTCGTGATGAACCGGTTGATCCCCTTGCGTTTTCCCGGCGTGTCCGGCTCATATTCGTATACGGATTGATAGACGTCCGACGCATTCGAGATTGCGTCGGAACGCAGATAAAACACCGGCAGAATTTCCGTGGGGCAGTGTTCCAGCAGGTTTCCGATGTGGTTTAGATCCTGCGCATTGGATCGTTGGACGATCGTCGGCAACAGCATGTTGGCACCAGTTCCTATTTCGATCCGTTCATGGGCCAGAATATGCTGAAGCATCCCCAGCAGGCCGGTCACAAAGGTCGACAGCGTTGCGATGTCAAACCCCTTCATGGTTTGCGGGATGACCAGCGAAGTCGACGCAATCACGTTATTCAGCTGGAAAAGTGTCAACGCAGGCTGATAGTCGATGATGATGACATCGAGGGTCTCGGTCAGCGCAGCGTTCAGTCGCTGCTGATCGACCTTGCCCTCGACTACCAATTCGTTGGGCAGCGTTTTTGGCGGGTGGCCCGCTTTCCAGCGATCAAGGGCATCGCGCAGGTAGCGATAGAAGCTCTTTCCGGCGGGGGCCTCTCGCACAAGGCGCGCAATCTGGATCTCTCCCTCAGACGTTTCGCCATGTGCCGGCAGCAGACGCAGCCCCGGCCAGGAGGTCTTTAGAAAGAAGCTGTCGAGCGTCTGCGCATCGTGATCAGTGTATGGCGCATCTTCCGACTGGAAGAGGCCGGCAAAGTCCACCATGGAGGCGGTGTTTTCGTCGGGCATCTGGGGAAGACCTTCACCCCCGACAAAGTAGAGCGTTATCGTGCTTTGCGGGTCTGCATCCATGACACCAACGCGCATGCCGTAATGCAAGCTGAGATACTGCGCAAAATGCGCGGCGCTCAGGCTCTTAGCCGTGCCCCCTTTCTGGCTGGCAAACGAGATGACGGGTAAGGGGGCGTCGGGTTTGCGCCAGGCTAGGTAGTCGTAGGGCCGCTTTGCCGAGGCCGCCAGAAGGGCCCGCATGTGCATCAATTCGGAAAGCGTGAAAACACGCTCTCTTCCAACATATTCGCCCGCGGGAAAGTCGTCGCTCGAATTGGCGAACTTGGTTAGATACTGAATACTGACGTTCATAAACCTTGCGCACTGGCGCATTGACCACGTGCGCTTGATGCGCTGACGCAAGGTGAGTTCCTTGTTCACTGCCACCATCGTGCGCTCAAGCCCACGTGACAGGTCCGTCAAAAACTGTTCTAGACTACCGCTCAT
>NZ_CP045386.1 GCF_009363615.1 Ruegeria sp. THAF33 | reverse complement strand
GCCGTGACATCCTGGTCGTGGATGACAGGCAACTCGGGGCAGGTCCGGTTGTCCCTTTCGTGGTAGTCCCGCATGAAACCGTAGAACCGCAGCGTGCCGCTGTACTCGGCTTCGACGTTCCAAAAAAGCAGCGATCCCACCGGAAAGCCCTGCATCAGGCTGTCGAAGAGCTTACAAATTCGCTCCGGCCCCCATACAAATTCACGTTGGATTGCCGGCAAGACGAACTTGTTCGCATTGATTTGCTTGAGAGCCTGGGCAATCGTCATTTCATTAAAGGGCACGGCTGCAAGATCCTTCCGAAGTGCAAGAGACAGAGAAGACAACACCTGTCGATCAATTTCGTCTCAAGAGGCCACGCGACATCAGTGAAGGTCAAGTTCACCTAGGTCAGTACCGTAACCTTTCGGTGAGTTTTGGATTCGTTTACCAAAGGCAGTAGATTTGAATGCGCTAAATATTGTGTCTTGTGTGAATTTAGTCTGCCGCTATTTGCCAACTAACTCGCTAAGAATCTGTCGATATTTTTCTTCGGCCAAATCGACCTGCTGCACGGAGAATAACGCGTCCTCACCATCGTTTTTGTTTTGCGTTCCGACTAGGATCTTTTCTACCCGAAGATATGCCTGATCACCTGGGGAATCTTGCAACCAAGCCAAAGCAGCTCGCCACTTCTCATTATTCTTATATGAAATGTAGACGTCGACGTGCTTGCGACCTGCGATCATGTCCCCTCCGGTCTTTACACCGTTTTTAACTTCATTGCCGGATAGGTCGAACTCTGAAGCGGTTCTAAGAAATATCTGTTCGAGGCATTCTCGGGCCGCAGAATCCTTAGGCCCAAACACCTTTGTGGCTACACCAGGCGAGATACTTCGAAGCCGTTCTTCAATTGTTTCTATGAGGTCTTCACGCTGAACTTCATCAATGCCTTTGAAACGCTCGACATTCTCATGAAATCGAACCAGAGCCTTCGCATCAGTTAGGGACCTGATGCGTTCCTTGGCTGTCTTAACCTGTCTATCGATTTGCTTTTTGTTCAAAGTCAACTGAGCCACCTTCAGATAATGAACTTCACCATGCTAAGTTGTCATTTGCCCGCTGCGTGACAATCAATACGCACATCGAGAAACCAGGCAATCAACTGTTCGGAAATACCACATGTTCAGATGTTTTCTTCCTGATTTCGGCGAGTGTCGCCTTCAATCGGTTGAGTTCGGAGTGTTGGGCAATCTGTTCAGGAGCATATCTCGCAATCAGGTATTCTCTTTTCTCCGTCATCGCCACAAGGTGGCTGGCGGTTTTTTTCTAAGTCTGAGCGTCGTAACAAATGCATCGTCAGCCAAATTATGCACCCGAGCGCGAATTTGACTGGCCTCTGTACCCGTATGCCGTAGGAACGCGTTCAAGAACAGTTCGATGGCATGGATTGAGCACAGTCTTGCAGGGGCATAACTCAAAGGTTGCCCTTTCTTCGCGCGATCAAAAAGTACTTCTGCAGCATCTCTATAGGAAATAGCCAGATCCATTATCTGAAAGACGTCAGCGTGGGTTCCTGGATACGGTCGTTCTTCAGTCAATAGAGCTAACTCCATTCGCTCTTTCATTTTTTTGTTTTGATACCATCGAATGTCATAAATTCGAGATTTCCCAGCTTCCAAGCCTTCATCTTTGCGGCACGTGTGCAATACCCGTTCGCGGCTTACTGCACCTCGTGTCAGCTCGGTTTACTGTCAAAGAGAACCACTTTTATGCCGTCTGAATCTTCGGCAAGAGCAACGAGAACAAAGGGCGCGGCAGACCCTTCTGTTTCGTAGAGGCACCGATATTTCAGCGCCCCGTCAACCGGATCGCTGACCTGATCATATCGACAGTTGAAACTGATATCGTCCCTGACCCAGATTTCGACGCCTTCGCGTGTCACCATCGGCAACGGATCTCCATTCAGTAGCAGGTCAGTAGCAGGGTTTCTCCCACAAAACTGTCATTCTTTCCCATATGTATTCTCCATTTCGAATCTTACTCATAACCTAACCGGCCGAAGCTACAGGCTGTGCCCTTCTCCACGATCTACCTCTCTGTCGGTTTCACGCTCGTGCTCCTGTTCATCGTCGCGATTCCGCTCGACATCACTCTCCAATGTCTCACGCGGCTTGTTCAACACACCTTCCAGCCGATCCCGGATTGACGACTTGTCCGCGCCATCATCGCCCTCATCCAGTCCAACCTCTTCTGACCGGCCCAGGGTTTCACGCAGCCGCTCATTGACGTGCCGCAGGTCCGAGGGTTCTTCGACACTCTGCCCACCGACCTCCGGTTCTTCCCTCCCGACGATACGCGCCAACCGGTCTCGAATATCACCGCCGCCACGATCTGCACCCCGATCCTTGCTGGCCGCTGCCCTCAGTGCCGCCAGACCGGCTGACACACGCCCCTGCCCGGCCTCGCGCTCGGCCCCATAGGTGTCCCGCGCCAGCTCCAGGCGTTCTCGCATCTCCGCAAAGAGCGCCCGCGCCTGGCGAGTAGCATGCACCGCCCTGCCCCGCTCGGTGACAGGTTCATAGTCCCGACCTTCGCGCTCGGCCGCGCGCATCTCGCGGCGTTCCATCGCATTGGCCGCAGGCCCCAGCTTGACCTCCGGATCACGATCCAGTTCCTCGGCTTTCATGGTGTCGCCCTGACTCAGAGCCTCCTCGCGCTGAGCTTCCAGAGACCGGTGATCGACGCGCTCCACCTCCCCCACCCGCTCCAGTGCCAGGTTTTGCAATTCGGCCCAGACCCCGCGCATCTGTTCGATCTCGACACCTCCGGTCTTTGCGGAGTCAAGTACGCGCGTCTTGGTAGTGAACCCCTCCGGCTCCAACTTCCGGGTGGTGGTCAGAACATGAGCATGATGGTTGCGCTGATCGCCTTCACGATGCGGCGCGTGGATCGCCACATCCACAGCCACGCCGTAGCGGCTGACCAACTCTTCAGCAAACTGCCGGGTGATCTGAGACCGATCCTCGGCGCTGATCTCGGACGGCAGTGCCAGCTCCCACTCGCGGGCAGTGACGGAGTTGCGTCGGGTCTCGCTCTCCTCGGCGGCGTTCCAGAGCGCCGCCCGATCCTGCGCCCAGGACGGCGCATTCTCGGGTGTCAGAATGAAGGTCTCCTCGATGCCCCGCTTGGCGGTGTAGTCATGCAGCCGCCCCTCGCGCTGGCACTCGATGCGCTCGCCCGCACGGTACGCCGCCGCCGCGGTTGAGGACCGCCCGGCACTGCGTTTGATCGTCTTTGCCCCAGAGAGATCGCACGCAAATCTTGGAGCCACAGGCGGAGAGTTTGCATAAGTGCGCTCTCAGCGATTTTTTGCACCGCATTTCCATTGAATGGTATCTGAGAGGCTCACAACGGACTTCTGGGTGGCACTGCTGACAGTCCTTGACCCCCCGCCACGGCCCATACCGACCTTTCACCGCGCCTTCGAGATTCTACGGTCGCAGCCCGCTTTCCTGTCATTCGCCGCGCCTGCAAAATTCGGCGATGGCCGAACTTGTACTGTGCAGGACCGAGACGCCATTTTACGAAGAAGTAGAAGGTCAGGTCTTTCCAGTCAGGTCAGCTTCTGCCGAGTCGTCAAAAGTAAACTCGGCCCTGGTGAGGAACGGCGCTACGGCTGCAAGTTTTCTCAATTCCGCAAGCGATGAATACAACGGCGTTGACGGATCAAGTCTCGCTTGGGCGCGGCTTCTGAAGAATTTCGCGTACTCTTCCACATAGACACGGTCCTTTGGCGGCATGTCCGCGAGATGGTTTGTCAGGAAGTTGTCATAGTGATGAACCGCCTCCGAAAATCTTCCCTGCCGATGCCGCGCCATTGCACGAAAAAGTTCCGCCTTGGCCAAGAAATATGGTTGCGCTTGGAACCCGTCCAGCCGGTCAAGAACGGCCGAGTAATCTCCTGCCTGCATGAACTTCACCGCCTTGTGAAAAATCCCAGCAGCCCTGATATCGCGGATGAATTTCATAGGTCAGCCCCACCAACTTCGCCCTTTCGGAATCGCACTATTCCCCAAGCTCCCTGACTTCCCGCTGAATAGACCATTCGATCAACTCGGCCCAAAGCTTACGTGCGAGGTTCGGATCCAGGCCCTGTTCGGACGCGGTTGAACTGACCTTGTCCAGCACCTCGGCCACCCGGTCCGTCGTGCGCGCCGGCAGGCCTTCGATTCTCTTGAGGTCCACGGCCCGGTCGATATAGCGGCTCCTGGTGACCAGCAGATCGATCAGGTCGACATCGATCGCGTCGATCTGCGCGCGGAGATCAACCATGGTCTGGCAGGCATTGGGCGCGAGTAGGGTCGTCATGTTTTGAATTCCTTTTGTTTTTTGAGTTTAGCGTAGAATTTGGCGTAGGAGCCTGACAGCACGCTCGGACCGCTCTCGACAAAAGGTTTCCGATGGCTGCGGAAGACGGCCAATAACGCGCCTGATCTGCTGATCTCCGATTAGCAGGTCGAGATAAAGCGCCACGGCCTCTCCGGTATCTTCGAAGTTCAGCACGCCCTCGTCCCGGGCGCGCAGCAGCACCCTTTCAAGCAGTGGGAACACTGCCTCTCGCCCGGCCTTTGAGAGGGTCGCGCCGAGTTCTCCACTACTATCCGCCGCCGCTGCACGATTCAGCGCAACGGCTCTGTCGCCGGTGAGCAGGTTCAGCAATTTGGGTCCTAGTGTGCCGAGAATGGAAATCGCTTGGTGATCGGTCTCCAGTTCTGATTCCAGGTGCTCTTTCACCACTTCTGCATTACGCGTGACAAGAGCCTGAAACAGGCCCTGCTTGTCGCCGTACCAGTTGTAGAGCGTCTCATTCGAGGCCCGCGCCTGTTTCGCGATGCCAAGCATCGAGGTGCCGCCATAGCCCTTGGCCTCCAACACCTCGTAGGCCGCCGCTTCGATCTGCTGTTGTCGCAGCGATCTCTTTTCTTCGCGCATTTCTGTCTCCAGCGTGTTGACAGAAACCGTATCTCAAATTACGGATATGCGCAACCGTAACTACAAATACGCTTTTGGAGAGAGACAATGACTCATTATGACCGTCAGGCCCATGCAGCCCTGGCTACACTGATACTGCTGCAACTCATCATGCTTTCGGCGCTCTATGTCGGCATCCGGCCGCATCCGCCGATTGCAACCCCGCTCTTTGGTATCGCCCCATTTCTTGGCGCCTCAGCCTCTGTCGCGCTGTCGGCAATAATCGTACAGCCGCTCACAAACGCCATCGGGCGCAGCCTGAGCGTGATGGCGGCGTTGATGGCGCTGGTGTCATTCGGGCCCCAGAAATACTTCGACGCGCAGTTCGCCCTGATCTGGCCGGCTGTGATCCTTGGCCAAATCGCAGCGCTGGTGATCTTTACCCGCGTATTGAGTGCGTCCCGCCAAAGGGAAGAGACAGCCCAACACGCAGCCGCGTCTGTAGGACAAGCCTGATGGCCCGTCTTATCATGCCGATGTCGATGCTCTCGCTCCTGTGCACCGGCGCCATTTTCGGGTTCTTCTATGCTTGGGTCTGCTCGACCATGTGGGGCCTGGACGCAACCGACCCTCGTGTGGCGATCAATGCAATGCAGGCGATGAACGCTTCGGTCCGAAACCCGGTTTTCTTTCCGGCGTTCTTTCTGACGCCGGTATTTCTAACCCTGACCGCGTTTGTCGCGGTCGGCCAAGACAGAACAAGGTCAGCCGTCCTCTTCGCAGCAAGTGTTGTATTCTATGTCACGGGGGCATTCCTGGTTACGGCCTTGGTGAACGTGCCGATGAATGAAGTCCTTGCGCAAGTGACCGTGCCAGCGGACCGCGATGCGGCAGCCGACCTGTGGCAGGACTATTCGGCGCGGTGGCAGTTCTGGAACACGATCAGAACATTCGCCAGCGGTCTTGCCCTGCTCCTGACGGGTCTCGGCATTTATTCACTGAAACCGGAGACGACATGATGGAAATTTCACTTCTAACCTTCGCTCTGTTGGCCCTGGTGGTCGTGATGACACCCGGACCGACGGTTCTTCTGGCCTTGTCCAACGGATCGCGGTTTGGTTTTGGAGCAGCAGGCTATGGAATCGCAGGCGCGGCATTTTCTGACGGCGTTCTGATCGCGGCTGCCGGTCTGGGGCTTGGAGCAATTCTTGCTACATCCGCGGTTCTGTTCAACGTCGTGAAGTGGGTCGGTGTCGCCTATCTGATGTGGCTTGGTGTTCAGATGCTTCAGTCCTCGGGGGAGTTGAGATCTGTTCCATCGCGACCAAATGGACAAAACTCAGGCGAGGCGCGGCACCGGTTGAACTTGTTTCGCAAAAGCTTCCTGATCGCCGTCACAAACCCTAAGGGCTACTTGTTCTTCACTGCGTTCCTGCCGCATTTCCTTAAACCATACGAACCGCTTCTGGCGCAATACGCCATGCTCGCTGTTGTCTTCATCGGCGTCGACGTAGCCGTGATGGCAGCCTATGCTGGACTTGGTGCAAAGGCGATGCAGTTGTTGAGCGACAGGGGTGCGCTGAGGATCGACCGGACCTGCGGCGGGCTGCTCATTACCCTTGGCTGCGCCCTGGCATTTCTCCGACGCAGTGATGTGTAATTCGCTATTCGATCCACGCTTTGCTGACATTCGGGCAATGTACAGCATCCAATTTTTTGGGCTTGTTGCTAACGTTAGATTGTATGCAGCATGTTCGAGGAACCGAACGCTACCACTTGACAGGGACGGCCCAATCCGGACGTTGGTCAACAATTCAAGATGCTGCAGTCGCAACCCGCATAGCTGCCATTCGTCGCGCGCGTAAAATCCTGTTAGAACGGTAATTCACAGTCTGCGGGACAGAACAGACCTCTGCCCGAAAGTGGCGGATACCCGGTCCCAGCCCATTTTGACCAGAAAACCGCCAGGGCAATTGTATGAAACACATTGCCGCTGGGGATTTCCATAGAGTTCACAGGTCGGTCTGCTTTTGCCTTTAGATTTTCTCGGCCGACTTCTCCTTGGTGCTCGGTCCGTTTTGGCTTCTGCCTCGTACCACTTTGTCTCTCGACGATAATGTCTTGGCTCGTTGTCCGTTCAGACGTGGCCCACATACAGATGGCGGGTATCAGGACGACGGCGCTGTCAACAGCACCTTTAGCGCGCCCTCTTCGGCAGCATTTCCGAAGACCTCGTAGGCTTGCAGGATCTCATCAAGATCAAACCGATGGGTGATGAGGCGAGACGGGTCGATCTGCCCGGCCTCCACTGAGCGCATGAGCTGCTGCATGGTGTCCGTGTTCACTAGACCCGTGGAAATGGTGATGTTCTGAATCCAGAGACGCTCTAGCGCCAGATCCACCTTTGTGCCATGCACGCCGATATTGGCGATGCGGCCACCGGGGGCGATGATGTCCTGACAGAGCTCGAAAGTCTTGGGGATGCCGACGGCCTCCATCGCCACGTCGACGCCGACGCCGTCGGTCATTTCCATGATCGCCTCGGTGGCATTGCCCTCGGAGACGTCAATGGCATCGGTCGCACCGAACTGGCGCGCCAGCGCGAGGCGTTTTTTGTCCATGTCGACCATGATGATCTTGGCAGGCGAATAGAAGCCAGCCGTGAGCAGCGCGGCCATGCCGACCGGCCCCGCACCGACGATGGCGACCGTATCACCGGGAGAAACCTTGCCCGAGAGCACGCCAATCTCGAACCCCGTGGGCAGGATGTCCGACAGCATGACGAGCGACTCTTCATCCATGCCTTCGGGGATGCGGTGCAGGCTGAAATCGCCATGTGGAATGCGGACGTATTCCGCCTGAGTACCGTCGATCAGATGGCCCAACTGCCAACCGCCGCCGTTAAGACAGTGCGAATGCATCCCCTTGCGGCAATTCCGGCAGGAGCCGCAGGCGGTGATGCAGGCGATCAGCACGCGGTCGCCGGGTTTGAAGCCCTGAATGCCCACGCCGACGTCCTCGACCACGCCCACGCCCTCATGGCCCAGCGTGATCCCCGGAGCGACGGTGGGCACGTCGCCCTTGAGGATATGCAGATCGGTGCCGCAGATCGTCGTCGCGGTGATTTTCACGATCACGTCCGTGGGGGTCTCAATCGTGGGCATGGGTTTGTCGACCCATTCCTTCTGGCCGACGCCGTTGTAAATCAGAGCTTTCATTTCCCGTCCTCCCTTGAATGCGGTTCTGGCAAGCTAGAGGGCCGCTCGCGCCCCGGTCTTGAACGTTCCCTTGGCGGCTTTTGAAGGTTTCTGCACGGTGTATGTTTTGTTCAAAGCGCCGTTTCGGATCGTTCAATACGTGAGCCGCAAGCCCAGTTAGCCTCGCCCCCCAGCACCGGCCTCGCGATGGAGGAAATCGCGCTCCGGCTGCATCGAAAAACCCAAAGGGAGAGAGAAATGACCCAGAGAATTGATGCCCTCGTGATCGGCGCAGGGGTGGCGGGGCTCTACCAGCTTCACCAGCTGCGCGAGATGGGAATGAACGTGCATGGAGTCGAGGCAGGCACCGATGTGGGGGGGACGTGGTACTGGAACCGCTACCCCGGCGCAAAGTTCGACAGCGAGAGCTATATCTACCAATACCTGTTTGACGAGAAGCTCTACAAGGACTGGACATGGTCGGAGCGTTTTCCGGCGCAGCCGGAGATCGAACGCTGGATGCATTACATCACGGACCGGCTGGACCTTCGCAAGGACATCACCTTCTCGTCCAAGGTGACGAAAGCGGAGTTCAACGAGCGCACCGGGCGCTGGTCGGTCGAGACTGACAGCGGCGACACCTATGACACTCAGTTCCTGATCGGCTGCACCGGAATGCTATCCGCGCCGCTGACAGATCGCTTCAAGGGACAGGACACCTTCAAGGGCCCGATCGTGCATACCGGGCGCTATCCCAAGGGCGGGCTGGATCTCGAAGGCAAGCGCGTGGGCGTGATCGGCATCGGCGCGACGGGCATTCAGGTGATCCAGACCATCGCGCCCATCGTTGGCTCCATGACCGTTTTCGTGCGCACGCCGCAGTATGTCTTGCCAATGAAGAACCCAAAGTACGGTCCGACGGAGGCCGCCGCTTACAAGGCGCGCTGGGGTGAGTTGACCACCAACCTGCCCAAGACCTTCACCGGCTTCGAGTATGACTTCGTGCATACATGGGCCGAATGTTCGCCGGAGCAACGCCGCGAAATCCTTGAGGAAATCCATGCGGATGGCTCATTAAAGCTCTGGCTGGCCTCGTTCGCGGAGATGTTCTTTGACGAGGCGGTCTCCGAGGAGATCAGCCAGTTCGTGCGCGAGAAGATGGAGGCGCGGCTGAAAGACCCGAAACTCATCAACATTCTCGTGCCAAAGAAGGACGATTACGGCTTTGGCACCCACCGCGTGCCGCTAGAAACGAATTACCTCGAGGTTTACCTTCAGGACAATGTCGAGGCGGTTTCCGTCAAGGAGAACCCAATTACGGAGATCGTGCCCGAGGGTGTGAAGTTGGAGGATGGCACCGTCTATCCGCTCGACGTCATCATCATGGCGGTGGGCTTCGATGCAGGCTCCGGCGCGCTGGCGCGGATCGACATTCGCGGGCGCGATGGCATGACGCTCAAGGGCGAGTGGGACAAGGACATCCGCACCACGCTGGGCCTTCAGAAATACGGCTTCCCGAACCTCTTCATGACCGGCGCGCCCCTCGCCCCCTCTGCGGCGCTGTGCAACATGACCACCTGCCTACAACAGCAGACCGAGTGGATCACCGAGTGCATCAAGGCCATGCGTGACAAGGGCGCGACCGTCTGTGAGCCGACCGCCGAGGGCGAAGACGCCTGGGTCAGGCATCACGACGAGACGGCCAATGCCACGCTGATCGCCAAGACGAACAGCTGGTATACCGGCTCGAACGTGCCGGGCAAGCCGCGCCGGGTTCTGTCCTACACCGGCGGCGTCGGCACCTACCGCGCCAAGTGTCAGGAGATCGCCGACAAGGGCTATGAAGGCTTCGCCATGACCGGCGCGCCGGAGATGGCGAAACCGGCGGAGTAACTCCCTCCCAGAGACCTCAGGGTGGGCGCGTCTTGGCGGCCTGCTCTGAGGGAACCGAGAAAATCCTACTGCGCCTGGCGTCGGAAGACTGCGGGCGTTTCCTCGAAGGCGGCACGGAACATGCGCGTCAGATGCGCCTGATCGGAGAACCCACAGTCCAAAGCGATGCCCTTGATCGGCTCGGAGGTGGTCGCCAAAAGGTGCCGCGCCCGCTCCAGCCGTTGCGCCGTGACATAGGCATAGGGCGGTTTCCCAAAGCTGCGCCGGAACTGGCGGGCAAAGAGACAGGACGTCAGCCCCAGCACATCCGCCATGCATTTGAGATCCATCGAACGAGCCAGGTTGGCGTCGATGTATTCGGTGATGATGCGCTCCTGTACGCGCGTCAAAGCACCTTCGCTGCGGGCCTCGGGCGCGCGGATTCCAGCATAACGCCGCAGCAGATGAATGATGAGGCCGCGCGCGATGCTGTCCACGTAAAGCGCACCGCCCAATCCGGCGGTCCGCGCCTCGTTTGAAATCAACTCCATCGCCTGCATCATCACCGGGTCATCGGTGCGCAGCACATCCGCCAGAACCACCTCAGAAACGCTGCAATCCAACGCCTCGCTCGCCACTTCGGCCACCAAGGCACCAGAGAGGTAAACATGGGTGACGTCGATCGGCTCCTTCCAGTTCCACGACACCTGCTGCGCGCGGGTGAGCAGCGACGCTGCCCCCGGACACAGAGTCTCCTTGGTCCAGCGCCCGTCGAAACGGCGCTGCATCGGTGTCACCCCCGCGCGATACCCCACCAGCATGAAGTCCTTCATGCTCGGCACGATCACGTCTTGCGCCTCGTAGTGGTAGGACCGCAGGCCGACATTCTTCCAACCCAAGCCGTCACTCGCCAGAAGCACCCGCCCCGGCACCCACCGGGGCAGATCCTCGAAATTGATGAAATCGCTCATCACGCACCCTCCTCCCAAAGCCATACGAAACGAGAGACGGGGGCACATGGCGCGCCCCCGCTGGTCAGTTTGGCGCTTTAGCCGCGTAAGGCGCGATAGACCGCCGTCTCGAAATCGAGGTAGCCGACAAAGGAGGTCGGATCGCCAAACGGCAGGATCTGGGTCGCCCAGTAGCCGCCAACGCCCGTCGAGCGGTCGATCCAATAGAAGCTGTTGGCCAGTCCGGCCCAGCCAATCGCCCCCGCCGGACGGCCCGTGGGCGCCTCCTCGGTGTTGACCATGAAGGTGTAGGACCAGTCCTTGCCGAGACCGGGGAAGAACTCCGCGTCATTGGAGAGCGTCGGGATCACCCCCGGGAGCATCGTCACCTTCTGCGGCGGCACCAGCGCGCCCTTCACGGCCCATTCCACCGTTTCAGGTTTCAGAACGCGCCCCTTCGGCCCGTTGCCGTCGTTGAGCCACATGCGGATGAACTTCATGTACTCGGGCACCGTGCCGTAAAGGCCGTGCCCGCCCATATCCACCTCAGGATTGTCTGGCAGCGAGAAATCATCCATCGGCGTCAGGGACATATCGCCGCCGCGCGCATGGATCGTGGCAGAGCGGGTTTTCATCGCGTCCGTGCGGGTGAAGGCGATGTCCTCCATGCCCAGCGGATCGAACACCCGCTCTCGCATGACCTCACCCAGCCGCTTGCCGCGAATGCCCTCGACCACCTGCCCGACCCAGTCGATGTTGGTGCCGTACTCCCACTTATCGCCCGGATCGAAGAGCAGCGGAGTCTCGATGGCGGCGCGGGAGCCGGTGATGACCGAAGGCTGGCCGTGCTCCTCCGCCATGCGCTTGTACATCTCGTTGAAGAAGTCATAGCCGAAGCCGCCCGTGTGCAGCATCAGCTGCCGGGTGGTCACGTCGGACTTCGGCGCGCGCAGTCGGGGCTGGCCGTTGGCGTCGAACCCTTCGATAACCTTAAGGTCCCCGATGGCCGGGGCGTAGGATTTCGCGGGGGCATCAAGGTCCAAAAGCCCCTCTTCGACGCATTGAAGCGCCGTTGTCCCGGCGATGGCCTTGGTGGTGGAGAAGATCGCAAAGACCGTGTCCTCGGTCATCGCGTCGTCGCCCAGCCGCCGCTCGCCCGCTGCGCCTGAGTAGATGTCGCCTTCGCGGTCTGTGACCATCGCAACGACGCCGGGCACGCGCGCCGGGCCTTCGGTGGTGCCGCGTAGCACGCTGTCGAGCGCGGCGGCGAGGTCTTTGGTGTGAATGTCCTTCATGGTGTCCTCCCTTGAACAGTGCATCACAGGATGCCCGTCCAATACGGAAAGCGCTGTCACCCATCGGCAGAGCCTGTCCGAAATCGGAAGCCGAGTTGGCCACGCGTTGCACGCTTCCGTGTCTGGGACGGGGACTCGCCGAACCGGTCACGATAGCGCCCCGCAAGAGCGCCGAAATTGCTGAAGCCCCACGCACTGGCAATCGCCGTCACCGTCTCTTCCGGCGGCAGCGTTTCAAGGTCCCTCCGAAACCCGTCGAACCGTCGGGCTGCCAGGAAGGTCCGCGGCGACACGCCCCGGAACCTGTGGAAGCCGCCCGAAAGCGTGCGCGCCGAGACGCCAACACGCTGCGCCACTTCCCCTATCGACGGCGCATCGCGCGCCTCGGCTTCCATGATCTCCTCGGCCCGGCGGACGTATCCGGGCGCGGCGCACCGAGCGCCTTCCTGTAGCGGGAAACCCGCCGCACCAGCCCATTGCCGCAACAATTCCACGCAGAGCATTTCCTCGATGTGACGCGCCAACGCCGTATCGCTGGGCGCGCCGCCCGCCTGTACCAGTGTACGCGCTGTGTAGTCCAGCAAGGACAGCCACGCCGACCCCGGCCCGCCGAACCTGACCCGCCGTGTCCACAACCCGTCATCCGGCACGAAGCCGAACCAGCGCTCTGCCGTTTCCTCCATGACCGCATGCGGGATGGTCAGGTTCAGCTGCATGTGGTCCGGATCGCCTTGGAGCCAGTAATCCGTGCGCGAGCAATCCACGACGAAACTGTCACCGGCACCCGTGGCGATGGACCCGCCGTCCACCTGGTGATCGAGCGCGCCCCGCAGCGTGTTCAGGACGAGGATGTTCCCCGCTTCCGGATCGAACCTGTCCAGATGGATGCCCGTGCCATAGGAGAAACGAGTCATGGTCAGGCGCCCTGCACGGGCACTGATCATGGTGGCATCGGGGCGTGAAAGCCTGACCAATGGCCTGACGCGGTACGGCATGTAGACGTTTCGACAGAAGGCCTGAACCTCGTCCCAATCTGCAGAGCGCGATGCGCTTCCATGGTCGATCGCCAGACCTCCCGCGTCCCGCAAGAGGGCATCGTGCAACAAACTCCTGCTCCTCCTCGTGATTTCGGCTTGGCGAACCCTAGCACAAGCATGGCGAGCAGTCATCTACTTCGGCATCGGCACGACATGACCCGATCAGCCAAATGATCCCGAGGCATGCGCGCCGAATTTCCGCTCCCTGCGCGTTGCGGCCATTCATGCAAGCTGCAGCATTGGTAAGAATGGGCTCCTTGCTGACCTCGGTGCTGTTGCAGCAAAACCCCATGCCCCGCCAATAGCTGATCACGAGGACGGCCCATAGTGGACATTCAGCACAGCTGCTAAATTCTGCGGTCGCAGCCCGCTTTGCGGTCATTCGCTACATCTGCGAAGTATTGAGTTGGTCAATTTCACAGCTCGCGAAATAATGTAGCTTTCGCCGCGGATGCGTCCGATATCGTCCGTTACCGAGGTGGTCAACGATGACGATATTGGTCACGACTACTATGGATTTCTACTCATAGTTTGTCCCGCTGATGACCGAAATGAAGGCCATGCAGCGGGACGTGCCGTGAGTGGCATCGGGAGCGTCAGGAATCGATCACGAGGTTCATGCGGCATGCACTTTGGGGTGACGGAAAGAACCGCCAAATTTGGGAACTCGATGTCGCAAGCCTTCATGCGGCCGCCTTCTCGGCTTCAAGGGCATATTCTGTCCGACGGCGTTCTTCGTTTCTGAAAAACAGTCGGTAAGTGGGTGGGACGAACAAAAGCGTCAATGGTGACGCAAGAAAGAGGCCGCCCACCATCAAAGTTGCCATTGGCTCGAAAAGAGCGCCCCCATTCAGCGCCATTGGAACAAGTCCCAAAACTGTCGTGAGCGAGGCAAGCATAACCGGCCGGACGCGCTTTTTCGCTGCTGTAACGATTGCATCATCGAGGCTCTGCGTTTGTCGTTCGATATCAATCTGGTCTATCAGCACGATTGCGTTGTTGATGATGATCCCCATCAGCGACAACAGTCCAAGGATGGCAAAGAATGAAAGCGGCCGACCAGAGAGTTCGAGTGCGAGTGGCGCACCAACAACAATTAGCGGAATAGTCATAATGGTCAGGGCGACCCGTCGGGCCGAGTTGAATTGAAACGTGAGTGCAGCCAACATCACGATCATGGCGTAAGGAATGCCGGCCGCCAGCTTACCCCGAATTTTGGCACCTTCTTCGCTCTCTCCGCCGATGCGGATGTTATACTCCGGTCCCAGATCAAGCGCGGCCAATGTCGGCTGCAAAAGCTGCTCTACCTGAGTTGCGCCCAAGGTTTCACTTTTGCCGGATATCGTGATCATTCGCTCCTGGTTCTCCCGCCGGATTTGCGAGAACTGGAGAGTGGGTTTGAAAGTCGCAACCTGGTTGAGTGAAATTAGTCCGCCATTTGTGGGCACCGACAAGTTTGCCAGATCTTCCAGACTGTCACGGAAGTTACCCTGGGCTCGTGCGACGATTGGAATAGCCTCGGTCCCTTCGCGAAAGGTCGAGTAGGATGCACCGCTGAAGAACGTTTCCATCGCGTCGGAGACATCCTGAGATGTAATTCCAAGCTCCCTTGCTTTGTCTTGCGCGACATCGATGACCATCTTAATGGACTTATTGCCCCAATCGTCTTCGTTACGCACAAGGTTCGGAATCCGGGCAAAGCCAGATTTCACTTTCTCTGCGGCTGCCATAAGCAGATCGCCGTCCGGGCCGGTAATCTCAATTTCGACGATCCCGGATTCCGTGCCGCCCATGGACAGGCGCGCCAGGCGCGGTCGGAACGCTGCAAAATTTTCAGTCAGATGACGTCGGGCGCGTTGTTCCATCGCTTTTGCGCCATCAAAGCTCTGCGTGTTCACGACGAAGAATGCGCTGGCTGGATCAGTCTCTGCAGGATCAAGTCCAAGGTAGAATCGCGGCCCGCCGTCACCGACGTAAATTGTCGTATCACGCACCTCGGGATTGATCTCAACGTTTCGCAACCACTGCTCGACAGCCAGAGCCTGAGCGCGGGTTTCTTCAATGGCCGTACCCTTCGGCATGTCGAGGTAGACCAGGAAATCCGAGCGTTGGCTGAGCGGGAAAAGTTCCGCCTTGAGATTTGCGAAGACGGTCGCGGACCCAATGACAAGCCCGTAACATACGACAATGATGGGTACACCCCAGGGAAGCAAAGCCCGCGTGACCGAGCCGTACACGCGTCGCATCCGGCTTTCTTGTTCAACTTTCTTTTTCTTGGATTTCACAAGCCGCGCAGCCAAGAACGGAAGTATGTAATGCGCTACAATCCAAGACCCCGTCAGCATTGATGAAACGACGGCGCCCATGGCGAAGGCAAACTGTCCCTCGGTTCCATCAAGGATCAACATCGGAACAAAGGCTGCGATGGTGGTCAGAGACGCGACCGCAAGAGGAATAAAGAACTGCCCGCAAGAGGCGATGGCTGCTTCGCGCGGGGACATACCTGCATCAACTTTGGTCTGGATATCTTCAACAACAACCAGACCATTGTCGACGAGAAGGCCAAGCGAAATAATAACGGCCGCAATTGAGACCTGTTGTACGTCAACGCCGATGAAGGCCATAAGGATCAACGCAAACATCACCGTGAAGGGAACGATGCTTGCAATAATCAATGCGGGACGTAGGCCGAGGAAGACCATCATGACAGCAAACACGACCAGAAAGGTCTGGCCCACATTCGATAGGGCGCTGTTTACCGCAACCGTGACGTTTTTTTCCTGAAAAGTTGAGACGTTGAAAGTCACGCCGATCGGTTGTTGGTTCTCAAGTTCGACAATGCGCTTTTCAAGCTCCCGACCAAGTTGCTGAATGTCACGGTCACTGGCCATTTCCACACTGACCATGAGAGCAGGCTGGCCATTGAAGTAAACCGGCTTGTCTGGTGGATCGATATAGCCTCGACGTACAGTCAGTATGTCCTTCAACCGCACAAAGCCACTCAGACCCGGCACTTTGGTAAGGACACCTTCAATTTCTTCGACCGTCGAAAGATCACCATTGGCTTCCATAATGATCTTGGTGCCGTCAGAGTTCAGCTCGCCGGCCGGTAGGATAACGTTTTGCGCCTGTAAGTCCTGTAGAACGCGTGGAAGTTGCACCCCGATTGCGGCCATGCGGCGCGTATCAAGCTCCAGCCAAATCCGCTCTTCCTGTTTGCCGAAAATGGACACTTTGGTGACACCATCGACGGTGTACAATCCGTTTCGCAATTCATCGGCCGCATCGAAAACCTCGGCGTAGGAAAAGCCTTCTCCGGTAACTGCGATTGTGGCAATGGCTACGTCGCCAAAGTCTGTGTTCACCAAGGGGCCTTGTGTGCCTTCGGGCAACTCTCCGCGGCTATCATTCATCTTGTTGCGAATGTCCTGAAACACACGGACCAATTCGGTTTCGGGGACCGCATCAAAGATGTGCAGTTTCAAAACCGCCGCGCCAGTAAGAATACGGGTTTCTATATCTTCTACTTCACCGATCTCGCGCGCGGCACGTTCCAGTGGAACCGCTATCAGATCTTCGACACGTTCCGGTGACATTCCCGGAAATTGTGCTGCGACAATTGCGGTACGCACAGTGATGGCTGGATTTTCCCGCTTGGGCAGGTTCAAATATGTAAGGCTGCCAGCGATCAGCAGGCCGATCATGACCAGGATTGTCAGTCTCGACCTTTCCAGCGCGAAACGTGTCAAAGCTTCCATAATCAATTCTCGTCGATAAGGTTGACCTTCATACCGTCGCTCAGGAATGAAACTCCGGCTGAGGCAACGCGATCGCCAAGATCCAATCCTTCAACGACCAAAACTGCGTTTTCACGGACACCGCCGATGGAAACATCGCGTTCCAAAACAGTTTCAGTCACGGCATCGTAGACAAACACCTGCGCTTTGCCCGGCCCTTGTGGTCGGTCTGCGGAAAACCCAATCTGACCTTTTTTCAGGATTGCACTGAGGGGGATGGTAAAACCCTGAGCCGCAGGAAGCGGCAGTTCAATGGAAGCTTCTACGGCCATGCCAGCCTTCAGAATTGGATCGTTGTCCTGCAAACTAAGAACCACCGGAAAGCTGGATACCGCATCCGCGCGCGCGCCCAGTTCGGTGACAACCGCGTTTAAAGAGACATCAGGAAGGTCGGCCAAACGAATTGTAGCCGGTGTTCCCACCACGAGTTGCGTGGCCGTTTCAAAATTGACGCTGAATGAGATCTCAAATGCATCGGGCGCATAGAGTGAAACCATAGGAACACCCGGTGAGACCGTGCTGAAACTCACCGCATCCACAGCATTAATGACCCCATCGATAGGAGAGATAATGCTTGTCTTGCTTAGATTTTCCTGGGCACTGTCGCGGGACTTTTTCGCTTGCTCAAGGCGAGCCTCACTGGAGATTGCTTCCGCTTGAGCGTTATCGCGCGCCACCTTTGTTGTGCTGCCACGTGCAAACAAATTTTGCTGACGCGTCAGGTTATCAGCTGCGTTGTCACGCGTGGCTTGGGCGGCTAGGACGCCTGCGATAGCATTATCCAGTTGGATCTGAAAAGCTGTCGTGTCCAATGAGATCAATGGTTGACCGGCCTCCACTCGCTGACCTACCTCAAGATCCACGGCTTGAAGTTTTCCCGCGACTTCGAAGGACAACGTGTTCAGTGAAGTTGGTTCAAGAACGGCTGGAAAACGGCGCACAGTCGAGTCTTTGGTGTCCTGAATGAGATGCGTCTTCAATCCACGAACAAGTGGCTCGGAAGCCAGCTCCTCTTCCTTGCAGGCCGTCAATGACACCAGTCCCAAAATGATCGCTATTACTCGCATTTATTACGGCGCCCTCTTCTCAAAATGAATCGTGCTCAGCACACGGTTCCAACCACCATGACCACAAGTCACAAAGTGACCGCCAGTCATTAAATGACCAACTGGTCATTATTCGAACATATGGTCATTCGATGTCAAGGCACTTAAAATGCGCGTGAAGCAGTAATACATTTTCTATGCAACGAAGGACGACACACAACGTGGAGCGCGTACAGAAACACACAAAGACACTATCGCGTTCCCAAAGGAGGCGTCAGGAAGACATCATTCAGGCGGCATTGAAAGTGTTTGATCGCGATGGATTTGTTGCCGCAAAAATGTCGGACATTGCGGATGAAGCAGAAGTGGCAAAGGGAACGTTGTATCTCTATTTCGACACCAAAGTAGATCTGTTGGAAGGCGTGATTGCAAAAGAGATTGTCCCGACACTGCAACAAATCGGGGCTGCGGGCCAATCGAACAAGGGAACGGCAAAGGAGCGATTGGCGCAGCAGATCCGCATCGCGGCAAAGCGCATAGCCTCGCCGGAAATGAAAACGCTACTTCGACATATGATCTCTGCGGCTCCCAATCACGAGCGGATAGCAAAATTCTACTATGATAACGTTATCGTAAAGGGACTGGAGCACATTCGAGCCACGCTGGATTATGGGGTTGAGACAGGTGAGTTTCGGAAGGAAGTAAAGGATATTGATGCTCTCGTACTTGTTGGCGCACCCATTTATCCCGCAGTCTGGAATATCCTGTTTCGGGAGATGGCAGAAATAGACTCAGACAAGCTTGCCGAGGATTTTCTGAAAATCGTTCTGGTTGGCCTCTCAGCAACTGACTAGATCGTGTTGGCGAATGGGCGCTTTTTGAGTGGTTCCCTCTCTTAGTCTGTGCTCGGCCCATACCGGACCTTCACCTCATAATCTCCATGCTGCGGCGCGGCCAGTCGAACCTGCCGTTCGCTGCGAGCGCAAAATCAAAGGCTGCCTGAACTCGCGAATTGCGGAACAACTCTGCCGTTGGTAGCACAACAATCATTGTCTGGTTCCGCGAGCCACAATCCGCACGGTCTTGATCGTGGTATGGTGATGCGCCTGTAGCCCAGTGCCCTCAGTGCCTTCCGAGCAGGGCCATAGTGGGCGCGCCGCTTTTTGAACCAAGGACGGGCTGACCTGGTATCGGTATCCTAAATATCGACTGTATTCTTACATACGTAGGCTAAGAAAGCCCCCTGCACGTCACAAATGAAGTCCTTCTCACAACGGCGCTACAATGATGTCCGCAAACACTAGCCGCGGGGTAGTGCGATGTCGTTGCTGCCTTCAGGCTCTGGTCCAAGGCCATAGTCCATTCGGTGCATCTGATCGATCACACGTGACATTTCTTCATTCGACAAAACCGGCGGTTCCCCAAGCGGTAGCGCTTGCACATAAAGTCGAGACAACATCTCGACCTCTGTCGCCAACCAAAGAGTCTTGTCCAGTGTCTTGCCGATCGCGATCTGCCCGTGTTGTGCCAACAGACACGCTGTTCTGCCTTTGAGCGCCGCCAGCACGGCCTCAGATAGCTCCTGCGTCCCAAACGTAGCATATTCGGCACAGGGGATGGTCGTTCCGCCAGCCACTCCGACCATGTAGTGGAAAGCCGGAATCTGTCGGTGATGGCAGGCAAGCGTCGTTGCGTAAACCGAATGGCAATGCAACACGACATCTATATCCGGGCGGGCTTTCAGAATATCGCGATGGAAACGCCATTCAGATGATGGCCTGCGCCCGACATAGGTGCCTTCGAAATCCATCTCCACCAAATCGTCGGGTTTCATCTTGTCATAGGGCAAAGACGACGGTGTTATCAGGAACCCGTCCTTAAAACGGACCGACAGATTTCCGGCCGTGCCCTGGTTGATCCCCGTGGAGTTCATTTTCAGAGATGTTTCAACCATACGCTCGCGCAGGTCATGCTCAGTCATAAGATTGGCCTCCTTGTCGATTTGCGGCCTCGCGCCATTGCGTCGCGTATTCCGTCAAGCCCGGCAGTACAATAGGTACGACCGGTTCAAGCGTCAGAGGCGTCGATGGGCTACCCGACGCCCTGCATGCAAGTTGCAACGCACCTGCGACAACACCATGAGTTTCATGCGACGCTTCTGTGCGAAGGCCCGGACGCAAGGCCGCGACGATTTGCGCGTACATTGGGTCCTTCAGAAACGTGCCATCCAAGATGAGCATTGAGCCTCCGTTCAAGACATCAGTGCAGGTGACTGTCAGCAATGCTGAGTGCAGAACCGCAAGCGCCGCGCGCTCAGCTTGGTTTTCTGGAGGAGCACCGACAATATGACCTCGTCTGGCTGAGCAGGGAAACTGCCCGTCATTGTCACCAAAACTCGGCATGGCCATCGTACCCCGTGCGATCAGTCGCGCCACGACCTTTTGTTCGGCAACTTCATTGATTGTGTCTGCTCCGGCAATGGCCGAAAACTCTCGCCCACCCATCGTCAGTGCCCCACCGATCGGGTTGCCATCCATATCTGCGTTAATCGTGGTGCCAAGTGACTGATCAAGTTTTACGGTTTCAACGTCACGCGACAAAGCGACAACCCAGGTTCCCGTTGAAACCAGGGTAAAATCCTGAACCTGTGCGGCCAGATAGCGAAAAAAGTTGGCCGTGGAGTCATGTGCTCCGGTCAACACCACCATGTCCTGCGGCAAGTCAAATCGCTCTAC
The DNA here is from genome assembly GCF_009363615.1 of Ruegeria sp. THAF33. Lineage (NCBI taxonomy): Bacteria > Pseudomonadati > Pseudomonadota > Alphaproteobacteria > Rhodobacterales > Roseobacteraceae > Ruegeria > Ruegeria sp. THAF33. Next base: position 193,698 of record NZ_CP045386.1, on the reverse strand, counting down.
AAGATCCTTGCGCACCGGCCCAAGAGGGTCCCAGGCCGCCCGGAATTCTGGCATTAGTGCTTTCCAACCATGTTCCAGAACAATCGGCGTCCACCGTCGCTGCGGCACGTTCCACAGATGCGACTGCGCCCCCATTGCCGAGTATTCAGAGGCCGCGACTCCGGTCAGCCACCAACCCCAGAATTGCGCGATGTTCAAAAAGTTCCTTGCCTTGCCAAACTGTACCGGGTTTTTGCGTTCCATCCAAAGCAACTGACGCGCCGCATGCGTGGATGCCATCATCGCCGGGCTACCGCGATCCTCGAACGTTCCCGCTTTTTTGCGATATTCTGCATCAATGTCCGCAGGGCATGCCTGCTCATAATCGATCATCGGCAAGGCTTGTCCCGCACCGGCGCCGTCTGGGTCCGAGCCCACAAGTACCCCCCCTGACCCATGCCCGACCGGAACAATCGTCCGGATTGGATGCCGCTTGCAAAGCTCTGCAAGCGTTGTGGTCAACCAGATCGAAGTGCCTTCCAAGTCATGGTATCGCCAGGTCTGACCGTCCAGAACCGAGTTTGGGGTCGACCGACTCTCAAGCAAAGTGCCGTCTTTGCTGGCAACCCAAAGCTCGATGTTGGTCTTGCCAACATCGATAACAGCGATATCACCTTTTCCGGTCAAAAGCTTAGCACGTCAGCAATTACACCGCCTCTTGCATCCCCAACTGAACCTACTGCTGTCATCATATGAGGCGGTACTGGGCCGCTTTGTTCCTGAGGAACGGCAACCCCTTGTCCATAACGTCTTCGAAGGAAGGGGCAACAGGCCGCCACACAGCAAGACCGTACCCAATCTGAGGGGGCATGTTGATGAAACTTTCCATCGCAAGCCCCCCCTTGAAGCCGATCGCGGCCAGCGTGGCGTAGATTTCGTCCCAGTCACAGGTCCCCTCGCCCGGTGTGCCGCGGTCGCTTTCAGACAAATGTATGTAGCGCAAGTGTTCTCGTGCATCGAGGATACCGTTGCCCGCGCCCTTCTCCTCGATATTCATGTGATACGTGTCGAGATGGATGAAGATATTGTCGGCCCCCACCTTTTCAATCATGTCGACCGCCTGCCAACCTGTATTGATCAAATGGTTCTCGTAGCGATTTACCGGCTCGATACCAAAGGCGATCCCAAGGGTCTTGGCATGTTTCGCGGCTCCCTCCAAAGCCCGAGCAATATTATCGTATTCTGCCTGCGTGGGTGGGACCCCTGTGCGTTCTCCGATGCCGCCATATGTGACGCCGGAAAGTGCTTCGGCACCCATCTTGCTGGCCATATTCATAGCGTCAACAAGGTGCTCGATTGCGCCGTCTGGATTGACTGACGCCCAGTTTTGTTCAGGCAGTCCGAGCGAGCAGACCGCTCGCATTTCGTGTTTTTCGAGCAAGTCGCGCGTGTGGGCCGCATCCACAACGCCGGTATCCAGCAAGGCAATCTCGATGAAATCCATCTTGTAGGCCGCCGCAGCGGGTATCGTCCGCGCGGCCCCATCACGATCCCAATGCATGGTCCACATGCTGGTATGTACGCCGAAACCTTCCATGATCATGTCCCTCTTCGTCGTTTGTCTCGCCACCGCTCACCAACCCAGCGCAGCGCCATCACGCCAATCAGAAACAACCCCCAGACAGCAGTGGACAAATGCTGGTTGGCACCGATCAGGTTCAAACCTGATGAAAGTGCTTGCAGGATAATCAAGGCCAGAACCACCGGCAGAACACGCCCAAACCCGCCAAATGGATCGATACCGCCCAGGAAACAAGCCAGCACTGTCACCAGCAGTAGGGCCTCGCCATGGCCAACTCGGACAGAATTGAAACGCGCCGCCATCAAAATCCCGGCAACGGCGCATATCACGCCCGAAATCGCGTAGATCAAGACAAGTGTCCGGCGCGTATGCAGGCCGGAATACTCAGACGCTTGGATGTTCGAACCGATCATATAGACCGAGAACCCGTGTCGTGATTGTCTTAGCATGATATGCCACATAAGCGCGGCCACCAGAAAGACTATCATCGGAACTGGAACGCCCATAACGCTGCCGTGCCCCAGTACGTTCATGTATTCTGGAAATCCCGATATGTCTCCTCCACGCGTCAGGAACTCACCCAACCCACGCAGGAAGATCATCATGGCAAGCGATACCAGAATGGGATGTGCACCGACATAAGCCACGACGACCCCCATGACAGCTCCCGAAGCAGCACCGGCCAGTATGGCAAGCGCCGCACCCAGCACGAAAGCCCCCAGTCCAGCATCGGGCCCCCCAAATTGTATCAAAACCCAGGCCAGTGCCAGACCCGATATGTTGGCTTGAAAGATGATGGCAAGGTTCAGCCCACCCGAAAGAATCGGCACAAGCATTGCCAATGTCAGCAACCCCAAGACCGGCATCTGAAACGCCATCGAGCGCAGGTTGGCACCTGTCAGAAACAAAGGCGTCGCGAAGGAAAACGCCAGAAAGACCAGGCCAAGAAAGACAAGCAGTGGCAGGGTTTCCGCACCAACTGCCGTGTTGAGTTTGTCACGCAAGCTCATGTTGTGCCCACCTTTGCGACAGCTATAGCGCCGCGTGGGGGCCGCCCAAAACTCAGGTTTGATGATGAGATGGCCAGCAGGATCGCCGCGCCGATGATCATTTGGAACGCAAAGGGCGAGATTCCAAGAAGGTTCAGACCGTTCTGCGTGATCGCAACAAACATCACCCCAAGGATGCATCCAAGAACAGTGCCTCGCCCACCACCAAGTCGAGCCCCACCGAGGACCACCGCGGCCAGCACGTCCAGTTCCCGACCGTATAGCGCATTTGGAACAACCTCTTGGGCAATGTTCACCTGCATCAGCCCCCCTATGCCGGCCATCATCCCGCACCATCCAAAGGCGACAATTTGCATCTGCCAGATATTCACGCCCGCGCGCCTTGCTCCCTCGGGGTTGTCGCCAAAGGCATAAAGCTGGCGGCCCAGAGTGGTAAGACGGATGAGGCCCCAAGTCGCGACGACGCAGACGATCATGACGGCAACTGAAAGATTCAGTTCCGACCAGCTTCCATCCGAGGCTTGTCGTTCAAAGATAAAAATACGATCAGTCCACCAATCTGGCAGGTTGTAGATATTTCGGCCTTTCGTGAAGAACATCAGCAACCCAAAGAACGCGTTGAAGGTGGCAATGGTGATAACAATAGAAATCACCCGAAACCCGTGGATCAGAAGGGCGTTGATCATTCCAAGACCGATCCCAAGCAAACCCGCGACAAAAAACCCAACCGCCCAGTTTCCACCCCCTATGCCCATGAAAACCTGCGCGGCCACATACTGAACGACAGAAGCCGCGACGGCGAAGGAAATATCAATGCCACCAGCAATCAGGACGACCAGCAGGCCAACCGCCCAGATCAGGTTCACCGCGTTATTGTTCAACAACGACGTGATATTGCCCAACGTCAGAAACGTGTCAGTACCAAGCGATAAACCAAGGATCATCAAAAGTAGAACAACACTGAGGCGCGCCTCGACGGGATGATCACGAAAGAAGTCATGCATAGATACGTGCCTCAAGTTCGGGAACGCTGGTCGCCCGTGGATCGTATTCGCCCACAATACGCCCATCCGCCATATGCAGCACACGGTCCGCATTGAACATCGCTTCGGTCACCTCGTCCGAAATCAAAAGGATCGCCAGCCCTTCTTCGGCCAAATGCCTAACGATGCGAAAGATGCCCGCACGAGCCCCGACATCCACACCCACGGTTGGGCTGTCGAGTATCAACAGCCGCGGCTCGGTTGCCAGCCATTTTGCCAGTACAACCCTTTGCTGGTTGCCGCCTGACAACGTCGAGACAGCATCCTTCGGCTGCCCGATCTTGACTGCAAGTTCGTCGATCCAGTGGCAAACCAGATCGGTTTGACGTTTTGGGGATAGCAATCCGAACCCATTGAGAATGCGATCAAGCACTGAAATAGACGTGTTATCCGCGATTGATTGCGGCTGAATTAGCCCCAGGGACAGTCTGTCTTCCGACACATAGGCAACGCCGCGCGCGATAGAGTCGCGGATCGAGGCAAATCGAACATACGACCCTTCCAGCCGGATTTCGCCCGCATCAGGTGGTTTCATACCAATTAGTGCAAGGGCCAGTTCCGTGCGGCCGGCTCCGATCAATCCTGTTAAACCCAGAACCTCGCCACGCCGTATGGTAAGCGAAACATCGTGAAACTCTCCGTGCCGGCTTAATCCAACGGTTTCCAGTACCGGTTCCGCCTGAGAACGGTCCTGAGCGCTGACCGTGTTTTCCAAAAGCGCCCCGGTCATGAGTTCGCCAAGGCGGGATTGCGTCATACCCTCGGTCGGATAGACGCCGACAAGCTTGCCATCGCGCAGGACTGTGACCCGCTCTGAAATGTCAATTACTTCTGCCAGTCGGTGGCTGACGAAGACGACAGCAATACCTTGTGAGGACAGCGTGCGAACGACCTCTAGCAATGAATCCGTTTCGCTTTGGGTTAGCGACGCCGTCGGCTCATCCATAAACACCAGACGTGCGTCGCCCATCAACGCCCGCGCAATCGCAACGATCTGACGTTGCGCAATTGGCAAATCACCCAGTCGTGTATCCAGGTTCAACGGCACCTTTAGGCGATCAAGCACAGCCTGCACGCGGGCCAGATAGCGGCGTCGGAACGTCAGGCGCGGCACCAGTCCAACCATCTCATCAAAAGCGATGTTTTCCGCGACGGTCATGTGCGGAAATAGCGCAAGATCCTGCCAAATAACCGCGATCCCCAACGCTCGGGCTTTTGTCGGGGAAATCGTGTCAACTGGCTGACCAAACAGTTGCAATTCTGCGCCAGGGTCGGCTGTATACACACCAGTAACAAGCTTGATCAGTGTGGACTTGCCACAACCGTTTTCTCCGGCAAGGCAATGCACCTCTCCCGAACGCACTTCGAAATCAACGGATTGCAGCGCCTTTACGCCGCCGAAGGTTTTCGAGACGTTTCGAAGCCTCAGCGCCGGGGCCGTGTCTGGATCAGTTTTCATGTATGTTCTTAATCTGAATGGAGATCCGCGATGCGCGGACCCCCAAATCGACAGTAAATCGTATCAGAGCCCCTTGGCAGCCAGCTCATCAACGGTGCTCTTGTTAATCTCCAAGAGGTTATCGGTGATGATGTTGCGGGTTGCGGCATCCGGACTGACAACGCCCAATCCCTCGATCTCGGTTCCTTCCGAGATTTCTTCGCCGTTCACCAGCATGTCGCCTAAAGTGACAAACACGCGGCCCGCCTCAGCTGGGTTCCACATGAACCCGCCAGAAATGACATCTTCTTTCAGCAGCTTCTGGCCCTGACCGGGTGAGAACGGCCCAAGTACATGGACCTTGCCGCCCAAGCGACGTTCCTCGATCGCGCGCCCTGCCCCGATCGGACCTTGGCTGCCAAAGGCAAGGAAGCCACGCAAATCAGGATTGGCTGCGATCAGGTCAAGTGCGGTCGAACGGCTGTCATCAACACTTTCTGCAACGCCATAACGATCACCCACCGGCTGCAACTTGTCGGAGCAGTTCTCAGCCAGCCAGGCGATGCCTGCATCCGCCCAAGCGTTGTGAAGCGGTACAGTCAGTGAACCCACATAAACGGCATAGGTACCCGGCTCTTCGGTTTTCTCACAAAGAAGCTTGGCATGCGCTTCACCGAATCCATCTGCAGAAGCCAGTTCGAAGTTCCAATCCACGTTGTTCAATCCGGGCCCTTCGTGTGCGATCACTTTGATCCCGGCGTCCCTGGCCTTCTGCAACACGGGTTCAAGTGCAGCCTCATCGTTTGGTACCACGCCGATGACGTCCACACCCTTCGCGATGAGATCTTCAATCGCACGAACCTGAAGGGCTGGGTCGGCTGAAGTCGGCCCGATCATCTCGGCGCTGACACCCAGTTCACCGGCACGTTCCTTGATTCCTTCTTCCATTGCGTTGAACCAAGGGATCCCTCCAATTTTGACGACGATTCCCATGGTAGTCTCAGCAGCTACATTGGTTACACCAAGCGTAAATGCGCAGACTGAGGCTGCGAGTATCGGTCTAAGTTTCATAATATCCTCCCAGATTGGCCAGCGCCGAAAAGGCAGCGCACGGTAAAAATCAAACTGCACCATCGGTTGTTCTTTATTGCGCAATCGATGGTGCAAAGGCTATATGGAATACACTAAACTTGTCAAAGGGGAATCTTCGGTGGCGACAACCGAGAATAAGAAACAGGTCACAATTTACGACATCGCCGACCGGGCTGGCACCTCGGCCAGTACTGTAGGTGCCGTTCTGAACGGCTCGTGGCGCAATCGACGCATCAGTGAAAAGCGCGCCAAATCGATTCAGCAAATCGCAACCGAAATGGGCTATGCACCCAATATGCAAGCGCGCGCCCTTCGCAGCGTCAGGTCAAGCATGATTGGCATGATTATTCCGATGTACGACAACCGATACTTCGGAGCGATCGCCGAACGTTTCGAAATGGCGGCCCGTGCCAGAGGGCTTTTGCCCATGACCTCGTGCACACATCGCGAGCCAGAGCTGGAGCTTGCGACGGTCAAGCAGATGCTGTCGTACAATGTGGACCGGATCGTCTGCGCCGGTGCCTCTGACCCCGATACCATCGCCCGGATTTGCAACGCGCACGGCGTTCCAACGATCAACCTTGATCTACCTGGTACAGCAGCGACTTCTATCATTTCTGACAACTACACAGGCGCATTTAAATTGACTTCAGCCCTGATAAAACATGCGCAAGCTAAAGGTTTAGATTGGCAGAACGAGTTTCTGTTCCTGGGCGGCCGTCCGACCGATCACAACACAAGCGAAAGAATACGCGGTTTCCGCGATGCGGTCTCGAATGCAGGAGCTCGACCTTTGGACGAGAACATTTTGGCCTGCGGGTACGCAGCCGCCAAGTCCAAAGCCGCATTTGCAGCAAAGTTGAAAGACACGGGCCAAATGCCGACCGCGATGTTTGTAAACTCGACGATATCGCTAGAAGGCGTATTTGATTGGTTGGCGCAGAATGACAGAGCCGCATTAGACACAATTCTGTTCGGAAGCTTTGATTGGGACCCGTTTGCTCAGTATATGGCCCAGAATCTGTTCTCCGTTCGGCAGGATGTCTCGGCGATGGTGGACACGATGTTCAGGATTATTGACGGTGAAGCACCACATGAGCCTGAAATCATCCAGATTGCGCCAATTGTCATCTCTGATAAAGCAGGCTGCGACACGGCCCCATCGTCACGGATTTAGCGAACAATTCCCCGTTGACTGTTGGTGCTCATATACTGTGCCAAAGACATTCAAAAACTTTTGCCGGGACGCGATGTAGGTAGCCCTTCAGGTGCTGCCAATGCCTGACGTAGACGACGTTCAATGTCTTGCAGACCCTTAAAGGCCTCGTACCGGGCATCATGTAGCCGTGCGATCACGCCAGATTTTGGCAAGAACCGTTCCTTTTCTGATGACATCCTCACCATTGCCTCCTCAAGAGACGTTTCTGGCTGGCTTGCCACAGCACCTAGTATAGCTGCACCCAACAGAACCGGTTCAGGTGAGGTTGTCGATAGAACAGGAGCGCCACTGGCATCTGCCAGAAGTTGCTTGATTGTGGCGCTTTCCCCTGCCCCACCACTAATTGCGACGGTCGAAGGATGAACACCATGTGCGGCTTGCGCCTCCATAATCTGACGCATCCCATAGCCTACCCCAAGCACTGCAGCGACATAGGTTGCAATGAGGTCGTCGCTGTCTTTTGCCAGCGTTAGGCCAGAAACGATTCCGGTTGCGTCCGGGTCGGCATAAGGGGCCCGGTTGCCCAGAAAATCCGGTACAATTACCCGGGCCCCTGCCAGTCGGACCGCATCGCTTGAATCTGACACGCGCCGTTCGACCTCGCGCAGAAGAAACGATTGCAGCGGCATCCCCTTTGCTTGCGCGAGGGAGGTTGCGTCGCTGCTTGATGGATGGCTCGTGATTAGGTGCGCGATCGCTTCCCCAGCCGTGGATTGCCCCCCTTCTGACAACCACATTCCCGGCACCATGGCCGAATAGTATGGCCCCCACACACCCGGAACCTTGTGCGCAGTCTTCGAAGTCGACATCGTGCAAGCGGACGTTCCGAATACATAGGCCATCGTCGACTCGGGTCCTGTTTCGGGATCAGCGCCTACGGTGCCGATACCCCCGGCATGAGCATCAATCAAACCCGCGCCAACGGGTGTACCTTCAAGCAACCCCATGCTCGATGCGGCTTGAGCGGTCAATCCCTGTGCCAGAGGTGTCCCGGGGGCCACGATCTTCTGCCCGATACGGGCATACTCCTCAGATGGCATTTCTGACAGACCAATCTGGTTGAAATAACTGTCATCCCACCGACGTTCATGCGCCAGGTAAGTCCATTTGCATGTCACCGTGCAAGCGGAGCGATCCAGTGACCCTGTTGCGGCCCATGTCAAATAATCCGGCAGGTCAAAGAATTGGCCGGCGCTGCGGAAGGAGTCCGACATATTCTCTTTAATCCACAGCAGCTTGGGCGTCTGCATCTCAGGAGAGATCCGCCCGCCAACGTAGTCCAAAACGGGGTGACCCAATCCGTTTATGCGCTCGGCCTGATCCTTGGCCCGGTGGTCCATCCAAACGATCACGTTGCGCTCGGCCCTACCCGAGGCGCTAATGCTCAGCGGTTGCATGGTCTGGTCCAGGACGACCATTGAACACGCCGCATCGAAACCAACACCTTTGACCTGCGAGGCCTCGATTCCACTCTCCTCAACCGCGCCCCGAACACAGGCACAAACAGCCTGCCAGATGTCTGTCGAAGACTGCTCGGCTATATCGCCGGTGTCGCGCCACATTTGAATTTCTTGTTTTCGGCTGGCCAACAAAGTGCCGTCGCTGTCGAATACACCCGCCCTGGCACTGCCGGTCCCAACATCTACCCCTACGAAACAGCTCATAGGTCCACCGCGTTTGGCAGGATGACAAGATCCCGGATCGTGACATTCGCGGGACGGCTGAGCATGAAAACCACGCAATCGGCCACTTCTTTGGGTTGCATCAGACTCCCCTCGGCCAATGCTTGTTCCATTTTTTCCTTCGGCCAGTCATCCAGCAAAGCAGTCACTACAGGGCCCGGCAGAACAGCGCCAACCCGCACACCATGCTTGGCAACCTGCCGCCTGACAGAGTGAGTGAAAGCCTGTACGGCATGTTTTGAGGCTGTATAGATGGGTTCCCACACAACGGGAACGACACCTGCGATAGAACTGGTCATGATGATATCACCCGACCCCTGTTTGGCCAGATGTGGCAAAACCGCCTGCACCGAGCGAAACGCCGCATTTATGTTGAGGTACAAAACACGATCCCACGCATCCGGATCGCCTTCCAGAACGTCCCCACCAATGTAAGCGCCGGCATTGGCGTGGAACGCGTCCAGACGCCCCGCTCTTCCGAGGATTTTTGGCAGCATCTGATCCACGCTATCAGGAATCGCAACGTCTGTGACGATTGAAAAAGCGTCGTCCCCCAAGTCATCGCAAACTGTCTTTAGCGCCGCTTCGTTCCGATCGACCAAAGCGACCGTGGCCCCTGCCGCGATACACTCTTTGGCACAAGCCAGCCCAATCCCCGACGCAGCGCCCGTTATCGCGATCACCTTGCCCGTCAGATCAACCATTCAGTTGCCTCCTCTACATCTAACCGTACCGCTTTTCCTGACCATCCGGGAAGTCTCTGCAGTGCTGAAAACAGATCGACGGGCCAATCCCAAACCCCAGGGGTTGGTTTGCAAAACGCGTCATATGCTTGAATACCCCCCTTCGATCATCATGATCGCACCGTTCACCAGATCGGATGCGGGGGCAGCCAGATATAGGGCCATATCTGCGATCTCGACAGGTTCGCCAAAGCGGCCCAAAGGCGTTCGCTCGATAAACGGATCTTTCTTTTCCGGCGCCGACCACAGCTCTTTCCCCATTTCGGTTAGCACGACGGTTGGGCAGATCGCGTTGACCTGAACGTTGTACGGCGCCGCTTCGGTCATGAGCGATTTCGTCAGAGAATTGAGCGCCCCCTTGGAGGTGGCGTAGGCCGCGTGATCGGCTAAGGCAATAACGCCCGTCTGCGATGAAATATTGATGATCTTACCCTGTCGCCGTTCCATCATGCCAGGCAGTACCGCGCGGGATAGGATAAAGGGCGCTGTTAGATTTACCGCCAAAGTGCGCTGCCAATCCGCCAGATCATAGTCAACAACCGGCCCGGTCAGGGCAATTCCGGCAGAGTTTACGAGAATATCGACCCGCCCAAAAACCTCCAATGCCCTGGCTGCGACCAAGGCCGTTTCTTCGGCATCAGCCAAGTCTCCGGTTATTGCTGCAAAATCTCGCCCCAATGCTTGAACCTCAGTTCCCAATTGCGCAAGCCGGTCCTTGTCGCGGCCATGCGCCGCGATGTCCGCTCCTGCATCCGCAAAAACCTGTGCAATTGAGGTTCCAATCCCTGAAGACGCACCGGTGATCAGCGCTTTCTTTCCCATCAAACTGAAACGGGTTTCCCAGGGCATGAGCTATTCCAAATTGGTGTGATTGGCGCGCATATCCTCGGGCGTGACGGCCATCCTGTCGCGCAAGTCCAGCACAAGAAGCTCGAAGAACAGGAACATGAGCACCTCATAGAGCGACCCCATCGGCAGCACAGACGTGGCATCAGGACCTTCGTCTGCGGCCATGGTTTGCGCGGGAAGGTGAACGGTCAGATCCACGACCTGTGGCACGGCACCCTCGGGTTTTGCAGTGATGCAGACAACTTTGGCACCGGCCTCCCGCGCAACGCCCACCAACGCGGCTACAGTTGAAAAATGCCCCGGTCCTGCGCTGACAAGCAGGATGTCCGATGCCCCGACCGGTGGCGCCGTCATGTCGCCGACCACATGGGCGTCACACCCCAAGTGAAACAGCCGCATCGCAAGTGCCTTCATCATCAGGCCCTCGCGACCGACACCGTAGCAAAGGATCTGCCGTGAATTGGCAAGAGCCTCAGATAAAGGCGCGATCTGTTTCAAAACGTGACCGGACAAGCCCGGTCGTAGTTCAGACAGGACCTGTTCGGCCAAATTGTCCAAAAAGTCGGTCATGCTCGGTCCAACCGAATCTGGATTTTGACGTCTGTTGGTCGCGCCTCAACTGCACGGTCGAACGCTTCGATGCTGTTCTCAAAGTCAAATGTTTCAGTGATCAGAGGTTTCACATCCACCTTGCCCGACCCAAGCAAAGCTATGGCCCGGTCATACATATTGGCATAGCGAAACACCGTCTCCATCCTGATTTCCTTGGACTGAGCCAGAACAATGTCGACCGGCACAGGATCGACCGGCATGCCTACCCAGACTACACAGCCCGCAGGGGCTACGGCATCGAGAGCGGTTTGAATTGAGGTGGCCGCGCCGGCACATTCGAAAACCACATCCGCGCCCCATCCTTCGGTCGCGTCGCGCACAACGGCTGAGGGGTCATCGCGTCCGATCAAAACAGGTTCGATATTGTCATATTGCGCAGCAACCGACAGCTTTTCCTCAACCAGGTCAGAGATATAGACCTTGGCGCAACCACCAGCCAGCGCGGCCAGAGCCACCATTATGCCAATTGGCCCTGCACCGGTGACAAGCGCCACATCACCCGGTTTGAGCTGCGCTTTGGTTGCTGCCTGCATGCCAATTGCAAAGGGTTCGACCATTGCCCCTTCGGCAAAGCTGATATGGTCGGGCAAGCGATAGGTGAACGCCGCAGGATGTACGACCGAGGGGGTTAGGCAGCCATGCACCGGAGGCGTGGCCCAAAATTGCACAGATGGGTCCACATTGTAGGCACCAAGCTTTGCGGCCTTGGACCGGGTGTTGGGAATGCCGGGCTCCATACAGACCCGATCACCGACACCCATGTCTGTTACGTCTGACCCGACCTCGGTAATCACACCTGCAGCCTCGTGTCCTAGCACCATAGGCGCGTTCACGACAAAGGGCCCAATCTTGCCGTGGGTGTAGTAGTGAACATCGCTGCCGCACACCCCAACCGTATCTATCGCGACTCGGACATCCTCAGGGCCCAATGTCTCGGCCATTTCAATGTCGCGCAGCGCCAGGCGACCAGCTTTTTCCAGAACCAGAGCTTTGGCCATCCTACACCTCTCTTATGTTCCGTTGGTTTCAAGCAAAGCGGCTGCCGTATTCTCATCCGTAACAAGCGTGTCGACAAAACCGCGCTTCAGGGCCGCAGCAATGATCGGCGTTTTATGAAGGCCACCAGCGGCCAGAATGACATTGTCTATTTCGGCCATCTCATCCAGCGACAGGCCAATGACACATTGGTTCAACGGATGATCAATCAGCTCACCATCCGCATTCAAGATGTGCCCGGTGATATCGCCTACTCCGCCTTTGGCGATCAGATCGGCCGGATCGACCCCGTTTGGCAAGGCATCACGCACCAGCAGCGAACTCTCCAGATCCCCCGTAGCCAGCGCAATTGCACCGCAAGATCGAATCTTTTCCAGCATATCCCGGATCACGTCCTGATCCATGAACAGAGCCTGACTCTCCGGGCTACCCGCATAAAGCGGCGCGGTGAAAAAGCTGTGTTCGGCGTTGCATAAATCAGCCAGCCGCGTCGTGATCTCGTACCCGTTCACGTCCGATCCGCGCGAGACGCCGCCCATGATCGACACGATCTCAAGATCAGGACGGTCGAGCGGCTGCATGTGGCGCGTCGCGAGGTTCAAAGTGTTGCCCCAGGACATGCCAAAATGAGTCAGGTTCGGGTCGCTCAAGACTTCGCCCAAATGCGCACCTAGACCCGCAGCAACCAGCGGGGTGACTGACACACGGTCCTCGGGCGAAGGCACCACAACTGCGCGGGTCAGTTTAAACTGCCGCTCAAGCTCCCATTCAAATTGCGCCGCTGCCGCAAAAACGGAATCCACACTGACACGCAAAATGCCTCGCCGCCGCGCCTCGCTGAGCGCTTTGTTGACACGCAGCCGCGTTGTTCCAAACCGCTCGGCCGCGTCGGCCTGTGTCATGCCCTCGACCTCGCAGGCCCAGCACAGCCGCACCAATAGCTGTTCTTCCGGGTCGATCTGGTCAAGTTTGATATAGCGTGACATGGCTGTCCTTTCCTTTTGGTTCCGTTCTACCGCAACGAAACGGGAAAGGGAGTGGTCGAAGACTTCATTTCACGGCTCCCATCGTCAGGCCACGCACCAATTGCTTGGAGGCGATGAGCGCGAAGATCAGAACTGGGATCACGATCAGCGTCGATGTGGCCATGATCTTACCGTACGGCAAGTTGTAGCCTTCCATGAAAGACACAGCCATTGCGGGGGCCGTTTTGGCTTCGGTCCTGGTCAGGATCAGACCGAACATCAGTTCGTTCCACGAAAAGATGAAAGAAAAGATCGCCGATACGGCTACACCAGGCATGGCCAGCGGCAGGCAGATTTTACGCATGATGGTAAACTGCGAGGCCCCTTCCAACCGTGCGGCCTCGTCCAGATCATAGGGTATGCCTCTGAATTGATCTGTCACGATCCAGATGACGATCGGCAAGTTGAAGGTCAGGTAGATCAGGATCAGCGTGATGTGTTTATCCAGCAGCGACAGGTTACGGGCGATCAGAAAGAATGGAAGAGCCAGAACAATGGGGGAAACCATCCGATTGGTGATGAACCAGAACCAAAGGTCTTTTTTTCCGCGAAACTCGAACCTGGCCAGCGCAAAGGCGGCAGGAACGCCCAGAACTAGCGCCAGCAGCGTCGTAGAGATTGCAATGATCAGCGAATTGATCAGTGTCCGTAGTACCCCGTCTTCGAACAGGGCCTCACGATAGTTGGCCAGTGTCGGTTCGAATAGCCACACGGGGGGCGATTCAAGCGCTACCACCTGCGTTTTTAAGGAAGTCGTGACCATCCAATAAAACGGGAAGACACAGACCAGAATGATCAAAGCCAGCAAGGCAATCTGAGACCAGTATGAGCGGGTCGTCATCATGGCTCAGACCTCTTTGTAGAAGACGCGGATATAGATTTGCGCCAGTACAATGGTGATTATCAGCAGGATGATTGCCTGCGCCGAGGCCAGCCCCTGATCGAAGCCGCGAAAACCGACCCGTTGGATCATAAGCGAAATGAACTCGGTCGACGATCCCGGTCCGCCACGCGTTAGGGTGAAAACCATATCGAACAGTTTCAACGTGTCCGCTGTCCGCAGGATCAGCACCGCAACCAGACCCGGCACCAGAAAGGGCAGTTGCACATAGCGCAGAACAATCCATTTGGACTTGGTTTCCAGGCGCGCGGCCTCTTCCACTTCGCCCGGCACCATGGTCAGACCTGCCAGAAGAACCAGCGCTACAAACGGTGTCCATTGCCAGACGTCCCAGAACACAATCATGGCAAAAGCGTTCTGGGGATCGCCGATCCAGTTTATGTCGGCCCCGCCCAAAAGCTGGTTCACTACGCCAAACTTCTGGTTGAACATCACCTGACCCAGCAGGCCCACAACCGCGTAGGTCGTGGCCATCGGTAGAACGAGGCTTAGGCGCGCCAATGTTTTTACCAGTGTCAGACCAGGTTGATGCAACACCAACGCAATGCCCAGACCGAGTGCGATTTGCAGCGGCAGGGCCGTACCCAGCAAGAAAAACGTGCGGCCCATCGCCTGCCAGAACACTTCATCCGTCAGAACGGTCCAATAGTTTTCAAAACCTATAAATTCGACCCGCTTCAGTTTTGTAAGGTTGTAGAAATGCGCTGAAGTCCAAGCCGCGTAAAGCAATGGCGCGATGCCCACCGCGGCAAGACCGATGACCGCTGGACCGATGAATGCAAATATTGTTCTGCGGGGTACTTGGCCGCGCATATCCGTCCTCCAGCTGACCCTCTCGAACCGGGTGCAGGGGCGCCAAATATGCGCCCCTGCATCTTTGTTTTACTGAGCCAGTGGCTTGTCGCCAGAATAGTACCCGGCCGCGTCCAGCACAGCCTCCATCCGGGTGCCGATTTCTTGCGCACCTTCCTCGGTCGAGACCTCACCCAGCATCATTTTTGTGCCCCATTCCTGAACGATCTCGGTGATCTCGGGCCATTCCGCGAAACGGGGGCGGAATTCAGGCACGCCGTCTTGCCAGCTCTCGACCAGTGCGGGCACAAACTTGAAGTCTTCCAGACCATCTTCCTGATAGACAGATTGACGGGCCGGAACACCACCGCGCTCAAGGTATTCCCGCGCATTGGCTTTCGAGGTTGCCCACTGGATGAACAAATAGGCTGCCGCTTGTTCGGCTTCGTCTGCTTGCGAAGCTACTGCCAGAGAGAACCCGCCAAGTGCTGGCTTGCGGCCCGCAGGGCCTGTGGGCTCGGGTGCGATTTCAACGCAATCCGCCACTTTCGATGTCTCGGGCGAGACGACCGACGAATAGAATGCCGACCATTCGGTGATCATTGCGATGTCGCCTTGACTGAACCCATTCACGGTTTCGGCATGGTCATAAGCCACGATACCGTCAGGCATGTATTCCATCAGTTCCTGACGGAATTTCAGTCCTGCCTGGCTTTCGTCACTCATCAGATTGGACTTGAATTCATCGTCTAGGAACGAACCGCCAAAGGGCCACAGCATCCGTGCAAAGCTGTCGGCAGACTGGGTTTCATTCCGCTTGGACTGCAGCGCAAAGGCGTATTTTCCGTCTTTTGTCAGCGCCGGGCCATATGTGTCCTTCAGCTCTTGCCAAGTTTCCGGTGGGCCGTCGAACCCGGCTTCTTCCAGCATGCAGCGATTATAGAACATCAGGCCGGAATAGTTGTCGAACGGCAGGCCATACAGCGTGTCATTCCATCCGCCAAAGGCGTTCAGCACCAGCGGAAAAAAGTCATCGATGTCCAGATCTGGATCAACTACGTCAGGGAACTTTGCCTGAACATCCGCTAACGGAATGATCCAATCGTTCTCTGCAAAGTTGCCTATCCAGACTAGGTCGATCAGTGCGATATCCAGATCACCGCCAGCCACAAAATCCCGCACCTGTTCACCCAGAGCGTTCTCATAGGGATGCTTGATGACGTTTACCTTAATTCCCGTTTCCGCTTCGAACTCGGGCAGCATGGCTTCGATCGCCTCATAGCCCGGGCGCAGCAGGAACACGACGTCAATGGTTGTGCCAGCATAGGGTTGGGCAGCCTTTTTCATGCTCCAGTCATCATCTGCAACGGCCGCACCGGTCGCGATGATGCTGGCGACGGCTGCGGTACCCAGCAAGTTTCTAAGAGTTTTCATTCTCAGGTCTCCTCCCAGTTCAAAATTCTTTTGCATACTAGTTAATACAAAAGTATTTTTCCGACTTGAAAGTCAATACATTTGTTTCTACTGATAAACAAAAGATAACTTGCGGACCGCAGCGTTCGCCGTTGGGGAGGCGTTGCCTTGGCTGGCATCAGAATTGAAGGGCTCGACAAATATTACGGTGAAACACAGGCGCTGTTCGATGTCAGTCTGGACATCAAGGACGGAGAGTTTGTTGTGTTCGTAGGGCCATCGGGTTGTGGCAAATCAACCCTTTTGCGAACACTGGCTGGATTGGAGGGTGCCGACTCGGGGCGTATCGAGATTGACGGGCTGGACGTGACGCATGCTGAACCTGCCGACCGCGAGCTAGCAATGGTGTTCCAGTCCTATGCCCTCTACCCGCATATGAGCGTGCGCGAAAACATGGATTTCGGCATGAAAGTCAACGGATTTGCGACTGCCCTGCGGCAGGAACGGATCGCCGAAGCAGCCCGTATCCTACAGCTGGAAGACTATCTTGATCGCAAGCCCTCACAGCTGTCGGGTGGTCAGCGCCAGCGTGTGGCCATTGGTCGGGCCATCGTTAAAAATCCAAAGGTCTTCCTGTTTGACGAGCCGCTGTCCAATCTGGACGCCAAACTGCGGGTGCAGATGCGGGTCGAGCTGGAAGGCCTGCACAAACAACTCGCCGCAACGATGATCTATGTGACCCATGACCAGGTTGAAGCCATGACAATGGCCGACAAAATCGTTGTTTTGAATGGCGGACGCGTCGAGCAGGTTGGAACTCCGATGGAATTGTATCATTCACCCCGGTCACGCTTTGTTGCCGAGTTCATCGGTTCCCCGGCCATGAATGTGTTTGCGCCCAGTAACACAGTGAGCGGATTGACCATCAAACCGGAGGCGGCTTTCGTCGGCTGCCGCCCCGAACATCTTGAGCTGGTGCAACAAGGCGCGGGCAATACCGACTCCACGGTCAGGGTCAAGGAACAGCTGGGAGGCGAGAGCTTACTGTACCTCACACTCCCTGACAATAGCGAGATCGTCGCGCGCGTCGGCGGTGACGACGATACACCTGTTGGTCAAACCGTAGGTGTTCGAGTCCCCGAAAATCGACTGCATCAATTTAGCGCTGACGGGCGCGCATTGTAAGGGTGCGCGCGATGGCAGGCGACAACGCCAAGGGTTCCAAGCCGGATGCGCAGCCTCCTTTATCGCTTGAGGCGTTCGATCTGATTATTTTTGATTTTGATGGAGTTATTGCCGATAGCGAGATCATCTCGCTGTCCACATTGAAAGAAACTCTGACAGAGTATGGTATCGACCTGCAGGCACAAGAGGTCCGAAGCCTATTTCTGGGCAAATCTCTCTCGACAATTGAAGCTTTTGTTGCTGAGCACAGCACAACCTCTGCCAGAGGCTTTGCGCATACATGGCAGGCCAAGTTGTTCCGACGTTTCAAGCGGGAACTCTCACCTATTGCTGAAGTCAAAGATTTTTTGGGGGTGTTGACGACGTTGAACCTTCCGTATTGCATCGCCTCCAGCGGGACGTTCGAACGGATCAGTGTTGCCCTGACGGCGATGCAGATGACCGCGTTGTTTGGTAACGTCTTCAGCGCCGAGCAAGTTGAGCACGGCAAACCAGCACCAGACTTGTTTCTATACGCCGCTGCTCAGGTCGGCGTTCCCCCCAGAAACTGCCTTGTGATCGAAGACTCACCTTATGGCGTGCGCGCTGCCAAGGCGGCTAACATGTATTGTGCCGGATTTGTGGGTGGGGCGCATCTACGTGGTATTGAAGACCAGCATGGCGAGTTTCTAAGTCAGCAAGGGGCTGATCTGATCATATCATCATATGAAGCACTCGCGCCTGCGATTTTCAGGCAGCGGGCAAAACAGTAAACGATTTGCAGGTACCAATGAGGGGCAAAGTCGCATGAGCTACCTTGGCATAGATCTGGGAACATCCGGGCTTCGCGCCCTGCTTCTGGCAGAAGATGGCAGCGTGATCGGATCGGCCGAGCAGTCTTACTCATCCGAACACAAACACCCCGGTTGGAGCGAACAGAACCCGGCGGATTGGATCACGGCGCTTGAGATGGCGGTTGGCGAATTGCGCGGTAGTCACCCCGAGTTTACCGACCTCCGCGCTGTCAGCGTCGCAGGACATATGCATGGCGCAACTCTGCTGGATTCTGCTGGCGACGTGATCCGGCCTTGCATTCTGTGGAATGACACGCGCTCGGATATTGAGGCACAGCATCTGGATGCCATGCCCGGCGTTCGTGAGATTTCAGGCAACATCGTGTTTCCCGGTTTCACGGCGCCCAAACTGCTCTGGGTCAAGGCTCATGAGCCTGAAAGTTTCGCCCGCGTGGCCAAGGTCCTGCTGCCTACTGCTTATCTGAACTACTACCTGACCGACGACTATGTCGCTGATATGTCGGACAGCGCCGGAACATCCTGGCTGGACGTGTCGGGCCGCGCGTGGTCCGACAAGTTGCTGACCGCCGGACAGATGAGCGAAACACAGATGCCGCGGCTTGTCGAAGGATGCCAGCCGGCCGGCACCCTACGGCCCGATTTAGCGGCAAACTGGGGCGTCAGTGGCAGCGTCTTTGTTGCGGGTGGTGCGGGAGATAACGCGGCAGCTGCCTGTGGCCTAGGGGCTTTGAATGAGGCCGATGGCTTTCTGTCTCTCGGAACCTCAGGCGTTCTTTTGGCTGCGCGGGATGGTTACTACCCTGCTCCTGATTCTGCACTGCACACGTTCTGCCACGCAGTTCCTGATCGCTGGTACCAGATGGGTGTCATGTTGTCGGCAACGGATAGCCTAAACTGGCTGGGTCAGATCACTGGCAAGAATCCATCCGACCTGACGCGCAATCTGGGCGACAATTTGCGTGCGCCCGGTCGCGTGCAGTTCTACCCCTACCTGTCCGGAGAACGCACACCCCATAACGACGCCAGCATTCGAGGCAGCTTTACCGGGCTGGGAAAGGATACCGACCAGAGCGACCTTACCTGTGCGGTGCTCGAAGGTGTCGCCTACGGTTTGAGCGACTCGTATGATGCGCTGGCGCAGACTGGAGCCCACATAGACCGTCTGATCGGCATCGGCGGTGGAACGCAATCGCGGTACTGGGTAAAACTGATCGCAACCGTTCTGGATGTGCCCATAGAGTTGCCGCAGGATGGTGAGTTCGGTGCCGCACTTGGGGCAGCTCGACTTGCAATGATCGCTGGATCCGGAGCGTCGCCAGAGGACATCCTCAAACCTCCCAGAATCGGTGAGCGGGTGCTTCCGGACAGTAATATGACAGAGGCTTTAAACGCGGCAAAAATCCGTTTCCGCGCGGCATACGAACATCTTCAGGAAATATCGTCTAGGCGGGGATAGACGTGCTTGGCAAGTAATTCTGTAGACAACTTAAACCAGTTTCAAATACGCCAATAGTGCGGTCCTATGTGCCGCACATACTTGGCGCCTCTCGGAAAAAGCGGCGGAACGTGTCAGCTTGAAGGTGTCTCAACTGGTTAGAGATCGCTCTTGGTTGATCACCCGATTTCCCGATGGAAGGGATAAAAAGTCGTGATCATTCCAGCCATGATCGGTGTAATCCTGAACACATGCAAAAGGGAGGCCTATTCCGTCCTACTCTGCTTGATGGGAATGTCCGCTTTGTCAGATTGCAGAAAGCTGTGTGGCTCTGGCAGCGAATGACCGCTATCCGCCCTTGGCGCCGGAATCTTCCATTTATCCCGGGTATTCCGATGGGTTTCCGCGTGGCGCTGTGGTTTTAATAATGTGTTATTTTCAGCGCTATAGACGCTTTAAAAATGTACTTCTCAAAGAAATCCTCTTGCCTTCTCTTTGAAATTATATGATTTAGGGCGTCATGAACGCTGGAAGATCGCAAAATCTGAAGAAAGTTCTCGACTCGGTGCCCGCGGGATATCTCGTCGATGCCAACTGGCTCACCGCCCATGGCATAGCCTACGAAACCTTTCGCGACTATGTAAAACGGGGCTGGCTCGAACGCGTTCACCGCGGCGTTTTCCGCCGACCTGTTCCCAATCCGCACGCATCAAACACCGTTGACTGGAAGGCCTGCCTGATCTCGATGCAACACATCATGGGCTATGACGTTCATGTCGGCGGCAAAACCGCTCTCTCACAACAGGGTTATGACCACTACCTGCGTTTGGGCAACAACGCCCCCGTCTGGATCTATGGCTACAAAATACCCAACTGGCTCATTAAGCTGCCACTCAACGCACGTATCGAAACGCGAAACACATCGCTGTTCGCTGACCAGGCACTTGGCCTTACAAATGACGATACAAAATCGGAAAACTCCCTCCCGTGGGATTGGCAACTGCGCATGTCGGTCCCCGAACGGGCGGTCATGGAAGCGATGGATGAATTGCCAGACCATGAGAGTTTTCACAACCTCGACATGGTGTTCGAGGGCTTGACGACGCTACGACCTAAGTTGCTCTCGGCACTTTTGCTGAGCTGCAAGAAAATAAAGGTCAGGCGCCTCTTCTTCGTTTTTGCGGATCGTCACAATCACCCCTGGCGCAAACGACTTGATGCTGACGCCTTCAACCTCGGGACAGGGGATCGAGCATTGGTCAAAGGTGGCCGGATACATCCGCGATATCGCATCATGGTACCCGAAGAGTTCGTCACGACAGGGGCAGAAAATGGCGCGTAGGAATTATGAATCCCAGGTCGCCTTTCTCGTGCGTGTATTGCCTTACGTCGCGCAGGAAGAGATATTCGCGCTCAAGGGCGGGACAGCAATCAACCTATTCTATCGCGATCTACCGCGACTCTCGGTTGATATCGACCTGACATATCTGCCGATCAAAGAGCGTGAACAGAGCCTCGCCGAGATCAACGAAGCCATGGATCGTATCGCTAAGTCGATCGAAAAGGGCATCAACGGGCCAAGGCTCAGAGAATAAAAGGAGGTGGAGGCGGCGCCACCCGCGTGCTTGCGCGTCTGGAAGGTGCAGAAGTCAAAATCGAGACCTCCCCAGTCACGCGCGGCGTTGTTCACGATCCCGAAACCCGGGCGGTCTCCGACGCCGTAGCAGACGCGTTTGGCTATGCAGAAATGCAGATCGTCTCATTCGAAGATTTGTTCGGCGGTAAGCTTCACGCAGCCGTGGATCGCCAGCATCCACGCGATCTTCATGACGTAAAACTTCTCTACGAACATGAAGGACTGACGGATGATCTGTTCCGGACTTTCCTGATCTACATTGCCTGTTCGGCACGTCCGGCACACGAATTGCTGAATCCCAACCTGATTGCCCTTGATCAACCTTATGTGCGTGAGTTCGAGGGCATGACCAAGTCGCCCGTCGGCCTGGATGACCTGCTGGCGACGCGCAACCAACTGATTGCGGATATCCAGTCTCGCTTCGACAAACCCACCAGACAATTTTTGCTCAGCCTGCAGGATGGCGCGCCGGATTTCGCCGCAATAGATCGACCGCAGACCGCCAATCTTCCCGCCGTGCGTTGGAAGCTTCTCAATCTGGAGCGCCTGATCCGGGACAACCCAAAAAAGCACGTCGAGCAAAGGGAAGAACTCGAGAAACTCCTAGTTCGCCTCTTCGACTGATTGAAATTCAGAGTCCGACCAATTGAAAGCGCGGGCACATTTCCGCGCCGCTCACCCGCCCTTCGTGCCGTATTTCAGCCCCCTACCCGTCCCGATCTAGCTTTAACCAATAGCGAGTGTACCGGAGTTCACCTGTTCGGGTCAGAGCGCCCTTCTCGACCAGGTCCTGCAGATCCCGCGTCGCCGTGGCGCGCGATGTTCCCGTGATCGAGATATAGTTCTCAGCACTTAATCCGCCTTTGAACCCTTCCGGTCCAGCTTTGAACAAACGTGCGATTACTTTGCTTTGCCGGGCGTTGAACTGATCACGATACCGGTCATAGAAATGCGTCTTAGCAATGAAGAAACCAACCCGATCAAGAGTCACCCGCTGCGCTGTAAGAACGGTCTCGGCAAACCAGATAAGCCAAGGTGTAACGTCTAGCGTCTTTTGATGACGTTCGAGTTGGTCGTAGTATGCCTTCCGCTCTCGCTCGATCGTGAAAGCAAGTGCAATCAGACTTGGCTGACCAATGTTTTGTGCCAGGGACTTTTCAGCCAGCGCCCTACCCAACCGGCCATTGCCGTCCTCAAAGGGGTGAATGCTCTCGAAATACAGATGGCTCAAACCGGCCCGGATCAGTGCGCGCAAAGGTTCTGGACCATCTGGTGCGGTGCGGTTGAACCAGGTTACGAACTGGTCCATTTCAGCTGGAATCTGATGAGAAGGTGGCGCTTCGAAATGCACCGTTGGGCGGTCGAGCCTGCCTGAGACGATTTGCATTGCATCCTCATGGCTCCGGTATGATCCAATCGTTTCCAGATGCCTGTCATGGGACAGAAGCATGTCATGCCACCGAAACAGGGTGTCATGTGACAGTGGCACCGAATAGTTGGAATAAACGTCCACCATCATTTCTGAAACGCCTTGCTCGCGCGGTTTGGATGGATAGCTGTCGGGAGCCAGTCCAAGATGGCGACGCAAGGAAGATTGCACGCTGAGCCGATCTAGCATCTCACCTTCGATCGCACTGGTCTTCATTGCCTCTTCGCTTAGCAGGTCGATACGCAATTGATCTCGATCCGATGTGTTCACATGATGAACCGCTCCAAGAACTTCCCCTGAGGACAACAGGAACTGTTGCTCGTATGGTTCGAGGCTCGAGGCATCGTAACGAAAAGTCGGCCAATCAGGGTTCTGCCAGTTCCATATCATGAGGTATAAGATTCCAGTCTATAACTCATTATTTATTACTTTTTGACCCATAGGGGTCAATCCTATAGCTCACCTCTTTCCGAACCGTTCAATCTAAACATTGATTTGAAAGATAAGCTGACGACAGAAAATCTCTTCCTGTTTCATAAAACCTACGACGCATTGGAGGTCCGCGTCAGCATTGCGCTTGGAGATAGCTCTCCCTTTTCAATCTTGGCCAGTAATGAAATCAGGTAAGCCCCTGGAGACTGTATGTTCTCAGTACGTTGGAAGATGTATCCGAGAACGATAAAGCGAATAGCGGGGCCAAACGTTAATTTCATTGCATACCAGGTTTTGCCGAGTCGTAGATACTCGGCGATATCATCCATAAGCCGATCACAGTGGTGCTGATCTTTCGCAAAGCGTAGTTCTGCGCATAGCCGTGGAAAACTGCGCTCCATTTGGTCTGGAGAAACCTGAATCTGAGAAAGTTTTTCTTTCTTAACTTCGGGATTCAAAGAGTCCTCTTTGTGCCCCTCAATTTCACTGTCACTGGCCCTCAAATTTTCTGTATCAGTCTGTGTTATCTCGGAGATTTCCACAGAGATTTCTGCCAGCAGCTCGCTGAGTATATTTGCATCTGGTTTGCGACGCAGAGCATTGCGTACGGTGGTCATCAAATCAGAGATCGCGGTGTCATTTGCTACGAGGTCCCTAAGGCGCGCCAGAGCGGCGGAAACCTTGTCGCGGAGTACAGTGAACTCCAGAACTCGATCAGCATGCCTCTGGGCTTCCTGGATGAACTCAGCGTGCCGTTCAGACAAAGGCATCAAGGAGAGCCCAGTTGCGGTGACCACCCTGCCCTGTCGATCCCGGCGCGCCCATCGCTTGCCGTTTGCGCTCATTACGCGGCGGATAAGTCCAAGCTCAACCAGCGTTGAGATATGACGCTCAACTGTCTGCACGCTGACATGAGTTCGCTTGGCGATCGCCGCGTTGGAAGCGAAGCAGATGTGATGATCATCTTGGTCCGGAGCAATCTGATCACCGCCCACAAAGGAAATCATCGTTCTCAGGACATTGAGAGTTGTGGATTTTAACCCAAGAGGTTCTCTGGCCTCTTCAACGGCGCGAAGAAGTATCCATTTTTTGGGCGTACTACTCCCCTGCCCTGTCGTTACCGACAAGGTTGCTCCATTTGGAGCCAATGCTGTTAGTGTTTTCATGATTATCTATCGGCAGACAAAAATTACCCGTTCGCTCAAGAGCGTTTTTTCTTGTGTGGCGATTCGGGTGCTGCTAGATTCTAGGTGTCTAATCTAAGAATTGCGCTTTGCGCAGCAGCCCTCGAAGCTCCGGTTTCGGGGGTTTTGTTTGTTTGCCTTCCTCCTTTCTGCTCGTCCTCAGTTCTTTTCCTCGGTGTTTACAGCTGTAAACTCAGCGTGTGAGCGCTTGATGATTTCAGCCATGTTTTTGTCCAACCAGCTAGCAAAGCCAGCGTTAGCTCCGGTTCTTTTGACCGAAACAGTTAGTGATCCGTTGGTGGATTTGATTGTAACGCCTTCAATTGGGCTTACTTCGGCTGCACCTTCTCTTTGTCGTGCACCACGTTTGACTGCTGCCTTAAGGAGCATTTCCAGCCGATCATCTGACGACATCGATGGCTCAATGGTTGCAAGCAAATTGGCCGCTTCATCTTCCGTCAGCTTGCCTGCAACGAAGTGTTCTGCAAGCCCGGTCCATTTTGGGCGGCCAGATTTTGGGGCTGCGCCGATCATGTCACCAATCTTTGCAGGAACATGTTGCGTAACTTTTGTCAGGTGAGACAGCCCTGATTTCGAAACGTTCAATACTTGCCGCACCGTTGCAGTGTCATGCCCGGAAGTCAGGATCGCCTCGGCAAAACGTGCTTTCTCGTAGAAGGAAAGATTGCGCCTCGCAGCATTCTCAAGCCCCTTGGCGAGAAGCGCTGAAGCATCGTCGATATCCTGAACATTGGCGCGAACTTTAATACCGAGTTCACGGCAGGCTTTGAGCCTCCTCCTCCCATAAATTGCCTCGTATCGACCGTCGGATTTCGATTTTCTAACAAGAATGGGAACTTGTTGGCCACCGTCTTGGATGCTCGACATCAAGCTTTCAAAACTATCGTCATCTTCGTCGGTGTTTACAGCTGTAAACTCACCAAGCCTATCGGCTGGGCCCCAATCGTCGATCAAAGCAGGGTCAATTTCCCTGATTGCGGCAAGAGAGCCCTGAAGCGCACCAAGAGCAGGGGCATTGGGTTTTGGAGTTTTATCGATGGCCTTGGGGCTCGAGCGCGCGATGGTGTTTGCGATCCCCGACATCTCCTGAAGCGACTTTCTAGCCATTAGCTGCGTCCCCATGCTTGATGGATCATTTGCTCTACCTCAGAGCCGATCGCATCCATTGAGTTCTTTGCCCGATCATAAGTTGCGCGTGTCATTTCTGACCGCACGACTTCGTAAATTGATTGTTTGAGCATTGTGGCGTCACTGACCGCGGTGCTTTTGAGGGCTGTAGCTGACATAACGCGATCCTGAAACAGTGCCCGCATGAACGAAGCCAGTTGTTGGGACGGTACGTCTGTTGGCTCGTCACGCGTTATCAGGAATTTGAAGTTGTCGTATTCGAGCGTAGCGCCGGCATCTTCAATGACTGCCATGTAAGCACCAGCGAGTTCGAGAAATTGAGCCGTCGAAGACACGTCCAGCATCGAAGGTGTAAGTGGCACAAGCAATGAACTGGCGGCCGCCATCCCAGCAATTGTCAAGAATCCTAGTTGAGGTGGGCTATCAATCAGAACAAGGTCAAAATCGCCTTCCACCTGGGCCAGGGCATTCCGTATTCTTGTAAAGAACGGATGGTCTGGATTGGAGTGAACGGCAGATTCTGTCTCAAATTCGGAAAGAACAAGCCGTGACGGAGCCACAGAGAGACCGGGGAAGTATGTCGGAAGCACGACGTCCGCCATATCTACCGGATCTTCATATCGAATAGCGTCGTAAATCGTCAGCCCGTCAAACTCTATTTCCGGGCTTATGCCGCACATGGATGTAAGAGAGCCTTGAGGATCCAGATCAACAGACAGTACACGGTAACCGCGAAGCGCAAAATAGTGAGCCAAGTGAATTGTTGTGGTGCTCTTACTGCTGCCGCCTTTGAAGTTCATCAACTGCCAGACTTGGAGCTTTTCTCCTTCAGTCCGGCGAGGGACATAGCGCCCTTTTTTGCGTGAGGTTTTCTCAAGCGTTTCGCGAGCCTCCCAAAGTTCTTGGGCAGTATAGTAACGCCTACCGCTGCGTACGTCATTCGGTTCAGGAATCGTTCCCTCTGCATGGACTTTGCGCATGAATTGACCTGAGACTCCTAAGAGTTCAGCAGCTTCTGGCGCTGCAAAATTTCGCAGTGATTTGGTGTTGTCGGGGGCAAATGCAGCAAGTAGATGTTCCCGGATAGCCGAGTTTAATCTCTCAGATATTTCCGTGGCGAGTGCCGATGGTCTTTCTGCCGCAAGTGGTGTCACGGGAATCATGTAGTTGCCTCAAATTAAAGAATGTGGTCATTTTTGCGCCACTTGAGATAAACAGCCGTGATTCATTGCACTAAGTCAAGGATTTTCGCCTATATTGTAGGTTTTCCAACGCGGAGGACTACATACGCTTTGCATCAGAGCAGGGTGGTTTACAGTTGTAAACTCGGTTGAGCGGGATCATGGATTCTTTCAGTCGATGAAGTTCTAACGTAGGCGTGCGAAGGCATTCCTGTAAAACTCCTCCCTATGCTCCGCTTTGAGTAGAACGCCTCTAGCATGGAGTTGGAGTGAAGGCCGAACGGCTTTTGGCGCAAATCGCGCAATTGGGAAGGGCAGGGAGCTAGTTGAGCTGATTGGTCAAATTCTCTCGCCAACAATTTCGTTATCAAGTTTTCTGCGATACCAACTTCGTAACAATACTTCTGCGCCAGTACGGGAGTACGATGCGGTGAGAATGGCATGGCGATCTGGGTCAGATACACCGAGCTCAGCCCGTGCGCAGAGGCAAAACACGCGAACATTCCGGCTAGAGTCAGCCGCTCGCCAATTGCCCAAGAAATGGCATACCGTGAGGGCGGGGTTTCGGGAATTGTGCGCCTATAAGTTGCGACGGAACAGGGAACTGTACTCGATCCAGTGCAGCTGTGCTTGCGCGGCGCGGCTTTTGGCGCAAGTCTCTACCGTCATTGGATTCATATGGGATCACAGACATGATCCGTGTGTTCACGTCCCATTAGCGTCTATAAAACCAGCTTGCTCGAATTAGTGATTTTGGGCTCCTCAATCGTTGAACCGACGGTCTCGTTGGCATATATTGCCAAAATGGAGGCTTACGCCATGGTAACCCGCAATGTTGTACTTACAGAATCGCAGGATCAACTGGTGCAGAATCTGGTTGCGTCCGGTCGATATCAGAACGCCAGTGAAGCGTTGCGCGCCGGCCTTCGGCTTTTGGAGCGGGAAGAAGCGGGGCTGGAGTCTCTCAAACAAGGCTTGCAGGAGGGTGTAGCGCAGGCTCAGGCCGGAGATTTGGCAGAAGGCAGCGGTTCGGATGCGATCCGTCGTGCCTTTGCAAGGGCACGATCCAAGGCGTGACCAGACCCTTTCGACTGACACGCCGTGCTGAATCCAGCCTGGTGGAAATTGCCCGATGGACCATCGACAAGTTTGGATCGCATCAAGCCGATCTTTATGAACAAGAACTAATAGCGCGCTGTCAGGCCATCACAGAGGGCAGGGTGGCCAGCCGCAGTTGTTCTATATTGGTCGAAGAGGCGGCGGATCTCAGATATGTGCGCGCAGGAGAGCATTTCCTGGTTTATCTGGATCAGCCGGACGCGGTGATCATTGTTGATATCCTGCATTCCCGTTGTGATCTGCCGCGACATGTTTCCACGCTGGCCACGTTAACAGATGCTACAGGAAACAAGACATAGGCACAGCAGCCGGAGTTTCCCTCAAGCGGGGATTTTTAAATAGTCAGTAAGTACTCACCCCAGTAGATCAGTCGCCGGGTTATCCGCGATGTCCACATCGTCGTAATATTTCTGCGCCTGCGCCATGGAGCGATGCAAGGATAGGCGCATGGCGGCCTGGATCGGCGCACCGTCCAGCGCGGCTTGCGTCAGAAAGCCCGAGCGCAATCCATGCGGCGAGGCGAAATCCTCGGGCAATCCGGCCAGCCTGAGACGATGTTTGACAATCTGATAGATCGCATCCGGGGTCAGGCGGCGGTTCAACACCCGGTCAGCCTTGGAGATGGGGCGGAACAATGGGCCACCCTCGATCCCGCCACCCTCGATCCAATGCATCAGCGCCTGCGCGGCGCGGCCTTTCAGGATCAGGCGCGGCGTCTCTCCCTTGGCCGTGGTCTTGGTTTCCAGCAGCGACAGCCAGGCGACGCCGGATGTGTCGAACTCCTTCAGCGACACGTCTTCGCGCATCAACCCGGTGATCTCGGACCGGCGGCGCCCGCCGCTGGCCCAGCCCAGCATCAGGATCGCCCGGTCGCGGCAATCCCGGCGCGAGCCCCGGCAGGTGGCCAGCAGCTGCTCCAGCACATCGCGGGTGATGGGATGGGCGGATTTCGGGGCCGGGGGCCGTGCGGCAGCACGTCTTGCCTTGGCGCGGGCCTGTTTCACCTGCGGCGCAACAAAGGGGCTGGCGAGGTTCTTCATCCGGTGGAAGGCCAGCCAGGACGCAATGCGCCGGTCCAGGGTCGACGGGGCCGGGCAGGCCAGCGATTTGCGTAGCCCCTGCGCAATCAGCACCTCCGCGGTTTGACGCGCAATATCCTTATCGGGCGCATCACCCAGATCGCGCGCATGATCGAGGATGAAGGCCAGCGCCGTGGCCTCACTTTCGGGCCAGTCCAGCGCGGCGCTGAACCGGGCAGATTTCCATGCCGTGACATAGAGCAGGTCGCGCTCATAAGCCCGCAGCGTGTTGGCGGGGGTGCCGCGCACATAAAGGTCGGTCAGCGCCTCCTGATCTGCCTGCGACAGGGCAGGGGCGGTGGCTGGGAGGTATGGGGCAGGGGGCTTCATGGTGTCGATTTTCCCAAACCTGTAGACTGCTCTTGCTTGTTTCGACCATTTTTCATGGTTGGCCTTGTGCTGTGCTGTTCCTTTAAGTGTAGACTCGCACTGAATTTGTGCCAATACTTGTTTACAAAATTGCAGATTTCAGCGCGGCGGAGACGAATGGGTGGTGTTGAGGCGATTGACGAAGCTCGTTGGGCGGAGGCCGTGCGGCGTGAGCGGGAAATCCGCCCCCTGAGTCAGCGACGGGGCAACCGGGCCGAGGTTGCACGGGCGGCTCGACGGCTGAACCTCTCCGTGGCCTGGGTTTACCGGCTGCTGAACAGATATTCGGAAGATCCCAGGACGGTGTCACTGGTCCCTGCAAAAGGTGGTCGTCCAAAGGGGCATCGTTTGCTCTCGGATGCGGTTGAGGTCATCATCGCCGATCAGCTGGACCGGTTTTATGCGTCACGACAAAAGCCGGTTCTGTCTGCCGTACACCGGGAGATTTCGAGGCTTTGCAAGGCGCAGGGTTTGAAGCCACCGAGTTTAAAGTCGGTCAGAACCCGTGCCTTACGCCTGAATCAGGTCAAACTGACACGGTCACGGGAGGGGTACAGGGCTGCTCAGTCAAAGGTCGGGCCGTCCAGAGGGTCTCTCGAGGCCACTATGCCCCTCAGTGTCGTGCAGATTGATCACACGCTTGTTGATGTCCAACTGGTCGATGACGTTCGGCGCAAACCGATCGGCCGGCCCTGGCTGACGCTGGTTCTGGATGTCGCCACCCGCATGGTGCTGGGGTTTGTCGTCTCGCTGGACCCGCCATCCCGCCTGTCGGTCGCATTGGCAATAGCGCAGGCTGTCGGGGACAAAGCGGAGTGGCTGTCAGCGCGCAATCTCGCGCATATTTGGCCCTGTACAGGGCTTTTTGACACGATCAAGCTCGACAATGCGGCAGAGTTTCGGGCCGTTGCACTGAAACGGGGGTGCGAACAATACGGTATGGCGCTGGATTTCCGCCCGCCGGGTGCGCCCTGGTGGGGTGGCCATATCGAGCGCTTGATGGGCACATTGATGACCGAATGCCATCTGTTGCCAGGCACGACGTTCTCCAATCCGGTCGAAAAAGGGGCGTATGACAGCGAGGCCCGAGCCGTCATGACGCGCGCTGAGCTGGAAACCTGGCTCGCGGGCCGGATCACCGGTGTCTACCACAACCGGGTACATACGGCGCTTGGACGCACGCCGTTGAGCGCCTGGAGAGCGGCCGAGGCAACAGGGTGGGTGCCCAGAACTCCAAAAGATCCGGACCGGGTGTTGCTCGATTTCCTGCCCTTCGCATACCGCACGCCACGCCGAGATGGCCTGCAGCTGTTCAATATCGCTTACTGGCATCCGGAAATGGCGGTCTGGGCGGCGTCAAAGCCCGGTAAACTGCCGGTGCGCTATGATCCCCGGGATTTGTCCTGTGTCTGGCTTGAGACGCCGGAAGGGCGGTTTGAGCGGTTAACCACCAAATATGCGGATCGCCCACCAATCACCCTTTGGGAGCACCGGGCGGCCCTTGCTGTGTTGCGCGAGGCGGGGCAGGGAACGGCAAATGAGGCCGCTGTGTTCGACGCCATTGAGGCAGGCCGCCATCTGGTGTCGGCCGCCGCCGGGAAAAGCCGGGCGGCGCGGCGGGCTGAGCAGCGTCGAACCGATGCGCACAAGGCACTGGATGCGCCAGAATCCGGTGCTGAAGCGGAAGTGCCAGACCCGAATTATGTGCCGAAAATCTATGATTCCGAACTCTGGTGAAGACATGAACGCATCTTTCACGCATTTACCGCCCGCAATTCGCCCGCTGGCGGTTTTGGGCGACACAGAGCGCAGGCGGATTATCCGGTCTGATCGTTGGGTGAGCTACCCGCTGGCGATGCAGACGGTGCGGCGGGTCGAGGAGTTGCTGCAGCGGCCCAGGGTGTCACGAATGCGCTCGCTGTTGATCCATGGGCCGTCCGGCATGGGAAAAACCCTGATCCGGCGCAAACTGGAACGGGATCATGCGGACGGCTTTGCCGTGCCGGGCAGCGACAGGTCGCATCCGCTGGTGTCGATGCAACTGCCAGCCCGTCCCGATGAGCGGCGGTTTTATGCACATCTTCTGGACCGGCTGGGCGCCCCTGCGCGCCCGCGGGACACGCTGGACCAGATCGAGATTGCCGCCCTTCGGCTGTTGCGGCACCTGCAGCCGGCGGCGCTTTTGCTGGATGAGTTCCAGCATGTGGGGGCATCAGGGGTTCGGGATGTTCAGGCACTCCTGAACCTGATCAAGTTTCTGGCCAACGAGCTTGAAATGCCCGTGATCGCCTTCGGGACCGATGCCTCCCTGCATGTTCTGAAGCTGGATACCCAGGTCGACAGCCGGTTTGACAAGCATGGCCTGCAGGTCTGGCGGGATAATGTAGCTTTCGCGGACTTGGTGTGCAGCATCGTGGCTGCAATGCCCCTACGCGCCCCTAGCCCGGTACAGGATAGGGCTGTGATGCGGGCGCTTGTGGCCCTGTCGGGGGGTATCACGGGGGATGTGTTCCATCTGCTGACGACGGCCGCGGCAACAGCCGTCGGGGGCGAAGAGCGTATCACGTTACAGGGCCTCGAAGCCGCAGCTGCCGGGGAATGGCAGGCCTTTGCTTGACAGTTTGCCATTTGTCCCGGCCCCGCGGTCGGGGGAGAGCCTGTCGGGCTGGCTGGGTCAACTGGTGGCACTGTATTTCGGGACGGAACGGCGCATGTGGCGGTGGATGGGGCTGCAAAACGGTCCCACTGATAGCGATCGTCCCGATCGCGACCACCTGGAGGCGCTGGCTCGGTGCACTGGCATCGATGTTGCGCGGTTTTCTGCGATGGTGTTGCCGTGGGTCGAGGAGGCGCCCAGGCTTGCGGATCGGCTTCGGGTCACAGCTGCTCCATGGCGGATCGGGCCGTTCCGGCTGTTAGATGGCACCCGGCGCTTTTGTCCCTTGTGCCTGGCCACGGCCACGCCGCTGTGGCCGCTGCATTGGCGCATGGGCGGCCCGGTGTGCCTGACGCATCACGTGTGGCTTGAGCGGGCGTGCAGCCACTGCCAGGAGCCTTTGTCTGTGACCGGCCTGCCACTTACCTGTTGTGCCCGCTGTGCCACGCCCTACCGCGTCACCCCGGTTGATCCGGTCGATCCCAGGGCAATGGCGTGCCTGGCCTCGGTCCATCGGCGTATCGTGAAGATCGTGTCGGACCCTGATCGGACACGGGTCCGGGCGATGACCGGGGCTCTGGATTGGGCCGCGCTGGGACAACTGGCCGGGCAATACGGACAGCACCTTGCGGCAGGCACATCTGTTCGAGACTGGCGGGCGGCTTTGGAAGCCTGTGCAATCGCGGCCTTGGAACGAAACGTTGTGCTGGCGAATATGCCGGTCTTGGCGGCGCGCGAGGCGTCTCCAACCCAGGGCAGGGCACCTGTCGTACAGGCGCGCACAGCCATGGGGACACCAAAACCTCCGCAGCCGGTCTCTGTTCTCGACGGGCTGAAGGACCGCATAGGGGAGGCCCTTGCGCAAGCCCGCACAGATTTGACGGCTCAAGGCCAACCGGTCACAGCTAAAGCGTTGAGGCGCCGGGCAGATCAGATTTTACGGAAGCAGAGTGTCGGGCAGGGCAGGAGTCTACGGGTTTTGGACCAAAGCCGTCGCGAGTCCAGTGGTTAAGGAAAACCGACAATGGCAGCCACTCTGCGCGCATTTCGCGGCAAAATCAAATAAACCTGATAAGGGGTACTTATCAGATGTGATTGTGATTTATGAGTGCGCCAAAAGTAACGATCAAAACGGTCTATTTTTGCGCGTAAGGCGGGTCGAGGGCTTGCGGAATAATATAATCGAAGGTTCTGTGGCAGGTCTGTGACCCATTTGGCATCGACATTGCGCTGGAACCGTTGGCAAACTAAATGAAATGAACAGATATTTTGCCACTGAATTGCCTTTCTGGAAGTTTGCCAGAAACACGCTGATCGTCAGTTGCCTCGCGTTGTTTCCGCTGTTGGCCATCTTCGTTTTGCGCACGCCGGGCTTTGCGACGCACCTCCTGAACAGTGGTCCCGCGTTTGTTCGGTTTTTGCGCCAGGTGGTGACGAACGGGTTGCCGGTCGTGTTCCTCGTAAATTATCTCAGCTTTTTTCTTTTCGCAGTTGGGGTAAGGGCGCGGGGCAAATGGGCCATCCCGGCCCGGTATCTGCTGATTGACCTGCTGCTTCGGGCCGTCCTGTTCATCGGGCTGCATGCGCTGATCTACGCGCTTTCGGCGGACTGGTTCGGGTCTTTCGGCGGTGATCCCGTAGTGGCGTTGCGGGTAGTCGGTCCGACGCTGGTGCGCTCCGCCTACTTCGAGAACATCTCAGGCGTTTACCTGTACGCCACGCTGGTCGGAGCGCTGCCACTGTACCTATCCGTTGTTCAGAGCCAGATCGCCCACGGTACTGGATTTGCGGCCCAACTGGCACGTCGCGTACCCGGGCGCGGCGGACCTGTGATATTGGCCCTTCTACTGATGGCGGTGTCAGTGGTCGTTCTGACCACCGCGGCGGCGCTGATTGTCCGTTTACAGTCGGTTTGGGGCTGAAGGGTCAGAACGCCCTGCGTATCGCGAAGGAGACTGTGTAATCGCGTTCAAGCTGGGGCCCATCCAGATCTTGATACGCCGGGATCACGCCCTCGATACCCAGACGCGTGCCCGCCAAAACGCCCGATCCCGACACAAGGTAATTCACTCCGATTCCGATGCTCAGAAACTGTCCGCCGCGCAGGGTCGGATCGGCGGTGGGCACCATGCCTGGGTTCAGGCGTGCATCCGACCCGTCAATGTTTTTGACGATGTCGCCGACCACCCGCAACGAAGAGCTGAACTGATCATTCCAGCGCCGTGCACCCCAAACTGTTGCTGAATAGACGTTGCCCAAGGTGTAACCGGCATCATTCTCACCCATCCGGATCATGGCGGCCAGCTGGGCGCCCCACGACCAATCCGCGTTCTGGCCCGTATAGGTGACGCCCGGCAGCAGGTCGTAAGTGCCTGAACCCAGTTGCATGGGGTAGGGCAACAGCTGGTCCGGCCCGGCCGGTGTGGTGTCGGTCTCGTCTATCGAGCCGGTCGGCAGACTGAGGCCAAGAGATAGTTCCAGCACCTGCCCGTTGGATTTGTAGATATCATATCCGCCGATGATCTTCAGATCGCCAAACCCCTGTGCCTTGGTCTTAAAGGTCTGGCCCATGCGGGTCTGGTGCTTCATCGTCTTACGTGTATAGGGCAGCATCGCCATCACTGAGATTTCGTCGGTCACACCGTACATCAGGCCGACCATCGCCATGTTCATGCTCATGCTGAGCGGCGCGATCGGATACTGCGACAGCACGTCCGAGGTAGACAGCGACTGCGTTCCGGTACGATTTCCGTTCATCTCCATGTTCATGTAAGAGAACACCGGCATCAAAACACCCTCAGGCGGATGCATACCGCCAACGACACCCGTTGGCGGTACCGCGTCGGGGCGCATCATCGTGGACATGCTTCCCATACCTGACATGTTGCTGGAGGCTTGCGAGTTCATCGCCACGTTGTCAGCCGGACGGTTTTCAGGTTGGGCCATGGCAGGTGACCCGAGGCTCAGCCCCCCAGCCAGCATTACGGCCTGGAGGCGTTGCCAGACGCACAAAATCTTGCTGTTGTTCCGTGTCATTTTGCCCTCGTGTTCGTTTGTTTCCTGAATCCGTGTCCTGAAAACAAAATGTTCGGTACGCCCATTGGTGAAGCCGGAATGGTGGGGGTCTCCAGCGCTGGAAGGTCAAGGCCACCGGCCAGACTTGCGCTCGTCAAGAATGCATCAGCCGGAGGGGGGTGCGGCAATAATGCGCTTGACCCTCCAGCGCTGGATTGTCGGACAAGGCCGCAAAACCGGAAATCCGGAGGGATTGGAATGATACCGGAAATCGGGCAGTTCGCCCTGGCGCTTGCCCTGGCCGTGTCCTTGGTGCAAAGCGTATTACCCTTGATTGGAGCAGCCCGGAACAATGTCATGTGGATGCGATCGGCATCTGCGACCTCGGTCCTGCTGACAGCGCTGGTTGCTATCGCCTTCGCCGCTCTAATGTGGTCCTTCGTGGTCAGCGATTTCACTGTGCTAAATGTGGCCAGCAATTCTCATTCGCTGAAACCGATGCTTTTCAAGGTGGCTGCGACCTGGGGTAGCCACGAAGGGTCGCTGCTGTTGTGGATTCTGATATTGGTGATTTTCGGGCTGGGTGTGTCTCTGTTGGCTCGGAACATCCCGCTGAAACTCAAGGCGCGCACTCTGGCAGTGCAGGCCTGGATCAGTGCGGGGTTCCTGTCATTCATGCTGTTCACCTCGAACCCGTTCGACCGGGTGTTTCCGGCACCGCTGGATGGTCAGGATTTAAATCCGCTGTTGCAGGATGTCGGCCTGGCTATGCACCCGCCGTTCCTATACCTGGGTTATGTCGGCTTCTCGATCGTATTTTCTTTCGCCGTGGCTGCCCTGATTGAGGGGCGGGTCGATCCGGCATGGGCGCGGTGGGTCCGACCCTGGACATTGGCGGCCTGGGTGTTTCTTACACTTGGTATCGTTCTGGGCAGCTGGTGGGCCTATTACGAACTGGGTTGGGGCGGCTGGTGGTTCTGGGATCCGGTCGAGAATGTCTCGTTTATGCCCTGGCTTGCTGGCACAGCGCTGTTCCATTCGGCCATTGTGACCGAAAAGCGCGGCAGCTTCAAAAGTTGGACGATCCTACTGGCCGTTTTGACCTTCTCGTTGTCCTTGTTGGGGACATTCATTGTCCGCTCAGGCTTGCTTACATCGGTCCATGCGTTTTCGGTCGATCCCGAACGCGGCATTTACATCTTGGCGCTGTTGGCTGTCGCGATCGGTGGTTCATTGACGCTGTTTGCCATACGCGCACCGGAGATGGAGGGCGGCGGTCTTTTTGCCCCGATCAGCCGCGAGGCCGGTTTGCTTATTAACAACCTGCTGCTGGCCACCGCAACGGCGACGGTTCTATTCGGTACGCTTTATCCGCTTTTGCTTGAGGCTGTGACAGGTGAAAAGATTTCGGTTGGACCACCTTATTACAACGCCAGTTTCGTGCCGATCATGCTGGTTCTGGTCGTTGTAATGGGGATTGGGCCGCTGTTGTCATGGAAGCGGGCGGATTTGCGCGGTGTTCTGGGCCGGCTCAAATGGGTGGCCGGGGTTAGCCTGCTCGTAGCGTTGCTTGTGTGGTATCTGGATACCGGCGGCCCAGCCTTGGCGGTAGTGTCGATCGGCCTTGCGGTTTGGTTGCTGGGCGCTGTGCTGACAGAGTGGGCCAGCCGAATTAAATTGGGTGAGGCGCCGTTGGCCGAGTCCCTGCGTCGGGCCCGCAACCTACCGCGTTCTCATTACGGCATGGTCGTGGCCCATGCGGGGTTGGCTGTCTGTATGATCGGCTTTATCGGGTCCAGCGCTTGGAAATCCGAGGTCGTGACTTTTGCCGAGCCCGGAACACAGATTGAGATAGCAGGGTTCGACGTGCGTTTTGACGGTGTGGAACAGCTTCGCGGTCCGAACTATCTGTCTCGCACGGCCACACTGACGGTATTTCGCGATGGCGCTTATGTCACCACGCTTCAACCCGAGCGCAGGGCCTATCTCGTGGCGGGTACCAGTACGACCGAGTCGGCAATTCGAACGACGTTGGCAGGGGACCTTTACGCCTCGATATCGGAACCGGCGGCGGAATCAGAACAGAGCAAATGGACCCTGCGTATCTTGTATGAGCCATTGGTGGTCTGGATCTGGATAGGTTCAGGATTGTTGGCATTGGGTGGGGTCTTGTCACTCACCGATCGGCGTCTACGCGTCGGTGCACCACGAAAACGGACTGGGCAGGGCTCCATTCCGGTGGCGGCGGAGTAGGGCAATGAAACGTCTATTTGCACTGTTCCCAATTACGATTGCCGGCATCCTGGGTGCCTTCCTGCTATGGGGACTGAATCCCGATCGCGATCCAAACGAAATCCCGTCTGTTTTGATCTCGCAGCCGGTGCCTGAGTTCGACTTGCCGCCGGTCGATGGGCTGGATACCCACGGGCTGTCCAGTACCGATCTGGTGGAAAATGACGGGTCAGTTCCGATCGTGGTCAACGTGTTTGCGTCCTGGTGCGTGCCCTGCCGGGCCGAACATGCGGTGCTGACGCGTATGGTGCGCGATGAGGGCATTCGCCTGATGGGCATTAACTACAAAGACAAGCCGCAGGGCGCGCGGAAATGGCTCGACGATCTGGGCAACCCTTATGAGCGCATCGGTTCCGACCTGGACGGCCGAGCCGGGATCGAATGGGGGATTTCCGGCGTACCGGAGACCTTTGTGATTGATGGCGCGGGCAAGGTCGTATTCCGTTTTGTCGGCCCGGTGCTGGGCGACGAGGCAATTTCAAAGATGCGCACCGCGCTGGATCAGGCGCGGGCGGTCGGAGGAGAGGCGTCATGATACGTCGAATTGTAATTACCGCAGTCACTCTGGCGACGCTGGTGTCGCAGCCGGCATTCGCGGTTGAGCCCGACGAGATACTTGTAGATCCGGTTTTGGAAGAGCGGGCCCGGGCGATTTCAAAACAGGTGCGCTGCGTGGTGTGCCAGAACCAAGACATCGACAGTTCCAACGCCGGGGTGGCGCGCGACTTTCGTCTGCTTGTGCGCGAACGGCTGGTGGCAGGTGACTCGGACCAGCAGGTTATGGATTTTCTGGTTGCGCGTTATGGCGACTATGTTCTGTTCAACCCGCCATGGAAGCCATCAACTTACATTCTGTGGGTTGCGCCTATCGTCATCCTGGGGCTGGGTGGTATCGCGACTGCAGCGGTATTGACCCAAAATGCGCGCCGATATCGGAAGTCGCGAAAACAAGAGACGGAACGCGGCGCGAGCGAAGAACGGAATCCCGAAAACCATTCACTCACGGAGCCGCGCGCATGATCTGGATTATCTTTTCATTCATGGCCGCGGCGGTGTTTCTGACGCTCGCCCTCTCCGGTATGGGGCGCAAGACCTCGGACTTGTCGAG
The DNA here is from genome assembly GCF_009363615.1 of Ruegeria sp. THAF33. Lineage (NCBI taxonomy): Bacteria > Pseudomonadati > Pseudomonadota > Alphaproteobacteria > Rhodobacterales > Roseobacteraceae > Ruegeria > Ruegeria sp. THAF33. The sequence continues at coordinate 155,259 of NZ_CP045386.1, read as the reverse complement.
ACGCGAAAGCGCCTCTGCCATCTTTTCCGACCAGATCGGCGAAGTTGAGAAGGACCTTGAACGAGGAATTATCTCGGCCGAAGAAGCCAAGGCCGCCAGAGCCGAGATAGAACGTCGCCTGAAGGCGATTGACCGGCAATCGGACGACAAAGCGATGATGGGCCATTCCGGGCGTGCACTGATTCTACTTGCCGCGCTGGCAGTTCCAGCACTCGGAGCCGGTCTTTATTGGCAACTGGGTAATCCCGACATCCCCAGCCAGCCATTTGCCCAACGCGAGGGGGAGCAGGCGGAAGCCCGTGAAATCGCCGACCTTGCCGTGCGCCTGAAGTCGCGGCTCGAGGCGGATGAAACCGGCGGACCAACCGAGGGATGGGTGTTGTTGGCTCAGACCTATATGCGTATGGGACGCTTTGGAGATGCCGCAGACGCGTTCGAGGGGTTGCTGGACCGACCCAATGCGAATTCAGCGCTGGTGTCGCAATATGGCGAGGCGTTGGTCTATGCCGATGACGGTGTCGTTACGCCCAAGGCCGATCGGGCGTTTGAACGAGCCTTGGAACTGGACCCATCGAACCCAGCAGCGACATTCTACAAAGCCGTTGGTCTGGAGCAGGCTGGATCGCCTGATGAGGCCTATGATCTACTGAAGACACGGATCGACGCCGAAGAGGAGTTCCGGCCATGGATGGAGAGTTTTGTGGCCCAGCTTAACCGCATCGCCCCGTCGATCGGACGGGCGCCGGTGGATCTGGCGGCTTTTGCCCCTTCCATGCCCGGCCCAACTGCCGATCAAGTGGCGACGGCCGAGGAGATGTCCGACGAAGATCGGCAGGCCTTCATCCGCTCGATGGTCGAACGGCTGGCGAGCCGGATGCAGGAAAACCCAGGCGATCTGGACGGCTGGATGCGGCTGGGCAACGCCTATTCGGTGCTGGGCGAGACCGACGGCGCCCGGAACGCCTATGGCAGGGCAAGGGATCTGGCGGATGACCTGCCGCAGGAGGATCCGCGCAAGGTGGCAATCGACCGGGCATTGCTGGAACTGGGGGGTTGAATCCCGCAGCCTGGCGTGGGTCGGGCCGGCGCCGACTTTGCGCTTCGATGCCCAGTGAGCATCTGGAAAATGCCGGTTTAGGCTTTCGCATGCCGATCTTTAGGAGGTTGAGACCATGAAAGTTGAAACGTTTTCTGATCTAATTGTCTGGACGCGGGAAATGCATCATTGGCTCGCTGAATGTTTGGCCCACTGTTCGACACAGTCCGAGCAGGAACTGGTCAGGATGTTGCTTACCTACCTCGCCGACCATGAGGCTGCTTTGGAGAAAATCATCGATGGCTTCGTGAAACGAGCCGATCCCAAAGCGCTCAACACGTGGGTATATGACTATTTGGGCCATGAGCCGATCGACCCACATCGCACCTGCGACAGACCGTTCGCACAGATGAGCGTCGATGAGATCTGCGAAGCGGTCTTCGATCTTCACAATCAGGTGATCGATTTATATCGGTATTTGCAAGGGCGTGCCGAGATACCCGAGGCACGCGAACTCCTTCAAGCACTACTGGATATGGAAGAGCACGAGACCATGCGTTTGGCGCAGCAGAGCAATCGCATCCGGGATATGTGAACTCCGGGGTCAGGATCCGCTTTCCACAGCTCCGCCCGCAATCGGCGCGGCCTGTTCCATCGCGCCGAGAATGGCGTTCGTGGTCAAGATCTCTGGCAGGGCGATGCCTTCGGGGGCCGACGGGCCGTAGACGATGTTGAAGGGGATCCCGAACCGGCCATTGTCCTCAAGGAACCGGGCGATCACATCGTCGGGGCGGGTCCAGTCGGCCTGCATCGGAATTGCTTTGTCCGATTGCAGTGTTGCCAGAACCTCGCCGCGTTCCAGAACCAGCGCTTTGTTGGCCTTGCAGGTCAAACACCAATCGGCTGTGACATCGACGAAAACCACCTCGCCGCGCGAAACAAGGCGGGCGATTTCGGAGCGGCTGAAGGTAATCCATGGGATCTCTCCGGCTGGCTCAAGCAGCTTGGACCGGTCTTTGCCGGCAATCACAACCGGTGCAGCAAACGCTGCGGTCAGCGTCAGCAACAGGGCTGTCCAGCGCAGAACGGGTGGCATCATCGTACTTTTCCAGATCAACAGGACCAGCACAGTTGCAGCCAGCACGGTAGCAGTTGCAGCAGTGTCTCCGGCCACCCCGACCATCACCCAGACCAACCAGCCGATCGTGGTCAGCAGTGCCGCCGACAGGGCCCATTTTAATCCCACCATCCAACGCCCCGGTTTAGGCAGAGCGGCGGTGAGTTTCGGGTGTACTGCAACCAGCAAGTAAGGAATGGCCAGCCCAACCCCCATTGCGGTGAAGATCGCCACGATATCCACCGGTCGGCCGGTCAAGGCAAAGGCCACCGCCGTGCCGAGGAAGGGGGCCGAGCAGGGCGTCGCCAGAACTGCTGAAAAAGTTCCGGTCAGGAAATCCCCGACCAGCGACACGCGGCCCTTTTCGACATGGGCCAGCCGGGTGTTCAGCGACTGCGGCAGCGTGATCTCGAACAGGCCCGCGAGGCTGGCTGCAAAAACCGCCAGCACCACGATCATCACCGCAAGGAAAAGCGGATTCTGGAACTGGATGCCCCAGCCGACGGAATAGCCCAGCGACCGCGCCGCAATGGTGATAGCCGCCAACAGCCACATGAATGTCAGGATTCCGGCTGCCGAAGCCAGGAACCCGGCGCGAATCTGAGCCGCAGAGCGGTCGCGAGCCTTTACCGCCGAGGAAAGCTTGATCGAAAGCACTGGCAGTACGCAGGGCATGACATTCAGAATCAACCCGCCGCCCACCGCCAGCAAAATGATCCAGACCAGCGCGCTGGCTGAAGTTTCGGCGGCCGCGATCTCATATGGTGGCGGGGTAGGGGGAGCGTCGGTACGGGGCGAAAACTCGGCCACGCGGTTGGTGTCGGTAACCGTGACGGACAAGGAGGGGGGGGCCTGTGCCAGAGCGAGGACCGGGAATTGCACCCATAGCTGACGCCTGTCGCCAGCGAGCCGGATGTCGGGTGCACCAAACGCGGTATCACGTCCCATGTCGGGAAAGACATCAGGCGCATCAAAGGGCAGGTCGCTGGTGAAATTCAGCGTCAGCATCTCGGACTCGGTATCCAGAGTCGCAGCGTCGGACTTCATTCCGCTTGTGTTTCCCGTGGTTGGCACCCGCGACAGAAAGGCATTTATAAGCCGGGCCGAGTCCTGATCCCGACCCGTTCCCTGAGTCAGCGACAAGTCCAGCGAAAACTCGACCGGCACACAGATATCGGAACAGATCAGCGTTGTCACAGCGGCCTTCAAGTCAACTGGCGCTCCGGGGTTCTCGAGTGTGACGGTCAGCGGAAAGACCACTTCGTCCTTGTACCCGAAATTCTCGATCCCGAAGGCGCGAAAACGGATCGGCGCGGGCCAGTGAAACTGTACGTCGCTGACGTTTTGCGAGCCGTTCCAAGTGATCTTGGGCGGAATTCCCACCTCACCAGGCGATTTCCAGTAGGTTTTCCAATCTTCGCCCAGTTTCAGATGCAGTCCTGCAGTGATCGTCTTGACGTCAGGCGCGATCCCGTCCTGCGCGGTAATTATGTGTGCGATCAGGGGCTCTGATTCATACGCTTGGGATGTAGCTGCAAGGCTTGTCCCGGCGGAAGTCTGGCCAAAGATTAACCCCAAGATCATAATACATAAATTTAGGAGTGTTCTTGCCATTGCGCGTTGCCATCGGTTGTTTTGCACCCGTCTCTGCCAGATTCCAGCGCTGGAGGGTCAACGAGCCGGAATGTCACATCCCCACGATCAGCTCACGAAACCTTCGCGCCCGTCTTCGCAGATGAAATAGGCCCCGCCATCCGCGCCCTCCCATTGAACCCGGCAACCTTGGGGCAGGGCGTATTCAGGCTGCGGCGGTTGCAGCGGGCATAGTTTAGGGCGTGGTGCGCAAGCCGCCAGCGAAAGAGCGGCCAGCGACATGGCGGCCAACCTTGAGCACCAAAGCTTCATGATTGAAGATTATTGCCGGTGTACTGGGTTCGGTCCGACCGCGGCGTCTGTTGCCTTTGGTCTTTCCGATTCAGATTTGTTCGAATGACAGGATTTTCCCATCGCCTTGTGCATAAAGAAATGGGCTCCGAGGCACAGGATCAACGGTGCGAAAAGACCCAAGGATTCAGAAAGCCCGCCAACCGTCCCGCCGGCGATGAAGTAGAGAACGATCGGCGTTATCATGGCAATGCAACATACCATCATGCCCCATTTCAGGATCTTGCCGCCGCTAACCGGTGTTGACGCCTGCGGCGCGTCTGCAATCTGATTTTCTTTCACATTCAACTCCAAAATTCGGATTGGAGACCTCTGCTAACGCCTTCCCACGATGGAAGGTCAAGCTGTTTTGGCGCGAAGCGAATTTGACGCTGTCAAACCAGTCCAGCATTTGCTTGGGCCTTACTTGGTGCATAGACACGGCCGGAACAGGGAAGATTTTAGGGGTATGAACAGCAGGCATTGTCGTCCCGACGCTTGGTGAAGTTTCAGGTTAAACACGAAGCTGCCTAGGTTACTTTATGCCTTGAAAACTCGCGGGTGGGTCGAAGCGGTATCGAACGAATAATTGAATGGACAAATCTTCCCCCGTCGCGGATTGTCTAATCCCCTGGGTACTAACTCCAGACACCAACCAGGCAACAGGAGCGCTATAAATGCTGACCAGACGACATTTTGTTGCAAGTTCGCTCGCCATTTTCTCTCAGCCGGTTTTTGGAGTGACGTCGGCGGCGGCCTCGCAATGGTCGGAGTGGGATGCGCAAGTAACGCCAGCCAATTTTGATCCCGCAACATCCAATCCCTGGGGGTTACACCCACGTTTCCTGCCTCAGCGTGTGCAAACCAATCGACCACTTATTCCGGGTGACATTCATGTCGACGCGGTGGCACGATATCTGTATTTCATCGAAGACGGTGGCACAGCAATGCGTTACGGCGTAGCCATTGCCCGAGGCAATCTTTACGAGCCCGGTGTCTACACAATCAAGCGAAAGGCCAAATGGCCGCGTTGGACTCCTACAGCCGAAATGATTGAACGCGACCCTGATGAATATGCGCAATTCGCAGATGGTGTGCCCGGTGGGCCGACAAACCCATTGGGATCAAGGGCGTTTTATCTGTTCGAAGGTGGTCGCGACACATACCTGCGAATTCACGGAACGCCTTATCCAAGATCTATCGGAGGTCGCGCAAGTTCTGGCTGCGTAAGGATGGCGATGCCACATATCATCGGGCTTTATGATCGTGTCAGGCCAGGGTCCACGGCTCATCTCTACCCTCCCGAGCGCCTTCTGACCGCGACCAGCTGATAGGCGCTTGTCAGGCGCGCGTACAGATTGGGCGCCCTTCAATAGTCCTGAGTGGCAGGTAGGTTGTTTCAACCGGCCCCACGTAGCGATACCAATAGCAACCGTCCTCAGGCATGATTTTAACGGCGTTCAGGTCCTGGCCCGGAGCAGCGATCTGGGCAACGGCGTCAGGAACTCGGGAAAGCGTTCCGGGCTCGCTTTCTGCAGATATCGACGTTGTTTCGGTGCAGGCGCCGACGAGCATAAGTGCGGCCAGTGCTTGGAAAGCTTTCTTGAAGCACATGGTGTTTAGTCCACTGTGTTTGTCATTTGTAGTACCTGATACCCTCGCATCGACGGGTGATCACATCAATTCACCAAGAACTAAGCAATTGTTAGCGTTGCTTTTTTGTGCTCGGTTGATTCAAGAAAGTCAGGTTTTGCTTAAAGCAGCCTGGAATTACGTCCAAGAAAAATTGCTTTTCCACAATGACTTGATGATTTGGGTCCGCCTTCTAAGGAAATATTCCTGCGCCGACGGCAACAACAATTCAGACGAGGCATCCCATATGAAATGTCATTTGCGTGTTGACCTTCCAGCGCAGGAACCGGGCATACGAGTTATTTGAGTCGGAAAAAAAGAATAAACTTTGGGATGGCAGGCATGAAACGGAGCAAAGAAGGAAAGGTTGTTACGCGACGTGGAGTGATTGCCGCGTTTGCTGCGACGACGCTTTTTCCAGCACCGGCCGTTTGGGCCCAATCAACGGCAACTGAGGGGACGCGCCGCAATGTTTCCTCATTCCGCGTTGCTAAATGGCAGGACCACTTTGATACCTTGAAAAACGGGGTAATCCTGTCCGATACACAGTCCAAGGTCCTGCAATATTGGTCAGAAGACGAAAGCGTCTATCGGATGTATCCAACCAGCGTACCGCTCACGGAAGACCTTACAAGGCTGGGCTACACCACAGTTATTCGCAAGGTCGAAGGGCCATCTTGGCGACCAACGCCGGCAATGAAACAGCGCAATCCAGCATGGCCTGACTATGTAGGCCCGGGTCCTGAGAACCCTCTGGGGACACATGCGCTCTATTTGAGCTGGCAATACTACCGCATCCACGGCACCAACGACACGCGCAAGATCGGGAGAAGATCCTCCAACGGCTGCATTGGTTTATACAACGAGCAGATTGCGGAATTGTTCGAACTGGCCACTGTGGGCACTCAGGTAAAACTGATCTGACCTTGGTCAGGCCGACTTTTTTTGCGCGCGTTGAACCTAAGAACTGACAATCATGTGAAGAACAGAGATGGATAAACTTACACTCTTGATAGGCGGAGTAGTGGTCGCAGGCGCCGCCGCGTTCGTCTACAACTTAAATCAGCAACCAACAGGTCACTCGATGACGCCGCCCGATACGTCAGCACTGGAGCCAGGAGACCCAATTGAAAACGTCAATCTGCCGGACCAGCTAAGCGAATTTGCGGCCGTCGGCAAAGTGGCATTCGACGCCAAATGCTCGGCGTGCCATGGCGCGAATGCAACGGGTCTGGAAGGCCTTGCACCACCTTTGGTGCATAAAATCTATGAACCAAGCCACCATTCGGACGAGTCATTTTATGTGGCAGTCCAGAATGGAGTTCGGGCACACCATTGGAAGTTCGGCAATATGCCGCCGGTCGATGGCTTGACCCGTGCGGATGTGAAAGGCATCGTGGCGTACATAAGAGAGTTGCAGCAGGAAAACGGGATTTTCTGAAGGTGACGAGCCGAATGGGCAGTGCAATTCGTTACATCATACTGTCAATGGTGCTGGCCATTGGCGGGCTGCTTGTGACGGCCGATTCTGCTCATGCACATGGCAGTGGTTCACAGCACGTGATTGACCAATCGGACTCTGCGGACGTTGAGCATGTCAAGCAGGGTCATCCCGGACATTGTCATGGCGGAACGATTTGCAACGCTGTTGGTCTATTTTCGATGGGTCCACCACCGCCTGGCCCCCAAGATACTGAACAAAGATACTCGATCCCTCGAGCCCAATACCGGGTTCTCGGTATCGCGGCGTTTGACCCACCGCCGCCGCGTGTCCTGATCTGACCAGTCGAATTGCGCTCAACCTGGGCGCGTCGAAGCAGACGACAAGGACAAAACAATGAACATTCTAAAAATGACCACAGGCGTTGCCCTGGTTTCTCTGTTCGCAGCCGCCGCCCTGGCGCATGGTGGCGCAACCGGCATCGTCAAAGAACGCATGGATGGTATGTCCGCGATGAAGGACAGCATGAAGATCCTTACGCCGATGATGCAGGGGAAAACGCCCTACAATGCGCAAACGGTACGAAGCGAGGCCAAGAAAATCGGGCGTCACGCTGGCGAGAGCATGACAAAGCTGTTTCCAGAGGGATCTGATGGCAAACCCTCGGAGGCCAAATCGGAGATCTGGCAGGATTGGGGTTCATTTGCAGAGTTAGCCAGACAGTTGGAAACCTACTCTGAAGGCCTTGCGCTTGCGGCGGACAACGGGTTGATGATGTCCGGGTCGGGCCATGGTTCGGGCATGATGGGCGGCGCATCCATGATGGGTGCCGGAATGATGGGCGGCAGTTCAAACCAGGCACAACTTTCTGAAATGCCGGCAGATGGTGTGTTCATGATGCTGAGCCAGACATGCTCGGCATGTCACACGCAATTTCGGTCGGAATAGGAATGCGTCATGAGACCGATATTCCGATTGGGCCTTGCTGCCGCCGTAACGGCGTCAGCGGGACTTGTTGCCGTGATGGCTTGGCCAATTGGCCAGCCCTTACAAGCTCTCGACATTCAGGGTGACGTTAACCGCGGGGCTTATCTGGCAAGGGCAAGTGGCTGTATCGCTTGCCACACAGATTTTGCCAAAGGGGGCGCGCCCTTGGCCGGTGGGGTGGAGTTGGATACCCCGTTCGGCACGCTCTTTTCGCCGAACCTGACCACAGATCCTGACCACGGGATCGGTGACTGGACAATCGAGGAGTTTGCTCGCGCTGTGCGTCAAGGCGTGTCACCCGGCGGACAACCCTACTACCCGGCCTTTCCTTATCCGTTCTATGCCAATTTCACGGATCAGGATATCGCCGATCTCTGGGCCGCCTGGCAAACGGTTGCACCGGTAGCGGAACCGTCAAAAGAGCAGGAAATGGCGTTCCCCTTCAATCAGAGATGGGGCCTGAAGCTGTGGCGCGCGGCTTTTCTGGAACCACCCCGCACTGATCCCGTGCCGGGCAATGACGAAGTGTGGAACCGGGGTCGGCTACTGGTCGAAGGTGCCACGCATTGTGCGGCCTGCCACACCGGGAGGAACCTGGCTGGCGCAAGAAATTCGGACACGGAACACTTCAAAGGAAGTGACTCTCTGCCGGGCGGTGACAAGGCACCGGCTATCGACTTTGAGACCCTGCAAATGCGTGGTTGGACGGTTGATGATCTGGCTTACGCCTTGCGCACCGGCGTCATGCCTGATGGCGATGTCTTCGGCGGGGCCATGGGAGAGGTTGTAAACTATGGCACCAGTTTTCTGACAGACGATGACCGGAAGGCAATGGCGACCTATCTGCTGGATGTGCACGAGGGGGGATAATCCAGTGAGAGATCAAGTATTCTTTGGAAGGAAGTCTTCATGAAGCTTAATCGCAGGCAATTCGTTGCAGGCACGTCGGCACTAATCGCAATGCCGACTATCGGGAGGGCGGCGACCGCCCCCCGAATAATCGAGGCGCGTTCAGGATTGGCACGTGTTGCCCCCGACAGCTATCCTGAAACTGAGATATGGGGATATGATGGCGGTGTTCCGGGCCCCGAAATTCGTGCCCGGCAGGGCGAAACGGTTCGCCGGACGCTCCTGAACTCACTGCCTCAGCCTACGGCAATCCATTGGCATGGACTGCGGGTTCCAAACAATATGGACGGGGTGCCGGGTCTTACACAGGAGGCTGTACCAACAAGCGGCGAATTTCAGTATGACTTGCCTCTGAAGGATGCAGGAACCTTCTGGTACCACTCTCATAACCAGTCAACGGAACAAGTGGCCAGGGGCCTTTACGGCGCGTTCATCGTCGACGAAACGGACCCGCCGGACACGGATCATGACCTTACGATCCTGCTGGATGACTGGAGGTTGGGTCAGGACGCCCAAATCGTCGATGATTTCGGCGCGATGCATGACTGGACGCATGCAGGCCGAATGGGAAACTACGTTCACGCAAACATATCGCCCATGACAGAAGTTCTGACAAACCAGCGTTTGCGACTTCGAATGGTCAACGTGGCAACTGATCGGATCATGTATGTCTCAGTAGGTGGCGCAAACGGGAAACTGGTCGCTTATGATGGCATGCCGGTAGCGCAGCCAGAGGATTTTGAAACCCTTGTTTTCGGGCCTGCACAGCGAGCAGACTTAATTGTTGATGTAACAGCGGAATCGAACGAAGCCGTTCAAATAACTCTTCACGAACGCGATGAATCGTTTGTCATCGCTGAGATCCCGGTTTCGGGAAGCGGCACATCTGCTAACCGCGGTGTGATCGCAGCCCTGCCACCCAACCCTGCTTCTTTTCTCGAAGATGTTTCTGACGCTTTGACAGTTCCATTGGTGATGGAAGGCGGGGCGATGGGCGGACTGCGTCAAGGCACTTTTAACGGCCAAGTCATGAGCGCCAATGAATTGGTTCAGGAAGGGCAGATCTGGACATTCAACGGTGTCGCCGGGTTACCTGAAAACCCGCTTGCTGCCGTTACGCGTGGCGACATAGTCCGGATTCAGATGCAGAACGACACCGTCTTTCCGCACGCTATGCACTTGCACGGGACGCACTTCCAGGAAGTTCTGCCGAACGGCAGCCTGGGGCCGCTGCGGGACACAATCCTGGTTGACCGGATAGAAACGCGGGAGATTGCGTTCGTTGCGGATAATCCGGGGGACTGGCTGTTTCATTGCCACATGCTGTCGCATCAGGCCGCTGGTATGAAGACCTGGCTGAGCGTGGCGTGATGAATAAGAGCGCGGCGAAATGGGTGTCACTGGCTGCTGTGGTGATCATTGTCGCGGTCGCTGGCTGGGGCCTGGGTGGGCGTGCGCAGAACAGTTCATCGGCGGATTCGGCACGTGGTGCAGTTTTGTACGCCGAAAACTGCGCGTCATGCCACGGGGCAGATTTGGAGGGTCAGCCGGATTGGCAAACACCCGGTGCAGATGGCGTACTACTGGCACCCCCGCATGACCGAACAGGGCACACTTGGCATCACAGCGACAAGTTGTTGTTCGATTATACAAAGCTTGGCGGGGACCAAACGCTAAAACAGATGGGTGTCGCTGACGTCAAAAGCGGCATGCCGGGTTTCGGTGACACTCTGTCGGATCAGGAAATCTGGGACATCCTCGCCTTCATCAAGGGAAGTTGGCCGGATCGGGAACGCAAGCTGCAAATGCAGCGCACCGAGGCAGAACAAACGGAAGGAAACTGATGTGAAACGAATACTTGCCGGCTTAATCGCCATCGCCATGTCGATTGGCGTTCCTATGGCACGCGCCGAAGAGCTGTCTGACTCCGATGTGAAACGGCTGGCTCTGGAAGCCATTTTGGAAAACCCTGAGATTATCATGCAGGCGATTCAACTGCTTCAACAGCGCGAGAATCAGGCAAAAGCCGAAGCCATTGGAAACGTCCTGGAAAATCAGCGTGAATTGCTGGAACAGGATCCGAATGCGCCTGTCATCGGAAACCCGGAAGGCGATGTAACCGTGGTCGAGTTTTTTGACTATAACTGCCCATATTGCAAACGCGCTGCCCCGGTCGTGAAAAACGTAATCGCAGGCGATTCCGATGTACGAGTTGTTTATCGAGAATGGCCCATACTCGGAGAAGGTTCCGACTTCGCGGCACGCGCCGCGCTTGCCTCACGTAATCAGGGAAAATATGAAGAATTTCATTGGGCACTTATGGCTCTGAACGGTCGTGCCACTGAGGCCAGTGTCCTGAAAGTTGTTCGGGAACTTGGCCTGGACGAGGATCAATTGCGCGCAGACATGGAGGCGCCGGAAGTCGACGCGCATATTCAGGTGTCCATGGAATTGGCCCGACAGCTTGGCTTTAGTGGCACCCCCTCGTTTGTGATTGGAGATGCGCTTGCCCCGGGGCTGATCGCCGAAGATGAAATGACCCGGCTAATCGAGGCAGTCAGAGACGCAAGATAAAACCAAGGCGGCGACAGAATGTGCGCCCCTAAGTTTCTCATGCGACCGTGGCTTCGTATCCCTCGGACTTCAGAGCAGCAAGGATATGATCAAGTGGATTGGCGCTTAAGACACGTACCCTGCGGTTTTCCATGTCAAAGTCCAACTGTGCGGAGGAATCCACCGTGGCAACGGCTTTTTCGATAGCTGACTTGCAGTGCCCGCAGCTCATGTCCGGGATATTTAGGGTCGTCATAGATGTTTGCTCCTGTTTTCCGTTGTCCCGGCTAAAGTATTCCAGCACAGGAAGGTCAAGTCGTGAAAATTGGATCGCCAAAATTAGTGGAAAAGAAAGTCAACCCCATCCCTTGACCTTCCACTTGCTGGAACCCTTATGTTGCCCGTCAGCAGAACATTTGTGGTGACAATATGACTGAAATTTCACATGCACGGTTTCAAGTTCAGGGTATGAGCTGTGCTTCTTGCGTAGGGCGCGTCGAGCGCGCGTTGAAAGATGTGCCAGGGGTAGATGCCGCTTCGGTTAATCTCGCCAGCGAAAGCGTTCAGGTCGATTTCCATGATCCAGCCGATAAAGCGGCCATTGCTGATGCGTTAAACAGCGCCGGATATCCGGCACGGACGGAAGAGGTAACGCTGGATATTCAGAACATGTCCTGCGCATCGTGCGTGGGGCGCGTTGAACGGGCATTGCAAGCAGATGATGGCGTCTTGTCCGCGTCGGTCAATCTGGCAACCGAAAGTGCAACTGTACGTTATGCTGAGGGAGTCACAACACCCGAAGCCATCGCGGCGCTTGCGGCAACTGCTGGCTATCCGGCGAGTCTGCGATCCGCGACGCAGACCGAACCACAAGACCGCAAAGCCAAAGAGATTCGCCAATTGGCCCGGCGAACAAGCTTTGCCGCCTTGCTCGCTTTGCCGGTCTTTATCCTTGAAATGGGCTCGCATGTAATTCCGGGCATGCACCACCTGATAGCGAGCACGATCGGCATCCAGAACAGCTATTACCTGCAATTCCTTCTGACCACGATCGTTCTTTTTGGCCCTGGTTTGCAGTTCTACACCAAGGGATTCCCTTCCTTGTTCAAAGGCGCGCCGGACATGAACTCTCTGGTGGCCCTGGGCACTTCGGCGGCCTATGGGTTCTCGCTTGTTTCCACCTTTGCGCCGGGTGTTCTTCCCGCCGGCACCGCAAACGTCTACTACGAGGCCGCAGCGGTGATCGTGGTTCTCATATTGCTGGGGCGGTTCCTCGAGGCGCGCGCCAAGGGGCGAACTGGTGAAGCGATCCGAAAATTGGTCGGTCTGCAGGCAAAAACAGCGCGAGTTGAGCGCGACGGATCGGTTGTCGAGCTACCGATCGAGCAGATCGATGTAGGGGATATTGTGCACGTTCGACCGGGCGAAAAAATCGCGGTGGATGGTGCCGTAGTGACCGGCGCGTCATATGTCGATGAAAGCATGATCACCGGCGAGCCGGTTCCTGCCGAAAAGACCGAGGGCGCAACTGTGGTCGGCGGAACAGTCAATGGCGCGGGCGCATTGACGTACCGGGCTGAAAAGATCGGCGCAGACACTATGTTGGCCCAGATCATTCAAATGGTCGAACAAGCCCAAGGGGCCAAGCTTCCGATTCAAGGCCTGGTCGATCGCATCACGCTGTGGTTCGTGCCGGTAGTGATCGCTGTGGCCGTTGTGACTGTGCTGGTTTGGATGTTGTTCGGACCCGATCCCGCGCTCAGCCTGGCGTTGGTAGCCGGGGTTGCGGTACTGATCATTGCTTGCCCCTGCGCCATGGGGTTGGCCACACCCACCTCAATCATGGTCGGCACCGGCCGCGCGGCCGAGATGGGTGTCCTTTTCCGAAAGGGCGACGCCTTGCAAATGCTGCAGGAAACCACTGTTGTTGCGGTAGACAAGACAGGGACCTTGACCGAAGGGCGCCCGGAGCTGACCGACCTTATTGTGGCCGAAGGATTGGCCGAGGATGAGGTTCTGCGCCTTGTGGCTGCCGTTGAGGTCACATCCGAACATCCGATCGCCACGGCCATCGTGCGCGCGGCTGAAACCCGTGGTCTGGAGCTTTCGAAGCCAGAAGACTTCACGTCGCTCACCGGTTACGGGGTAAGCGCTTCAGTCGAAGGCCATACAATCTTGATCGGGGCCGACCGCCTGATGAGTCGCGAAGGGGTTGAAATGGGCGCGCTGTCTGATCGGGGCGCTGAACTGGCAATCAACGGAAAGACTCCACTTTATGCTGCCGTAGACGGGGTTATCGCGGCCGTAATCGCTGTGGCGGACCCAATCAAGACCACCACGCCAGACGCAATTGAAGCTTTGCACGGACTGGGGCTGAAAGTAGCGATGATTACCGGCGACAATACCGCTACAGCCAAATCCATCGCGGCGCAGCTTGGCATCGATCATGTCGTGGCCGAGGTTCTGCCCGAGGGTAAAGTATCCGCGTTGCAAGATCTGCGCTCAAATGGCGGAAAACTGGCCTTTGTGGGTGATGGCATCAATGATGCCCCCGCTCTGGCGGCGGCTGACGTAGGAATAGCGATCGGGACAGGCACTGACATCGCCATCGAGGCGGCTGACGTCGTTCTGATGTCAGGCGACCTGACAGGCGTGGTCAACGCCTTCGATATTAGTCAGCGCACCATGCGCAACATCCGCCAAAACCTGTTCTGGGCATTCAGCTATAACACGCTGCTCATACCGGTTGCAGCGGGGGTGCTCTATCCGTTTGGCGGCCCGTTGCTGTCGCCGGTTCTGGCTGCAGGTGCCATGGCTCTGTCCAGTGTATTTGTACTGACCAACGCGCTGCGGTTGCGCTGGGTTAAGCCGATCAAAGTTGGGCGAGAACAGATCTCGCAGAACACCGAGCAGACGCTGCGTTCAGCGCCTGCTGAATAGAATAGGAGAACCGCTGTGAATATCGGAGATGTAGCAGAACGTTCGGGTTTGCCTGCCAAAACCATCCGCTATTACGAGGATATCGGATTCATCAAACCCAGGCGCAGCCTGAATGGGTATCGTCATTTCGATGAAAAGGAATTGCACAAACTGGCCTTCATCGGGCGGGCCCGTTCCTTGGGCTTTACCATTGAGGATTGCCGTTCACTACTGGCGTTGTACGAGGACAAAGAACGCGCAAGCGCGGACGTGAAGGATATCGCCAAACAGAACCTAAAAGAGATAGATGCCAAGATCGCGGACCTGAAGGCCATGCATGCTACACTGTCTCATCTGATCGACGAATGTGCTGGCGACCACCGCCCTGACTGCCCGATCCTGAAGAACCTCGGCCAAACTTAGATGCGCTCATCGTATGAACTGCCTCCAATTTTGGCAGTTTGTTACGTGTATTCGCGGGAATCAGCTTCATTTCGATGCAGCGCACCAACTCACCTGTTTTTTTCTCCGACTGGCTTGAACACACGTTACGTTCGTCCTAACTGCACGGGATGGAGTGGAAGTTTTTCTCAGTGTTGCGAATGACGTTTCTGACATGCGTCTGCTTGGCGATGACATTCGTCGGCACTGTTGTGGTCGCGAGCACTGACGTCAAAAACAGTAGCACCTCTGAGCCTCACGGCGTTTCAATGGCTGCAAAGTCATCAGACTTCAAACACGACCATAGCGGTTTGCATCCGACGACTGGCCAAATCCACACGGATAGCCACGTAAATCACAGCGGAGAATGTCATTCCGGCATCTGCTGCGTTGGTGAGTATCCAACCCAAGTGAGTGTTGCTGTGTTGGCTACAGCTTTTGGGCAGCAAAACCGAAACATGGATTCGGACACCCGCCTGTCTCAGGAGCCCCTGACGCCCGATCGCCCTCCACAAATCTCCTAACATCCACAGGCCCGCAAGCGCGGGTTTTCATGTTGTTTCGGTTCGAGCGTGCACTGCGACCGTCAGGAGATTATTATGCGTGGAAGATATGCGGCACTATCAGTACTTGCCTTGGCGTTTGGCCTGGGTGGAGGTGTCATTCTTGAAAGACTGTACCTGAATCCAATTGATCAGGGCCAGTCGAACGAACCAGAGGTCCTTTATTGGGTAGCTCCGATGGATCCGAATTTTCGGCAGCCTGGACCTGGAAAATCGCCGATGGGTATGGACTTGATCCCGGTTTATTCTGGGCAGGAACCTACCGGCGACCCTGAAGAAGTCACCCTGAGCGCTGCAGAAATCAACGCAATTGGCGTGCGAACCGCGGTTGCACGCATGACGGATATCGAGCCTCGTATCGAGACGGTGGGTTTCGTCGGCTTTGACGAGCACCTGACCAATCACGTTCATACACGCGTTGAAGGTTGGATTGAGCAACTGAAAGTTCGCGCGGTCGGTGATCGCGTTGAGAAGGGGCAAGTTCTATTCGAACTCTTTTCACCGCTGATCGCAGCTGCAACCGGCGATCTTGTACGCGCAGTCGAAGCTGGTGACCCGCGTATTTTGGACGCGGCGCGCAACAAGTTGATCAGCCACGGTATGTCCGCACGTCAGGTTGCAGAGATCGAGGCGGGCGGTGAGTTGGTTCGAAATGTGGAAATTGAGGCGCCTCAAAACGGTGTTGTCATAGCGCTGAACGCCGCCGATGGAATGTACCTGCAGCCAGGCACGCTTGCGTTTTCGGTCACCGATCTTTCCGAAGTATGGCTGATCGTCGATGTTTTCGAACGAGATATTGCACGTTTGTCGGAAGACATGCGCGCAATAGCAAGGTTCGAGCACCTACCCGGTCGCACCTTCGAAGGCGAAATCGACTATGTTTACCCTGAGCTTGATCCGCAAACCCGAACTCTTCCCGTCAGACTGAGTTTCGATAACACCGACGGCGTGCTGCGGCCGGGCATGTTTGGCAGTGTTAGCCTTATACCGGATGAAAGCCGGAATGTTCTCACTGTTCCATCAGAGGCGCTAATTCGTACTGGTTCGGCGGAACGCGTCATCTTGAAAACAGGCGATGGTACCTTTCGCCCGAGACTGGTGACTACAGGTCTTCGAGACAGTTTCGGCGAGGGGGGACGAACAGAAGTTCTACAAGGGCTTGAACCCGGCGAGGAAGTTGTCGCATCCGCACAGTTTCTAATCGACAGTGAAAGTGCTTTGAGCGCCGGCTTCACGCGTATGACACCAACGGACACCGAACCAGCACGCGGGGCAGGTACCCTGGTTTCACTCGATGCCCAAAATCGTATGGCTACTGTTCGTCACGACGTTCTCGAAAGCCTTGATTGGCCCGCAATGACTTCGCAGTTTCCGGTGAGGTCTGGTGTTTCGCTCGACCGTTTGAATGCTGGCGACGCGGTTGCTTTCGTGATCGCGCGGGGTGCGGATGGGCTTCTGAGCCTGATGGAGCTTGCACCAGACGATGGTATTGCCGGAACTGGAGCCGGAATCGCGCGCGCCGTCACTTCAGACGGCAAATTGACGCTTGAGCACGGACCGATCCCCGAGCTCGGTTGGCCCGCCATGACAATGGATTTGCCTGTTGTGGGAGTAGATCTCACTACCGTGCCAATCGACATGCCAATTGAGTTTGATCTGGCAGAGGGAGAAGGGGGGATGTTCTCGATTGTGGCAGTTCGCG
Organism: Ruegeria sp. THAF33; assembly: GCF_009363615.1. Lineage (NCBI taxonomy): Bacteria > Pseudomonadati > Pseudomonadota > Alphaproteobacteria > Rhodobacterales > Roseobacteraceae > Ruegeria > Ruegeria sp. THAF33. The sequence continues at coordinate 138,036 of NZ_CP045386.1, read as the reverse complement.
AACAGGGCTCGCCGCCGACGGATTCAGTTGAACCCGAAGAAACCATCACGCCTTCTGCTCCACCGATTGTAGTCACCGGCACGATCAACCTCGTTAATGCTGAGGCAGGAACTGCAACCATCACTCACGGGCTGATGACTGAGATTGGGATGCCGGGCATGACAATGGATTTCCCAATAGAGCCAACATTGGACCCAAACATGCTCGAAGTCGGTTCTGAAATGACTCTGACTTTCGCGCGTGCAGATGGCATGACAATGATCTTGGCCGCGGCAACGCCTATTGCGCCGCCGCTTCAGGTTTCTGGCCGGATTAACAGTATCGACCCGAACGCGCGTACTGCGAACGTAACACACGGTCCGATGACTGAGATCGGCATGCCGGGCATGACCATGGATTTCCCGGTTGCGGAGGGGATTGAGGTTTCTAACTTGCCTGTAGGGATTGATGTTTCTTTGATCCTTCGCCGCAATCCCGACTTTTCGATGACGCTGTTAGAGGTCGCGCTTGATGGGAGTGTTACGCAGTGATCACGGCCATCATTCGTTCTTCGCTCGCCAACAGGTTCGTCATCTTGGCCCTCGCATTCATGATAGGAGTTGCGGGTATTTGGGCCATTCGTGAGACGCCGGTTGATGCAATCCCAGATCTTTCGGATGTCCAGGTAATTGTTCGCACGCCATATCCCGGGCAAGCGCCTCAAGTTGTCGAAAACCAAATCACATATCCACTTGCGACAGCCCTATTGGCCGTACCCGGTGCAAAAGACGTTCGCGGGTTCTCGTTCTTTGGAGACAGCTTTGTATATGTCGTCTTTGAGGACGGGACGGACCTCTACTGGGCTCGGTCGCGTGTGCTCGAATATTTGGGCCAGATTACCGGCAGCTTGCCTGAAGGCGTGTCACCACAACTTGGCCCAGATGCGACTGGGGTCGGGTGGATTTATCAGTATGCGCTGGTTGACAGAACCGGAAATCATGATCTGGCTCAGCTCAGGACTCTGCAGGATTGGTTTCTGAAATACGAATTACAAGCCGTGGAAGGCGTCTCAGAAGTCGCCACCATCGGCGGAATGGTCAAACAGTACCAGGTCGTCGTCGACCCAAACAAACTACGTGCCTATGACATAACACTTGCACAATTGAGGACGGCTATTCAGGCGGCCAACCGCGAGACGGGCGGCAGCGTCATTGAGATGGGTGAAGCCGAATTCATGGTCAGGTCATCGGGCTACATCGATGAATTGTCAGACCTTGCAAGCGCGCCATTGATGGTCAACGAGCGCGGCGCCGCTCTGACGCTTGGAGACGTCGCTGAAATCCGCCTGGGGCCTGAAATGCGCCGTGGTGTCGGGGAGCTCGACGGGCAAGGAGACGCGGTTGGCGGAGTGGTCATCCTGCGATGGGGTGGGAACGCATTAGCGACGATCAAAGCGGTGGAAGCGCGCATAGAAGAGTTGCGTTCAAACCTGCCGGAAGGGGTCGAAATCATAACGACCTACGACCGATCTGGAGTGATTGAGCGCGCTATCGATACCCTCGAGAAGAAACTGACGCAGGAATTCATCGTCGTTGTTCTTGTGTGCGCGGCTTTTCTACTTCATCTGCGGTCATCCCTCGTGATTCTTCTGTCGCTCCCGCTGGGAATCTTTGCCGCATTTATTCTGATGAAGGCTCAAGGAGTAAACGCAAACATCATGTCGCTCGGCGGCATAGCCATCGCTATTGGTGCGATGGTCGACGCATCGATTGTAATGATCGAGGCGATGCACAGGCGGTTGGAAAAAGAAAAGCTTACAGCAGAGAACAGATGGCGGATTGTGCAAGAGTGCGCTTCTGAGGTGGGACCAGCCCTTTTTTATTCTCTGGCGATTATCACGGTTAGTTTTTTGCCTGTTTTCGTTCTGGAAAATCAGGAAGGTAGGCTCTTCTCGCCTCTCGCTTATACCAAGACCTACGCCATGGCAGCTGCGGCCATCCTTTCGATAACGCTGGTTCCGGTCTTGATGGGTTACTTTGTAAGGGGGCGTATTCTACCGGAGCGAAAAAATCCGCTAAATCGCTTGGTCGTGTTCGTGTATCGCCCATTTCTGGACGCGGCAATTGCCTGGCCATGGGCAACAACACTGTTGGCCGGCGTTCTGGTGGCGTCCATGTGGTACCCCTACCAGAGAATTGGTTCTGAATTCATGCCCGAGTTGAACGAAGGCGATTTTCTCTACATGCCGAGCTTCTACCCCGGGATCTCGACGGGGAAAGCCCGTGAGGTACTGCAGCAGACCAACCGCCTGATCGCGACCGTGCCTGAAGTCGAAACTGTTCACGGTAAAGTTGGGCGTGCGGAGACTGCAACCGATCCGGCACCACTGACAATGGTGGAGACAACTATCCAACTCAAGCCGGAAAAAGAATGGCGACCGGGCATGACAATGGAGAAAATCCGAAATGAGCTCGATCGTGTCGTTCAGGTTCCGGGCGTTACAAATGTTTGGATCCAACCTATCAAGAACCGCATCGATATGCTTGCGACAGGTATCCGTACTCCTGTCGGTGTCAAAATATCCGGCACCGACTTGGAGGTCATTACAGAAATCGGGATCGAAGTAGAGCGTGCGGTCGCTGATATTGATGGAACGGCTTCCGCCTACGCAGAGCGACCTGTTGGCGGGCGTTTCATCGAAATCGACGTCAAACGAGATGCCGCCTCCCGATACATGATGAGTGTTCGAGAAGTTCAGGACGTAGTTCAGACCGCAATTGGCGGTATGCAAGTGTCGGAATCTGTGGAGGGGCTGGAGAGGTTTCCGATAAACCTACGGTACCCTCAAGCATGGCGAGACAGCCCGGAACGGCTCGAAAATCTTCCTGTCGTCACACCGTCGGGTGCTCATGTGCCACTGTCCGCTCTCGCCGATATTCGAATAGTTGACGGGCCGGGAATGATACGATCAGAGAACGCTCGACGAACTGGGTTCGTGTTTATCGACATCGCAGGGCGCGACCTGGGCGGCTATGTGGCCGAAGCACAAGAGGTGGTTGCAGAAAAGGTCAACCTGCCTCTGGGTTATTCGCTGACCTGGTCGGGGCAGTATGAGTACATTGAGAGAATGCAGGACAGGCTGACGATCGTTGCCCCTGCAACCCTGCTAATCATCACGCTCATGCTTTTCTTGGCGTTCAATCGGGTGATTGAGGTCGGGATAATTCTTGCGGCGCTCCCGGTCGCATTGGCAGGTGGGGTTTGGTTCCTGTGGTATCTTAACTTCGATATCTCAATTGCTGTGCTCGTGGGCTTCATCGCTCTGGCGGGAGTTGCCGTGGAAACAGCGATTGTTATGTTGCTGTACCTCAATCTTGCTTGGGAGAAACGTCGAGGGCTGGCGCAGTCGGAACAGCGAAAGCTTACACGTGACGATATCGAAGACGCGGTGTTCGAAGGAGCCGTTCTTCGGGTTCGGCCGAAGGTAATGACTGTAGCCACGATCTTTGCAGCATTGATACCCATCATGTACGGCACCGGTACAGGCTCTGAAATCATGCAGCGGATCGCTGCGCCGATGATTGGGGGCATGGTGACGGCGACCCTTCTTACGCTTTTCGTCATTCCCGCAATATTCGTGATTTGGAAACGGCTCGCGCTCAATCGCGTGAACCGAGAGATCTCCCACACGATCCAGGAAGTGCCCCCTGCGCTTCCGGCAGAATAATACTCACAACCTTGAAACAGGAGCATCTGATGAGAACTTTGACTGCTATTGTGGCCCTATTGGCCGTGTCTACGACAACCAGCTTCGCGCAAACGAACCACGACATGGACCATTCCAACATGTCCATGTCGTCCGAACAGATGGAAGGGGCGGTTCACGCAAAAGCTTTGGTGAACTCAATTGGCGACGAAACCGCCAACGTCAGCCATGATCCGATCCCCGAGATCGGGTGGCCCGCGATGACGATGGATTTGCAGCTTCTTGAGAATGCCCAGATGATGGGTGAGATTAGCGCCGGTGACGAAGTCACACTGATGTTGGTCAAAAGCGATGGTGGTATGTATGCGATCGGCGCAATCATGAAAAACTGAGTCTGTTGATGCGGCAGCTATTCACCAATGATGTGATTGTTCGCCGTTTCAAGGACCGTAGGAAATTCTATGAACTAAGAGAAATGGAGTAGGAGCCACTCAAGAACCAAATCGTATTTTAACGATCTGTGGCTCTGCTCATAAGTTATCAGTCCATTGTCGGTTAAAGGCGCTATAAGCAATTCGTTGACTGATTGAAGCTCCAAAGCTCAGAAAATCTTCCGGCTGTTCTGAAGGAACAGAGCAATCCAGGCAAGCAGTACACAAACTGCCAACGCTTCGGTATCTCCGCCCCGCGCCACTGCAGTTAAAATTGCGCTAAATTCTGGAGTTGCTTGCGCAGCCCAGTGGAAGTCTGACCGACAAGCAAATCCCACATAAAACATTTCACAATTGGAATGTGTGTACTACATTGTCGCAGAGATGACTTCACGCGGCCATTCAACGGACCAGCGTCGAATTGTCTGGGGCGTTGCCTTGTTGGTTTTTGCTTCAGTCGAAAACGCAGCGCGGAGCGGTCAAAATGAGGATATCTCCAGGGCGACGACTTGGGAAAACGATACGACATGACAGCTAACACAAGAGAGCACTGGGACGATGTCTATGGCGAGAAGTTTGACACCCAATTGAGTTGGCACGAGGATGATCCAGAGATATCGCTTGAACTCATCGAGTTGATCAGAGTGTCTAAGCCTTCATCCGTCATCGACATTGGTGGAGGTACATCTCGTCTTGCTGGAGCGTTGCTTGCGAAGGGGCTCCATGACGTGACAGTTCTCGATCTATCGCAGGTCGCGTTGGACACGGCCCGGGAAAGGTTGGGGCGCGCCGCTGAAACAGTCACTTGGATTTCTGCAGATATAACTTCTTGGGTCCCCTATCGCAGATATGACGTCTGGCATGATAGGGCGGTTTTTCACTTTCTCGTGGATACATCGCAACGCGCGGCCTATCTGGAAAGCGTGAAGAAAGGGGTAAAAATTGGCGGCCATGTGATCATTGCTACGTTTGCACTTGATGGGCCGGAGACTTGCAGTGGTCTCCCTGTCGCCCGCTATAGTCCGAGCGATATCGCCGTGCTTTTTGAGGAACACTTTGAACTCGTCGCGCATCGCCATCACCTGCACCAAACCCCTTGGGGGGAAAGTCAGTCTTTCCAGTTCAGTGTTCTCCGCCGCTGCGTTTGAGCCCACACCTGAAACTGGCCCAAAGCGGTACGCTTCCAATAAGCTTTCGGGGCATGCCGATTGTGTTCACAAGTTACGTTTGGCCCTCAAAAACTGGCAGAACCACCTTAGCGCACAAGCCGCCAGTTTCCCCGTTTAGCAATTCTATCGTGCCACCGTGCGACTGGATGATCGTACGTGCGATCGACAGCCCCAAGCCGGTTCCGCCAGTCTCTCGCGAGCGGGATGTTTCAAGCCGCACGAATGGGTCGAATACCGCATCGAGCATATGCTCGGGGATGCCGGGCCCCTGATCCTGGATCAATATTTTTGCCTCATTCCCCTCTTGCATGACCGAGATGTCAGCCCGGGCACCATACCGGCAGGCGTTTTCAATGATATTGCGCAGAGCTCGCTTCATCAGCATCGGCCGAAGCGTGACGGCCGGATTGTCTGCTACCGATACCTCAACCACGTTGCCGGCTTGCACAATGTCTTCGGTCGTTTTGGTTACGAATTCACCAATTGGGACGGTACTGGAAGGTTCGCGTGTGGCTACGCCCTTGGCAAATGACAGGGTGGAGTCCACCATTTCCTGCATTTCCTCGATGGTCTCGATCAGATGGTCACGGGTCTCCTCTTCCTCCACCAGTTCGGCGCGAACCCGCAATCCCGTCAGAGGCGACCGCAAATCGTGACCCAGCGCCCCCAATAGTCTGGTCCGATCGGCAACATAGCGAGTCAACCTGTCACGCATATGGTTGAACGCCTGCGTCAAATCTCGCACCTCGGTCGGACCAGAAACCGTCAGTTCCTGGACGTCTTCACCGCGACCAAACTGGTCTGCAGCCAGTGACAGGCGGCGCAACGGGCCGGTCAGCCGTGTCAGTAGAAACCAAATGGCTGCTCCAAGAATTAAAGTTGCAGTGAAACCGAAGCTGACGAAGGACTGCAAAGGCCATTGCAGAGGAGGGTTATGGAACCGGGTATCCACGTTGAGCCATTGATCGGTCGTCAGAGCGATCGACAGCTGCATTTCAATTGCGGAAACGTGATCACGCATCATTGCCATGTGCATTTCAGCCATTGTGGACGGAACACCTTGGACCGGCAGCATATCGGGAGAGAACTCATGCAACTCTACCCGGATGGGACGGTTTTCATAGCCTGGCAGAATTCTGCGGATTGTGTTTTCGACCGTCCCACCAGCGCTATGTCCGGTGTGATCGACTGCGGGCGTATCTGTAAGGCTGAAACGCACCAGTGGAGAACTTGCCGCCCGCAGGATCGCGTCGTGCATCTCGGGTGGAGCTTCTTCAATCAGCCGCGCGATGTTTGCGGCGCGTCCGGCGGTTTCCAGGCCAAGGGCCATGTGCACTGCCATTGAGCGCTCGTCGACGAACAGCCACAGGCTGACCAGTTGCGCGGCAGCCAGCGCGGCGATGATCAAAAGGATAAGCTGACCGCGCAGACTTTGGGCAAAGGCTTTCATCCCGTAAGCTCGCTCACGTCGGTCGACAGACAATAACCGCCACCCCTTACCGTGGTGATGAGCTTCGGCCGCGTTGGGTCGGCTTCGATCTTGCGACGCAGGCGGCTGACCTGGTTGTCGATCGTACGGTCGAACAAGTGCGGGCTGCGGCCGGCGGTCAAGTCCAGAAGTTCGTCGCGTGACAGGAGTTTGCGGGGCCGCTGCAGGAATACGGCCAGCAGCCGGACATCGGCGGTGGTCAGACTTTCTTCGGCCCCTTCGGCGGATATCAAGGTGCGACTGTCGACATCCAGAACCCAGCTTCCAAAGGCGATCCGTTTGCCGCTCAGATCGCCAGCCGGGGGGGCGGTGGTTTCGGAACGCCGCAGGATCGCCTTGATCCGGGCCAGCAATTCACGTGGGTTGAATGGTTTGGGCAGGTAGTCATCGGCGCCGATCTCTAAACCCACGATACGGTCGGTGTCATCGCTGAGGGCTGTCAGCATCAGGATCGGCGGGCCACCGGCCGCGGACAGGCGGCGACAGACCGACAATCCGTTTTCGCCCGGCATCATGATGTCGAGTACGATAAGATCAATCCGACCGGCCGCCAGTCGCGCGTCCATCTCGGTTGCGTCGCGCGCGGTACTGGCGCGCAACCCATTCTTTTCCAGATAGCGGCTGACAGCATCACGGATTTCGCGGTGGTCGTCGACAATCAAGATATGTGGTGCTTCGGTCATGGCGCAATCATATGCCCCGGCGCGGTACAAATCCCGGCTTTTTTGTATCCCTTTGTATCAGTTGGGCGGGCTGCGACACAACGATACAAACCGGGTTGAGCAGGGGGGTGGTGGCGCGACCGAGGGCGGCCATATGCTTTGTGTAGAAACAAAAACCCGAGAGGTGAAAGTCATGAAACGTACCTTCACGCTGGCCGCTGGAGCCATTGCCGCGACTTTGATGGCGCTGCCCGCGCTTGCCGCCGGTCAGCATGGCAGCAGCGCGCAGATGCAGGGCCATCAGGGCGGCATGATGCAGGGTGCGCCCGGCGGCATGATGGGCGATCACGCAGGCATGATGCAAATGATGATGAAAATGCATGGCCAGATGATGGGTGGTATGCATGGCAAGGGTATGATGGGCGGCAACTGGCTGGCGGTTATGGACATGGACGAGGACGGTCGCCCGAGCGAATCTGAGATCGCCGAAGGTCTGAAGGCCCGGATGCAGGCGCATGACGTCAATGGAGATGGCAACCTGTCGATTGATGAGTTCGAAGCGCTGCATTCCGGGATGATCCGCGAAACCATGGTGGACCGTTTTCAGCATCTGGATGCCAATGGCGATGGCGCGGTGACCACAGGGGAAATCGAGAAAGGCGCGAAGACGATGTCGCCGAAACACGGCATGAAGTCCTCGAAACCTGTGACAAAGGCTTCTGAAACCAACAACTGAAACGCAACCGTGTAGCCGGGTCATCGCACTCGGCACAAACCACTGAGGAACAAAGCGATGATGGGCTATGGCGCTGGAATGGGGTTTGGCATGATCTGGATGTTGCTGATCGCAGTGTTGATCGTTCTGGCGATCGTGGCACTGGTCAAATACATCGCTAAGTGACCTCGGAATCCATCACTCCCGTTTAGGGGTGGAGGGCTATGTCATAGGAGGAACGAAAGCTGGAGGGCCTGCACAGCAATAGCCGTTTGGTTTTCATCGCGGTTTTGATCGCGTTGCTGATCGCCACCATCTGGTTGTGGCTGTCGGGCGCGTTGGGCGCAGGACTATCGCGCGAAGTCATTACTGCGTGGGTGGATTGGGCCGGCCCGTTCGGACCCATTGTCATCATCGGCTTCATGACAGCCGCAGTGGTTGCCAGCCCAATCCCCAGCGCTCCGATCGCTGTCGCTGCCGGGGTGGCATATGGGCATGGGCTGGGAACCGCATTGGTTGCTATCGGGGCGGAGTTGGGGGCGCTGCTGGCGTTCCTGATAGCCCGTTGGTTGGGGCGCGACGCGCTGCGCCGGTGGTTCGGCGACAAGCTGGACATAGGGTTGCTTGGATCGCAGAATGCCCTGATGTTGACCGTGTTCACCAGCCGCCTGATGCCTTTCGTTTCTTTCGACATGCTCAGCTACGCCGCCGGTCTGACCCGACTTCAATTTTGGCGGTTCGCACTGGCCACCTTGGCTGGACTCTTGCCGGCCAGTTTCGTTTTGGCCCATCTGGGCAGCCAGATTACCGAAACCGCGACAGGCGGCACCAGCCTTGCGGTTATCGGGATTGGGCTGTTGACGGGGGCGCCACTTATTTGGTTGGCTTGGAAACGCAAGATGCCCGTTGGCTCTTCAGACCACGAATTGAGCCAGATCAATGCGACCGATCCAAGCGGTCCTAAACTGTTGGAGAATGGAGGAAACCCTAAGTGATCCGCGCACAATGGATATCAACTGCGACACGGACGGCCCGAGCCATGGGCCGGCTGCAGGTCCTGTTGATCTGTGCGTTGGTGGTTTCGATGCTGATCTCTGTTGTGCCGTCCCATGCCGGGCATGACATCGCGAAGGCCGCTACCCAGGCCGAGCTCGTTATCGATGACAGCGGTGGGTATCCCGCGTCTCATCCATCAGAAGAATTAGACTGCTCAGTGCACCCGGGCTGTTATGCGATGGCAGTTATGGCAGCACCTGAATTGCTCTCGATGCGTATTGCTACGCCCGTGGCGCCAGAACGGTTCCGGCCACGCGCAAGCCTGCCGGTCGCACCACTACCACATCCGCCAAACCTGTCCTGAACGTGACCGGCAATGGCTCCGGAATCGCTCCGGGGTCTGCCCCAAGCCGTTGATTGCGGCCCAACTCAGTTCAGGACACTTACCATGCTTACCATTCTGTACTTTTTCGTCACGGGCGTGGTGCTATTCGCACTGTTGCGCCTGACCTGTGGCCCCTGTGTGATGGGGACACAAGAACATCATCCCGGTGTTCCGGTGACAACCCTTGGCTGGGCGCTCAGCCTGTTTCTGGCCGCAACCTACCTGCTGTGCGTGGCCTTTGACCTGATCTTTCCAAGTTTTGCCATGTACCGGGCTTGGATCGGCCTGATGCCCGGAATGACTTGGCTCAGCCTGCCCTCATTCCTGTTGGGACTGTTATGGGCGTTTCTCTACGGCTGGTACGCCGCGTTGCTGTTCGGCGGACTGTTCAATGTCTTTGCGGCTCGCACAAAACTCAACTGATTGAAAGGACAAAGCCATGAAGGCCATCGCTCTGACCCTGCTTTTGACGCCCTTCCTGATGGCCGTCATCTACCGGATTTTTCTGCACGTGCCCGCCAATGTGCGCGTTTCAGTTGACGAAAGGAAACCTAAATGACCCTGTTCAATCTGGCCGCAGGCCTGTCCGTCGCAGCTTTGACTGCGCCTTCGCTCACGCTGGCGGCAACCGTGTTCATTCCCGAAGGCAGCGCGGACTCGGTTCTGGTGATCGACTCCGAAACCGGCAAGACCGTCGAGCGGCTGCCGAGGCTCGTGGCGGTCCATGGGCTGGCCGGCGCGCCCGGCTTTAAGTACCTGGTCGCGGGCAGCTACGCAGAAACCGAGGCCACAACGCCACCAAAACCCGAAGGTATGTCCGAGGATGAACACGCCGCGCACCACGCCAAGCGCGATGTCACCGCGTTGCCCAAAGACAAGGGGCGGAGCCTGCTGACGATCCTTGATGCGGAAACACACGAGGTCGTCCGCCAGATCGAGGTTCCAGGTGCGGTGCATCACACTGCGGTGTCGCCCGACGGGCAGTTCGCGGTGGCGACCCATCCGGGCGGTGACGGTATTTCGATCGTCGATCTCGATAAGCTCAGCTTCCTTGGTTTCGTAGCAACTGGGCCAATGCCCAACTATGCGGTATTCGCGCCTGACGGCGACAGGGTCTATGTCACCAATACCGGCAATGGTACACTTAGCGAAGTGGATGTCGTCAAAGGCTTCGTCGTACGCAACATCCCCGTCGGCGAAGGCCCTGAGCATCTTGTACTTAACGCCACCGGCAGCGCCGCCTTCGTAGCCGACAGTGATGGTGGCAAGGCCTTCCGCGTAGATCTTGCCAGCGGTTCTGTCTCCGAAACCTATGACATTGGAGGCGAGTTGCACGGGATCGGCCTGTCCGACCGCGAGGGCGTACTGTTCGTGGCCGCCAAAGGCACCGACCGGTTGTTGTCGATTGATCTTGCGACGGGCAAGCAGCGCTCGACCAACCTGTCACCGGCACCTTATCACCTGACGACCATACCGAACTCAAGCAAGGTGATGGTATCAAGCCGAACCGAACCGAAGGTCTGGATCGTCGATCAGGTCAGCCTGACGGCTATTACCGAAGTGCCGATACTGGGTGAGGGCCACCAGATGGTTGTTCTGCCCTGAAGGACTGTGCCCGGCATTACGTAACTCAACGGCTCTTCGACCAAAGCTCAAACCAGGGAGCAGAACATGACAGAAGACCACGACATCGGAATCCACGCGAACGGCCCGACCGAGGTCGCTTACGTCTGCCCCATGCATTCTGACGTGCGTCAATCTGGGCCGGGCGACTGTCCCAAATGCGGAATGCATCTTGTACCTGAGAGCGCCGACGACAAACACGCGCGTCACAGCGACGTATCCGCGGGAGCCATCGGCGATGAATATGACATCGTTCCGACAGGCTATGACGGACCCGTTTATACCTGCCCGATGCATCCTCAGGTGCGGCAAACCCATCCCGGGTCCTGCCCACTCTGCGGCATGGGGTTGGAGCTGGAAAGCGCAGCGATGGCGGACGAGGGGCCGAACCCGGAACTGGTGGATTTCACCCGGCGCCTATGGGTAGGTGCGGTTCTGACGCTGCCGCTTTTGGTTTTCACGATGGGCCCCTACGTTGGGCTGTCTGGCGTGCGAGAGATTTTTGGTGAGCGTACAACCCTATGGATTGAACTGATACTTGGCACTCCGGTCGTTCTTTGGTGCGGTTGGCCATTTCTGGAACGGGGTTGGAATTCGTTTCGCACTATGCATCTGAATATGTTCTCGTTGATTGCCATGGGGGTTTCGGCCGCGTGGCTTTTCAGCGTTGTCGCCGTATTGATGCCCCACATATTCCCGGACGGTTTTCGAGATTCAGAAGGCCATGTTGGGGTCTATTTCGAAGCGGCCGCAGTTATCGTTACACTTGTTCTGCTCGGACAGGTTATGGAACTGCGGGCCCGCGAAGGCACAGGGAAGGCGATCCGCGCTTTGCTGGACATGGCCGCAAAGACCGCCCGTATTATCCGCCCTGACAGTAGTGAGGAGGAAATCCCGCTTGAAGAAGTACAGGTAGGCGACCGCCTTCGTGTACGCCCCGGCGACAAGGTGCCAGTAGACGGAGTAGTGCTCGAAGGGCGCTCATCTGTTGATGAAAGCATGATCTCTGGCGAGCCGGTTCCGGTTGAGAAGGTACAGGGAGAGCCGGTCACAGGGGCGACAATCAACGGCACCGGTAGCCTTGTGATCGAAGCAACCCGAGTGGGCTCTGACACAATGCTGTCCCAGATTGTCGAAATGGTGGCCAACGCGCAACGCTCGCGCGCACCAATTCAGAAATACGCTGACAAAGTGGCGGGCTGGTTTGTACCGGCGGTCATAGGTATAGCTGCGCTGGCCTTTTTTGCATGGGCAATTTGGGGACCGGCTCCGGCGCTCTCCTACGCCTTGATCGCAGCGGTGTCGGTACTGATCATAGCTTGCCCGTGCGCGCTTGGCCTGGCCACTCCGATGTCAATCATGACGGCCACAGGGCGCGGGGCGCAGGCCGGAGTGCTGATCAAAAATGCCGAAGCGCTGGAGCGGTTCGAGAAGATCGATACTTTGATCGTCGACAAAACCGGCACCCTGACCATGGGCAAGCCAAAGCTTGTGGCTGTATTACCCGAACCTGGCCATGACGAAGTCGAGGTGCTGCGGCTGGCCGCAACGCTGGAGAAGGGCTCGGAGCACCCGTTAGCTGAGGCAATCGTCACAGGAGCCGAGGAACGTGGCGTGGCCCTGTCCGACGCCAGTGACTTCGAGGCGGTGACTGGTAAAGGCGTGAAAGGCACGGTGGATGGCCGCCCCGTCGCGCTCGGCAACCTGAAACTGGTCACCGATCTCGGACTCGAGGCGGCCGAACTGACGGCCAAGGCCAATGCGCGTCGGGATGACGGCGAAACGGTGATGTTCGTGATGCTTGATGGTTCAGTGGCGGGGTTGGTCAGCGTCGCCGACCCGGTCAAGGAAACAACACCAGCCGCACTCAAGGCGCTGCACGAGCTGGGTTTCCGAATCATCATGGCGACTGGCGACAACGAACGCACTGCAAAGGCGGTGGCCGAACGTCTGGGTATCGATGAGATTCGAGCCGACGTTCTACCCGAGGACAAAGCCCGCATAATTCGCGAACTGCAGGAGAAAGGCGCCAAGGTCGCCATGGCGGGTGACGGAGTGAACGACGCACCCGCGTTAGCGCAGTCCGATGTGGGCATCGCCATGGGGACCGGTGCCGACGTGGCGATCGAAAGTGCAGGCTTCACGCTGGTCAACGGAAGCCTCGATGGCATCGTGCGCGCCCGTAGGCTGGCCCGCGCTACCATGCGCAATATCCGGCAAAACCTATTCTTTGCCCTGATCTACAACGCCTCGGGCGTTCCGGTGGCGGCAGGCCTTCTGTTTCCGCTCTTCGGCATCTTGATCAGCCCTATGTTCGCCGCCTTCGCCATGAGCGCTTCGTCGATTTCAGTGGTGTTGAATGCGCTACGCCTGAGGGGGGCGAAGGTTTGAGCGCGCACAAGCATATGACGCACGAGGGCGTAGGCAACTTGAAATCAGGTTCGATATCGCTGACGGGTGCGGTCGCTATGGGCACCGGTGTCATGATCGGTGCGGGGATATTTGCTCTGACAGGCCAGATCGCTGGGCTCGCTGGGCCATGGTTTCCGCTGTCTTTCGTAGTCGGAGCCGTCGTGACGGTTTTCAGCGCCTACACCTATATTGCCATGTCCAACGCCTGGCCGTCTTCGGGCGGGATCGCGATGATCCTGACAAAAGCATATGGACCGGGTGCTGTAGCGGCCGCGGCTTCATTGTTGATGGCGCTGTCGATGGTGATCAACGAAAGCCTCGTGGCACGCACATTCGCAACCTACGCGCTCCGCCCATTCAACATCGAAGATGGGCCGTTGGTGCCGATGGTCGCGGTTTCGCTGATCGTCTTCGCCTACGCGGTCAACCGGTCGGGGAACCGCTCGGTGGGGTTGTGGTCCATTGTCATGTCTGTGCTCAAGATCGGTGGGATCGCAGTGTTTGGCGTTGCCGCGCTGTGGGCTGCGGGCGGCGACTGGCAGGCGCAAGGCACCGCCCCCGCCGGGCCGCTGGGTTTCATCGCGTCCGTGGCTCTTTCGATCCTTGCGTTCAAGGGATTTACCACAATCACTAATAGCGGTGCCGAGATCGTCGACCCACACCGCAATGTCGGGCGCACCATCATGATCTCGATCGCGATCTGCGCAGTGATCTATCTGTTGGTCGCCTTCGCCGTGGGTGCCAGCCTGCCACCCGACCAGATCCGTGCCGCACAGGACTATGCCTTGGCAGAAGCCGCCCGACCAGTCTTGGGGCAGGGTGGTTTCTACCTGACCGTTGCGCTGGCGATGGTTGCCACCGCCTCAGGACTGATTGCCAGTGTGTTCGCCGTATCACGGATGCTGGCAATGCTGACCGACATGAAAATGATCCCGCACAGCCATTTCGGCATGACGGGCAGCATCCAGTCTCACACGCTGATCTACACGGTCGTGATTGCGGGTCTGCTCGCGGTGTTGTTCGACCTGTCGCGCATCGCCTCGCTTGGTGCTTTCTTTTATCTGGTGATGGATATGGCCGTGCATTGGGGCGTTTGGCACCGGCTGCGCAGTCAGATCAACGCTCGGGGTTGGGTCTTGTTAACTGCCCTGGCGCTGGACTGCGTAGTCCTGACCGCGTTCACAATACTCAAGCTGCGCTCCGACCCGATGATCGTGGTATATGCCGTTGCTGGCATCGGCTTGGTCTTCGCCTACGAGCGCATCTTTCTCAAACAATGGATCATCGAAAAGGAGGCAAATCAGCTATGACCCAATCAAATTTCGACGAAACTCGCGCCACACAGGAGACGACCGAAAGGGTCAGCTCTGACGAAACGCCCGAAGCGCCCAAAACCGAAGATCAGACGGCCAACGGTGCCAAGCGTAATTGGCTCCCGGTTGTCATTGCGATCGCGTTGGGCGCCGCTGTTCTGGGCTGGGAATACCGCGAGACACTCTATCCTTTGCTCAGTTCTCCGTTGCTGTTCTTGCTGGTCTGCGTGGGCATGCATTTCTTAATGCATCGCAGCCACGGCAAACACTGAGAACGGCGCCCTGTATAGCTGGCGGCTTTGCGGCAAGAACACTGCGCAACAAGGAGTAGGAACGGCCAACTGAGCAGAGCAAATACGTAATCCAAGAAGGAAGGGAAATTGCCATGTTAGCAGCTCCAATACGGATAGCCGCAATTGCACTGCCCCTGACGGCCGGTGCACTGCCTGTAATGGCTTCGCACGGTGACACCGACGAAGATCACTCTGATGAATAGGGAATGGGGCATCGCGATGAAGAAGAAGAGGACCAGGGCGACTGATCCACCTCGTCCGAGTCCTATCATTCGATGAGCCCGGTACTGACGCACGGGAGGAACAAAATGTCTGATTTTTCTGAAAGAAAGGTACCTTCAGAGCCCGAATCTCGGCGCGATTTCTTGTATTATGTCACCGGCAGTGCAGCCATAGTGGCCACGGGTGCTGCGGTCTGGCCACTTGTTAACAGCATGAACCCCAGTGCAGACATCTCCGCCCAAGCCGTTGTCGACATAGATCTTGAAGGTGTCGGACCAGGAACGAGGATCACTGTCAAATGGAAAGGCAAGCCGATCTTTATAGACCACCGGACTAAAGAGCGGATCGCGCTGGCGATAGCAGAAGACGATGCACCAATGATCGACCCGCAACCTGACGCCGAGCGCGTACAGCGACCGGAATGGCTGGTAGTTATTGGCGTTTGCACCCATCTGGGATGCATACCACTCGGGCAGGGCGGCAGCGAACCCACCGGAGACTGGGACGGTTGGTTCTGTCCGTGTCACGGTTCACATTACGACACGTCGGGCAGAATTCGGAAAGGCCCGGCGCCCCGCAACCTCGATCTGCCCCCCTACGAGTTCGTCACCGACACGCGGGTCAAAATTGGGTGACGGCGCGGTTAACTCTGTCCAAAGGCAAATGCCCGCCAAGCTCGTTTGTCAGTCCTCGAATATCCCTCGATCAGCGCCGCGATGACATGCGGCGCAGTTCGACATGGAACCTGCTTTCTGGAGTTTTCGGGACGAGACCTCGCCGTCATGTTCCGAGCGGAACCAGGGCATTTCGGAAATCCGCAGAGGCGTATCCTCTGGCGCAATCCGGTAGAGGAGGCTGGACGAACGCCCTCCGACGTCGGCGGCATTCTGGGTCAGGTAAGCCTCGATCTCTGTGCGAGTTGCGTCGTCCAGCATGGCGTTTTCGCCAAAATGGTCATCAAGCGTGGTCATGATCTTTGTCCACGACCGGCTGGGCAGGAATCCTGCCGGATAGGCCATGTGGCATTCGCTGCATTCGGCCTTGGTTGCGGCGTGAGTTACGGGCCGCATAAACTCACCTTCGCTGGCAAGAACCGGCGCCGAAATCAGAGCTATTGCAGCTACAGCAAGAATTCGTTTCATGGTGGTGTCCTTTCCTCAGAGGCTCATGAACCAAGAAATGATGTCGGCTTTTTCCTGCGCGCTGCAGTCGCGGCCGAGAACAGAGTTGCAGTTTCGCCCAAACCATTTTTCGACAAATTTCATGTCGGTGAACCGTTCTGAATTCACGCGCGGAACCAGGGGGTCGATCGGCTTTCCGGTGCGGGCCTGACCGCCTTTTGTAGGGTCTGCCGAATGACAGGTGACGCAGGAGGGCGTATGGGGTTTTCCGCTTGCATGGTTGGCCGTGAACAGCGCCCGTCCGTTTTTCGGTGATGGGGCAGCACCCGCCTCGGCACTGTATTGATCGACCAAGGCCTGCGGGGAAGTGTCTTGCGCCAAGACAGGCTGGGACAACAGGATGGCGGAAAGAACAAGAACTGGTTTCATTGCTTAGGCTCCTTCGGAACGGAAATCTGAAAAGGGCTGAACCAGCCGCTCTCGGCATCCCTGTGACAAGCGAAACAGTTCGAGCGGCTATGGATGGTGCGGCGGGTGAATGTGCCATCGGCGAGCGACCCGTGAAGACGTTGCCAGATGTCTGTGTTCGGTAGGGCAACCGGCAGGGTTTCTTGCAAACCCGTCCAGAGGGTCGCGGGCTTGCTGTCCACAGTTTCCGCGGAGTGCTTGACCAGCCAAACGGTAATCTCGTCACCGGTCTCCTTTGGCAGAGTGGCGTCCTCACCGAAATGACTGTCCAGCTTGTCCATCATCAATTGCCAGGATGCGGCAGGACGCAGGGACGGGTGATAAGCCATGTGGCAGGCGGCGCATTCATCGCTGTAGACCAGTGCCATACTCCCAACCGGCGGGAGCGGCAGTGGGCTTTGTGACATCCTGTTGATCGCGCCGGTGGCGATGATGACAAGACCCGAGATGAAAAGGGCGGCAAGCGCCCGCTGCGCAGGCCGTGGCGGCGCAGTCAAATCCCCGGCGCGCATCTCCTTGCGCCCGGTTATCATCGACCTGGCCAGGTTCTCTCGGCTGCGGCGGCTTTCCAGAACGACACCGCCGATATGCAGGGCAATGAAGCTCAACAGCGCGAAAGCGGCCAACTCGTGAATTTTGCTCCAGATGTGGCCCTGTGATGCTGGCAAAGAGGCAGCCATCGGCCCTGATTTTAGACCGCTGCCCAAGCTGGCGACACCTGTCAAACCAAGCCCGACGATCAGGGTAAGCAATACAAAGACCATCAAGGCAGCAAGTGGATTGTGCCCGATGTGGCGCGCATGAGCCGCTCCGGCCCTCAGATGGCTGATAACCTGCCGGTAGCTTGGTAAGAACTGCGAAAACCGCGCGTAGGTAGGGCCGGTAAATCCCCAGACAGTTCTGGCAGTAACCAATGCAATGGCAAGGGAACCGGAAACCAGGTGTAGGCGAATCCAAGATGCGTCCAGCAGGAACCCAGACACCAACGCGGTGGAAACGCACGCTACCAGCCCCCAATGAAATACACGAGTGAATCGATCCCAGACGAGATGTCCGTCATAGGCCAGCCCATCAAATGGCGCGGGAACTTCTCTCATCGCTTCTGCCTCTCATCAATCTCACCAGAAGTTTGTCAGAAGCGCACTGATGTCAGCCTGATGGGGACTGTCAGGTGATTGTCAGGTAGCAGCCAGAGGCAAAGTGATCCGAACCATCAGTCCCGGATCGCGGGAGATCAATTCCAGCGATCCGCCCAGTGCCTCGGTCAATTCCCGCGCGATCGCCAGGCCAAGCCCGGTTCCTGTTTCGTCCTCGCGCACGCCCCGGCGCATGAGAGTATCGATCTTGTCTGGTGGAATGCCCGGACCGTCGTCAAGAACGCTCAGAACTGCATGCGTCGCCTGTTTGCGTGCTGATATCCTGACTTGCCGCCTCGCATGGCGAGATGCGTTTTCCGTAATCGCACCCAGAATTGCGGATAAATCTTCCATATCTGCCGCAACCACGAGATTCGCTGGCGCGTCCAAATCCCATTTCAATGCGTCGTTCAAACTGGCTTTCTGAACTACTGCAATAACGCGACTTGCAGCCTCGGTGAGATCGGCCTTCGACGTGGCGGCTCGCGTCGCAATACGAACCCTGTTCAATTCACGCTCGACATGGCGATGCATGCTTTTGACGGTGCTTTCGATTGACGCTGCGGTATCAGTCAATCCGGCCTCGCGAACACGGCGCGCATCTCCAAGTAATGCTTGAAGTGGGGTTTTCAGGCCATGAGCGAGATCGCCCGCTCTGTGCCTTGCCTGCTCGATGTCCTTTTCCCTTTGTAGGAGCAGGGCATCCACTTCGGCTGCAAGGGGACGAATTTCCGTAGGGAAATCCTCGCCCACCCGGTTCACGTCTCCCGTTCGGATCCTTGATATCCGCCGCTCGACGGAATTTAGCGGTCGAAGACCGACAATGACTTGAACCGCCCCAGCGAAGACAATAAAAAGCGCCAGAAGAAGCGTAAAAGGCACAAGATCTTCCCGGAATTCTTCGGTGCTTTTCTCAAGCTGAGAGGCATCCATGGCCACGGCAGCGCGCATCGGAACGCCTCCAAGGCGTGTGGAAAGCACAATGCTCCGCTCCATGACAAGCAGCTGGTTTTCCCCGGGCCCGGAGAGATAGTGCACATGGACGGTCCCGCTCTTCAGATGATCCGGAGGAAGATCGAGAGCGAAATCCCATAGCGATCTTGAGCGTAACTGAAGCCCCTCAACTTCGATCTGCCAGTAGAGGCCCCCAAAAGGCTTTGAGAAACGGGCATCTGCCGGAGCCGATCCAATCCGAATTTTCCCTTTTTCATCCCGCTCCACTCCTGCGAGTATCTGGTCGAGCTGGACGGAGAGGTCATCAATTGCACGCCGTTCCACATGCGAGGCAAAGAGCAGCCCCAGCCCCCAGAACGCCAGCATCAGCGCGATGGAAACCGACAGCGCAGTGGCTACGAACAACCGAAAGCGGAGAGAGCCCGTTTTCACCCATCGCCCTCCACTGCCTCCAGAAAGTATCCAAACCCGCGTCTGGTGCCGATAATGCCGGCCCCAAGCTTCTTGCGAAGTCGGGTGAGAATGGCCTCCACCGCATTGGCCTCACGGGCGTCGTCATCACCATATAGATGCTCCAAGAGCTCGGTTGGCGGCACCACGCGGTCTCGGTGCAGCATGAGGTAGGACAAAAGCCGGTATTCCAGGGAGGTCACCGTTATCGGCACTCCTCGAACAGCTACGGACATCCTGTTCGTGTCGATGGTCAAATCGCCCAACGTCTGCACAGGAGCACTATGCCCGGCAGACCGGCGCACCAGCGCCCGAGCCCTGGCCACAAGTTCTTCCATCCGGAACGGTTTGGGCAGATAGTCGTCGGCCCCAGCTTCGATCCCTTCGACCCGTTCGTGCCAAGCCCCGCGCGCTGTCAGGACCAGAACGGGCATCTGCCGGCCGTTGGCGCGCCAGCGTTTCAACACGCTCAATCCGTCCATGTGCGGCAATCCGAGATCAAGAACGACGAGGTCATAATCTTCGGTATCCCCCAGAAACCATGCGTCCTCGCCGTCCTCGGCGATTTCCACGCGGAATCCAGAGGCTTCCAAAGCAGATTGCACGTCCTTGCGAATGATCGGGTCGTCTTCGACCGCGAGAAGCCGCATTATTCGTCCCTTTCCTGCCAGCCTTCCTGCTCAACTTCGAGTATCGCACCCGTGGTGGCATCCACCATGACTTCGATCATTCGGCCCGAGCCCGTGATCAACTCCAGTTCATAGACATACGCGCCATGCTCGCGTTCGAACTCTGCTTCGAGCAGCGACGCATCGAATCTCTCTAAAACGTCCGGAACAATCTTCGAGAGCGGAATGACCTTATGTTGGCGCACTGCATCACGTGCCGCATCGTGGTCCTCGGATGCGAGGACAGTGCTGGCAAGTGTGCATATCAGAACGATCAAAGCGTGTTTCATGTAGGCAAACTACCGTCTTTCCACTGACAGTTCACTGACACGGGCTGTCAGACCGGCATCAGGCGACATTTGAGAAAAAGGAATACCGACAGGGCAATCCCGCCCAATTCATCTTGGAGACCTACATGAAAGTAATCCTCTTTGCCGCCACCCTGCTTACCGCCGCCGCTGCGGCCTTTGCTGTCAACGCCGCCACCGATACGGTCACGTCGGCGTCACCTGAGACCGTCACTTGGATGCCCGTTGGCGAGGTTGCCGCCAAGCTTGAAGCGCAGGGCTACCAAATTCTGGAAATTGAGCGCGATGACGACCGCTACTACGAAGTCGAAATGCGCGACGTATATGGATACGAAGTCGAAGCCTACCTGGACGCAGCGACTGGCGAACCGGTTCCCCACATGTCCGATACGAATGACGACTACAGCGAGAAAGGCGACGACTAATCGAAACTTCTTGTGATGATTTGACCCCCACGGCGAAGCCTCGCTGTGGGGGCGTTCATTCTGGGTCAGCCTGCCCAGAACTCGTGCTTGAAGAACTCATTGAGATCGAGCAGCCAATTCGCGGGCGGAAGCCCAAACACCGTCAATGTGACCAAAGCGATCACGAAAGCGGCTCCGATCATCGCTTCGATCCGATGCCCCTGTGGACACATCCTGTTGTCGAGGATCAGCGTTTTGAAGGTTCGAAAATGCAGCGCCGCGTGCCACAGGGAGAATCCGACAAACAGCAACGCCAAGGCGATGTGGACGTCATCCCACCCTTGCCGGTCAAGGCCCAACACCTGCCAGTCGGTGGCATTGGAGATTTTACCTATTGGAGCGAAAAACAAAATGCCTCCGCTGACCAGCATGGCCAAAAAGGAAAAGGTCACACCGAACACAGCCATGGCCCTACCAGAAATCTTGGTTTTCACGCGCGCTGTTGATTCTGCATTGGCCATTATTGCCTCCATTCACGATGCCAAAATATTAGGCCAGAAACAGAAAGTTCGCCTTGACCCATCTTAAGTTCCCCACAGAGGAACAGCGAATTGTGCGACCGTGGTGAAACAAAGTGCTATATCAAACTTGGGACAGCCGCGCCGCGATCACGACCTGACCCAGCGCGGCCAGGATCGCAGCGATGAACACGGCTTCGATGGCGATTATGCTGACCACCACGCCGCCCACAAGTGGCGCCAGCGCCGCCGGGGCCGCAAAGCTGTTAAACCACGCGGAATAGGCCGGACGGCGGTCGTCGGGCGAGATCTCCAGCAGGTAGCCGAGATAGCCGATGGTCACCCCGTTCATCATCACGCCGATCAGGAAGAACAGCGCCGCGAAACCGGTCAGCCCCGAACTCGAGACCACAAGCAGCAACACCAGCACCGGAGGTCCGAGACGCACCAGTGCCACTATCCCCAGCAGGCGCAATTTGCCCATCCGGTCGCCGATACGGCCCCAGACCGGATTCGAGGCCAGCGCGCCGACGGTCTGCGCCGCCAACAGCGTTCCGACATCCGCCGCCCCGAGGCCGCTGCGGCTGGCGGCAACGACATAGAACGGCAACGCCATCAGCGTCGCTGCGCCAAGCCATTGGAAGATCAGGAACAGCCGGAACCGGCGATCCTGTTGTAGTGTCGAGACCCCTTCGCGCAGAAATCCAGACAGATTGGCCGGGCGGTCCCGTGGCGCCCTTGCAGCGGTAGCGGGCTCACCCGCGGCGACAAAAAGCGTCGCAGAGACGATCATCAGCACCGCGCCGAGCCAGAAGATCAGCGCATAGGCCCTGAGCGGCAGCATCACGTCGAGCGCAAGTCGCAGAACGCCCGCCACCAGAACCGCCAGAACACCGCCGCCGAAAAAGCGCCAGGCCAACATACGGCTGCGGCGCTCGGACGGGATCGCCCGGCCGACGATGTCGTTGTAGGGCACCGCGACCACGCCGCTGACAAAGGCGTAGATTGTCCACAGCCCCAGCATCCCGAGCGCCAGCGGAACCGGAGGCCAATCGACCTGCGGCCAGTCGGCCCCCCACCACAGAAGCATACCGATCATCGCGACCGTGATCGCCCGCCCATAGGCACCAAGGGCGTAGAACGGCATGCGCCGATCGGTGCGCTCGGCGAGGTAGCCCACCGCGAACTGGGGCAGCAGCCAGCCAAGACGCAGGACCGTGCTGGCATAGCCCACGGCCAGCGCGCTACCGGTCAGCATATGCACCAGACTGGCCACCACCGTCGCGCTGTCCACCGCCGCCGACCCGCCCTGAAACACCGCACCAGCACCGGCGATGCGCCAAAATCTCGTGTCTTCGGGATTACGCCTTGCCATTCGCCGCCTCTGCCTCCGCCCGGGCGCGGCGGATGTCGATGCCGCTCTGCCACAACACCGTCAGGCCGATCCCGACCACCAGAAGGATCGTCAGCACATAGTTGAACAGGATCATCAGAAGGGCGGTTTCGTCCGGAACGCCAAGCACCTTGAGCGCGAACCCCGCCCCAAAGACAAAGCTCGCCGGGATGCGCACGAAACGACCCAGAACCATGGCGAACCCGGCAAACACCATCAAGAACAGGTAATCCCACGCGCTCAGCACCACGCCAACCGCCAGCCCGGCCCACAGGAAATGGGTTGTCGCCACCAGCTTACCCGCAATGGCTGCGGCAATGGCGGCGATGCGGCGGGCCCGTGCCTGTGGCCAGACGATCCCTTCACCGAGCGCGGTGCGCAGATACGCGCCATCGGCCCCGATGCGGGCGGCAGCCCAGTCGAAGAGTCGGCAGACCAGAGGGTCCTCGCTGAGAAGTGACGCGCGGAACCGGAACAGAACCCAAAGCAGGCTGCCGAAAAGCATCAGGTTCAACAGGCCCGCAACGCTCAATCCCAGCCGCAGGTCACCCTCGATCTGTGGAATCTGGCCGGCGGCGGCCACCGCTCCGGCAAAAAGGGCGAAAACGACGCCGTCGAGGAACCGGGCGATGATCGCGGTTGCAAGCACGGTCGCCATCTTCAGGCGGTCGAGCCGGGCAACCAGCCAGGCCCGGACCAGCGGGCTGATGCCGAGCGGGACAAGGACATTTGCGCCATAACCTGCCAGTAGCGCCCCCGTCAGCCGCAGGGTGCCGACCGGTTTCACGTCGAACAGGATCTGCCTCCACTTCCAGCCGCTCATCAGCTGCTCCAGCAGGATGGTGGCGGCAAGAATCGCGATCCAGAACATGTTGGCTCCGCGCAGGCCCTGCAGAAACAGCGCAAAATCGAGGCTGCCGTAGAGCGCAAACACCAGATAGAGCGCCAGGGCGGAGCCGAATATCGGCAG
The DNA here is from genome assembly GCF_009363615.1 of Ruegeria sp. THAF33. NCBI lineage: Bacteria > Pseudomonadati > Pseudomonadota > Alphaproteobacteria > Rhodobacterales > Roseobacteraceae > Ruegeria > Ruegeria sp. THAF33. The sequence continues at coordinate 114,251 of NZ_CP045386.1, read as the reverse complement.
CAGCCACCGTTTCAGGAAGGTCCGCATTTGACATCCTCGCAACCACCAAGACCCCAATGTTTTAACCTCCGTATCATGATACGGTGTCAAGATGACGGTGACGGAGGGAGACCGCGATGCAACCACTCAAGATCGGCCAGGCCGCGCGCGAGACCGGGATAGGCGTCGAGACGATCCGATTTTATGAAAGGAAGGGCCTTGTCACTCAGCCGCCGCGCCCAATTGACGGCGGCGCGCGGGACTATGGTGGTGACACGCTTTGGCGGCTGAAATTCATATCCGGCGCTAAGAAGCTCGGATTTTCGCTGGCAGAAATCGCGGAAATTCTGGAGTTGCGCACGGCACCAAATACCGAGTGCGTCGCGATGCAGGCCAGAGCGCGCAAAAAGCGGGACGAAATTCAGGAACGGATCGACGGGCTTGCACGGTTGAGGAACAATCTGGACGAGCTGATCGCGGCGTGTCCGGGGCGTGGTGGAATTCAGAACTGTTCGATCGTGGGTGCCATAGAACGCAGCAGTGAGAAATAGGCGCAATTCCGGCCTTGAACGGAGGGTAGCGGAGTTGCTTGCGAACCGGGTTATTGCCAAGCAGGACCCAGAGCGGCAGGTGCAGCGAAAAAAGGAGAGCGAGGGTTCCGTTTCCGAGCAGAGTTTGCGTCAGATCATTGTGAGAAATCCCTGCGTCGCCCAGAAAGCCATATCTGATGAGTATCGGAGGGTGACGGACAAGTCGGCCCTGTAATGCGGTCCAGCTTTAATCCTACCGGTGCGATTTTATATCGGTTTAAAACAAGTTTACCCAAGAGGGAACATGACAATGAATAACCTGAGCCGCCGCCGCTTGATGCAAGGAGCCGCGGCAATTGCGTGCAGCGCGGCGCTTCCCGCCTTAGCGAAAATCGGTCCCTCAATCCATGTCCTGAAGGATCCGAATTGCGGGTGCTGCGGATCGTGGATCAAAATCATGCGGGCGGAAGGTTTTGAAGTAGGCGTGGAAAACAGTGCTTGGGAGGCCTTGAACGCTTACAAAACTGCCAATGGGATTCCGGAGGGCATGATGTCATGCCACACGGGCCGCGTGGAGGGCTACATGATCGAAGGACACGTCCCGCCCGCTGACATTCGGCGCCTGCTGGGCGAACACCCGGATGCCGTCGGACTGTCGGTTCCGGGAATGCCTTTCGGCTCGCCAGGCATGGGGCCGGAAAGCGAACGCGAAGCTTTTGACGTCTTCCTGATCCGCAAGGATGGAACCACAGAGGTGTTCGCCAGATACCCGGCCGCATGAAGTTCCGATGGCGCTGGCAAGATCCTGAAAAACGCGGCGCTCGCTTCTTCTGCCCGGTTTACGTGACATTCTTCACGGCAAACCAGTTGATCCGTGACTTCACGCCTGCCTTGTCCTACCGGGCAAGTTCCAGCTTACGGTGAAAAAATACCCGCGTCCGCAAAGCCTGATGACCGGCTTTGCGGACAAAACCGACATCCCGGCCGCCGTATCAACCGCAGCATTTGTAGCCCGCCTGAATTGGCGGGCATGGAGCCGATCCGTAGGAACAGTAGACGCAGCAATCGCCGGGAAGTGGCTTCAGGACTTTTCCGCAAGATGTGCATTCGTAGAACCACTGGCACGCGTCTGTTGGCATCGTTTCAGGCCTTGAATGTCCACATTCCGGGCAGATGATCGTGCTGACAAGGTTCGGGCGCTTTTCACTCATGGCGTCACATCAAGGTTATCAGGAAATCATTTATTCGGATTTCGTTGAGCACGATAACCCAAGCGATGGCCGTCAACGCAAAACTGCCTGTCAGCCACCATTTGAGGCGGTCGAGCGAACCACGGCGATACGCGACGATGCCAGAGAGAAACAGCAGGGCCGTCGAACCGCCGAGCACGTAATAACTCGCGGCGGCGATCTTGCCGAATACGGCCAGCCAGCTCCCTCCCAAGCCAAGTAAAATCAAGGCCATCGGCAAGATGCAGCAGGTCGCAACGCCAAGTGCGGTAAACGATCCAATAAAACTCGCGCCAACAAACTTGCTCATGGTCAGCTTTCTCCGGCTTTGACGAACTCGAACGGAAGCCGGTTCGACTTCCTCGATTCTTGCTTCGCGCGGTTTGTGAAATTCGACATCATGACCGACAACATGCATCCTGTAGTAGCTACAGGTTCAAGGGAAAGGTCATCACATGATTGCGATTGGCGAAGCGGCGAGATTGATCGGTCTGTCGGTCGAGACGATCCGCTATTACGAACGGGAAGGCATAGTCGAGAAAGCCGGTCGAACCGCCTCGGGACGCCGCGCATACACGGAACGGGAAATCTCCGAGCTCAGATTCATCAAACGCTGCCGCGATCTTGGCTTTACCATTCAGGATGCATGCGCACTTCGCGAATTGTCCAAAGCGCCCGAGCAAGCTTGTCGTGACGTCGAATACGTTGCAACAAGACATCTCGACAACGTCAGGTCAAAAATCGCCGCCCTCCAACGGTTGGAGCAAGCACTGGCAGAACTTGTGCAGACCTGCACCGAGGGTGCGGCCTCATGCCCCCTGCTAACGGCGTTGCTCAACGAGCCTTTCGTCAAAGATGTCATTAGCGGCCACTAATTGCAGCGCCTGGAAAACCGAAACTGGCTATCTCAGCTTGCGGAGGAGCGGCTTCATTGTCCCGGTATTCCGTAACCCTCAGCGATGACGGCCGATCTCTGTTGTATTATTGTTGAATGAGAGAATTGCGATCAGCTTACCCTCTAATTCGCTCTGTTAGCTATGCCGGGCTGGTGATGGCGTGGATGCTCTGATGCTGTCAACTAAGGAAGAAATACCAAAGAATCTGCAAATTTTTGCCGCTTTACCCCTAGAGGCTAAGAAGCTGTTGCAATTCCCCAAGCACATGAAGGCTTGGAATAAAACACATTGGCCGGGGAAGTTTGGATACTTTAGAGGAACGAGCATGGAGAAGGCAGATATGACAAATCCCACTTTAGTTCAGGGAGTGTTATCGAAAAACCTGCTGGGTTATCTCCCAATGGTCTGTTTTATATGCAGCTTTTTTGTGTCTGCCGCTACATTGCAAGCCTCTGAGCTTCCCTCGATCGGTCTTGACAAAAAGATTGGAGCGCCATCCGGTGCCAAATCACTGTGCAAAGACTACTCGTGGGCGTGCGCGAGCGCTCGTAGCTCTGGTCTGTCCGTGGCAAAAGAAAATCAGATCGTTAAAACGATCAACACGCGCGTCAATCGGAGAATCCGAGCAGTTTCGGATCAAAGCCAATATGGGACAAAAGAATACTGGACACTGCCGACGCAAGGGTCAGGAGATTGCGAAGACTTCGCTTTGCAAAAGAAGTTTGAACTTGTGCAGAATGGTTTGGATCCTACGAAGCTACTAATTGCGACTGTCTTGGACACCAATCGCAATGGCCATGCTGTTCTAGTCTATCGCTCGAGTGAAGGCGATTTGGTTCTGGACAATGTTACCAACAGGATCAAAACGTGGAAGGAAACGAGGTATCTTTTCCTACGAATACAGGACCCGATTCACCCTGATCGTTGGGTACAGGTTTTTAGTGGCTAAAAACAATGTGGCGCGCCCTCGAGACGCGCCACAATAATCTTTGGAGCTGCGACTACCGGTTTTTTCGCGGCAACCCAATTTTAGGACACCGCTTCAAACTTTGGTCAAGCTTTCGCAGCGTTGTACAAACGCGGAGTCACCAGACCTGTACTGTTCAAACCGCGCATCGCCTTGGCTGCCGCAAGCACTGCCAGATCAGCAATCGGCTCAATGACGATTACCAGCATATAAGCACCGCCAAAGGATAGAACCGAAGCCATGGTTTCTGCGCCGAAACCCTGGCCGTAGAAGGCCCAGAACCCAACCCATGCGACTACTCCTCCCTGATACGTCGCACTCAGCGCAAGAGCTTGGCCATATTTGAGGTCAACATATGCTGTGCCGGGAGCGATGATGCGGCTGGCCAGTGCTTGTAGCGCAAATAGCGGCACCAGCAGAGTGGTCAGGTTGATGAAGTACTGCGGAAGATCGAACGGGGCAAAAAAAACACCCTGAATCAGGAGACCAGCTGCCAATCCAAAAGCCGCGGGTGCAGCACCGAGAAGCAGAAACAGCGTCGACCCCAGGATGAAGTGGACTTCAGAGACACCAACCGGGAAATGCGGCAGGACTTCGAAGAAAAGGAAAACCCCAACGGTGGCGAGCACCGAGCGCATAGCAAAAGATGCAGGTCCATTCGCACGCAATGTGGAAAACGTTTCTTTCGCTGCGTAAGTAGCCGCACCTGCGGCGGTAACATAGGAAAGCGCGATTTTGGCACCATTCACGATGCCCGGTTCGATATGCATGTTCTTTCTCCCTACCGCCTCACCCGGCGGCTTGTCAGGTTGAATCGACCGTAAGGCCGACAGGTTCAGTCTGGGCATAGCCCGGCGCTTTACGGCAGGTCTCCTGACTCGCGGGTGCTCGCTCCGCCAACCTTCCCGGTTCCATTACGAACCAGTGGTGTCTTGGCATCGCTCTCCGCTCACAGTTGCGGGGGCAGTTACGGAATTGGCGCCATTGAAAACACCGAACCGTATTCCCTTTTAATCCTTTTGGCTTCCGCCATCAGGAACCGAAAACAATTCACCGCTACAATGGCGGCTTCGTTTCTGTCAAATGTCTTTGCGACCTAGTCCGAAGTAGACTCGACCGATGCAGGATTCACGCAACCGGCGACATGGTCCATTAGGTAAACCAAGCGTTACCTGAAACCTCTTGAAGCTCTAGCTGCTAGAGGCTTTAAGACTCGAATTTGATCGCAAAAATGCGATGCAACCACATTACACTTGTGAACCAGGACGAGACTTATGCTGACACGGCGCCATTTCATTCAATCAACCACAGCGCTATTCTCGGCGTCTGCGGCCAGTCCATTGATCGCCAAAACATGGCCAACCTCGTCGCAAAAGACCTATTGGGACAGCCAGGTCACGCCATTTGACTACGATCCAGCGACCTCAAATCCATGGGGCGTTCATGACCGTTTTTTACCACGACGTGTCGTAGCAAATGATGGTTTGGTTCCCGGTGACATCCATGTCGATGCCGTCGCGCGCTATCTTTACCATATCGAGGAAGGCGGCACAGCAATGCGCTATGGCGTAGCGATCGCGCGTGGGAACCTTTACGAGCCCGGTACCTATGCTATCCGGCGCAAGGTCGAATGGCCACATTGGACGCCAACGGCTTCAATGATCGAGCTCAACCCCGAATACGCGGAATTCCGGGATGGCATGGAACCCGGGCCAAGTAATGCTCTCGGCTCTCGAGCCCTTTATCTATACGTTGGGGATCGAGATACTTATCTCAGAATCCACGGTACACCTCAGCCCAGAAGCATCGGTGGTCGCGCAAGTTCTGGATGTGTTAGAATGATCATGGCCCATATCAATGATCTCTACCCACATGTAAAAATCGGCTCGACCGCATACGTATACTCGGCCGAAGATAGCGTCACAGCCCGCTCATAAATTTTGGGCAGCGCAGGTGGATGTCGCTGCCCTCTTTTTTATCAGGCGTCACGCGCAGCGCAGATCGGGGCGCCATTCGTTGCGCGCAGTGGAACCAGCGTCGTCTCGACAGGTCCGCTGTGCTCATACCAAAAGCAGTTATCTTCTGGCATAAGGCGCGCTGTGGCCAGATCTTGCCCCGGTTCTGCCAGCGCAACAACTGAATCCGGCAGGTTACCTGGTTCGAATGCTTTGCTTTTGCCCCCTGTGAACTGGGCTGAGCAACCGGCAGTAATCGAGACTAACGTGATGGTAATTGCGATCCGTTTCTGCATTGACTTGTTCCAAAATTTATTACGTCTTCTGCGACTAAATTGCATCCACGCGACCGGCCCGCAAGAAGGAATGAAGCATCAATATCGCGGGCAACGAACCGGATTGAAAAAAATTGAAAAAGGTATTGAAGCTCTAGTTGCTGTAGGAACTATTTGCAAAGGACCGCAGAGATTCTTGAGGTCTAACTATGTCATCCGATACCCACAACCACGACCATGACCACGAAAATAGACAAGGTCACAACGCGTGCGGCAGTAGCGGGTGTGGTGACATCGCGCCCGCCGGTCCGATTCCCGAAGGTGGCAGAAGCTTTCAGGTCTCTGGCCTCGATTGCGCCGAAGAGGTTGCGATCCTGAACCGGGTTATCGGCCCGAAAGTTGGTGGTGAAGAGCATCTCGCTTTTGATGTCATCAACGGTCGAATGACGCTTCTTGAAAGTGCTGCCAAGCTTTCTGACGAAGATGTCATGCTGCTGGTTGCCAGCACCGGTATGACCGCCAATTCTTGGGATGACGGAAATGCCGCGCAGGATCAGGCGGCGCATATTGCACGTCAGCGGCGGTTCACCGCGCTCAGCGGAGGGTTTTGGGCAGCGGGTTTTGGCTGGCACATTTTCGAAACCGGCATGGGCGGTGCGCTTGGGCTGTTCTCGGGACATGGTGAGGTTCCGATGCCATTAGCCGAGGCAGCTTTGTTCGCAGTCGCGATCTTGTTTGGCGTCTGGCTGGTGGCCCCTAAGGCCTGGTATTCGGCGCGTCGACTTTCGCCGGATATGAACCTTCTGATGGTTGTTGCCGTCGCTGGTGCCATCGCTCTGGGCGAGTTTTTTGAAGCGGCAACTGTAGCATTTTTCTTTTCGCTTTCTCTTTATCTGGAAAGCTGGAGTGTCGGACGGGCTCGCAACGCAGTATCCGCGCTGCTTGATCTGGCCCCCCCGACGGTTCGGCTGGTTCGTGCTGACGGTTCCGAGGCAACGGTCCCGGCGGCGGATGTCTTTGTCGGTGACAGCTTCATCGTTCGGGGTGGGGATCGCATTCCACTTGACGGCGAAGTCATCGAAGGGGCCGGTGCCGTTGACCAGGCTCCAATCACAGGTGAAAGCGCGCTGGTTCCCAAAGAGCTGGGTGATGAGGTCTATGCCGGCACAATCAATGGTGAAGGCACCCTCAAAATTCGTGCGACGAAAACAGCGTCCGATACCGTGCTTGCCAAGATCATCCGGATGGTCGGTGATGCTCATGCTCGCCGTGCGCCGGTTGAGCAGTGGGTTACAAAATTTGCGCGGATCTATACGCCCATCGTTATGGTCGTTGCAGTGGCCATCGCCCTGATCCCACCGCTTGCATTTGGCGCATCGTGGGGCTTCTGGTTTTACAATGCACTTGTTCTTCTGGTTATCGCCTGCCCCTGTGCGCTCGTCATTTCCACACCGGTTTCCATCGTTGCGGCTTTGACCGCTTCGGCCCGGGCTGGGGTTCTGATTAAGGGCGGCGCATATATCGAGGCCCCCGGGCGTACCACCGCACTGGCCATGGACAAGACCGGCACGATCACCATGGGAGAGCCTGAAGTTGCCAATGTGTATCCGCTGGGCGACGCATCCGAGCAGGAGCTGTTGGCGAGCGGTGCCAGCCTCGAGGTTCGGTCTTCACACCCGCTGGCCCGCGCCATTTTGACCAAGGCAGAACAGACCGACATTTCGATATCTGCGGCTGAAGACATCCGAACCGTTCCCGGTCGGGGTCTTGAAGGCCGCACCGAGCGCGGAGATATCTGGCTTGGCTCTGACCGCTTCGCTGTAGAGAAAGGCTTTGGCGCGTCCATCCCTGCCGAATTGCGCAACCAAATCGAGAGCGCGGGAAGCACACTTGTGGTTGTCGGGGATGAGAACGGAGTCACCGGTTTGCTTGAGCTGCGGGACCGCATTCGCCCCGAAGCCCGAAGCATCGTTGCCCGGCTTCACGCGCAGGGCGTGAAGTCAATCATCATGCTGACTGGTGACAACGAACAAACCGCGAGAGCGGTAGCAGCCGAAGTCGGTATCGACGAAGTCCGGGCCCAACTTCTGCCGGAGGACAAAGTCGCTGCGATTGAGGAACTGGCAGAACAGCACGAGATGGTTGCGATGATCGGCGATGGCGTCAACGACGCGCCTGCGATGGCTCGGGCACATTATGCAGTTGCGATGGGTGCAGTTGGGTCCGATGCTGCGATTGAGACCGCAGACATTGCTCTGATGACCGACGACATCGGTAAAGTACCCTGGCTGATCGACCATTCACGTCGAACCATGTCGATCATCCGTCAGAACATCGGCTTCTCACTTGCGACCAAAGCATTGTTTGTCACTCTCACGGGTTTTGGTTTGGCATCCATGTGGGGTGCAATCGCTGCTGATGTCGGAGTGTCCTTGCTGGTCGTGGCCAATGCCTTACGGCTTCTGAAAGCTCCGGAAGATCATACCGCCCAGACTAAGGCAAATACCCTTGGCTCGCAGGGAATAGGCGCTGCGACCACATAAGAGCGAAAGCCGGACTCCAGGTGTCCGGCTTTCGCCTTGCTTACTGGCGCGTTACATCAGGCGCACAACTGCGATTGAAAGAAATAACGCCACCAGGCCAAAAGCGATGCCATATCCTGTAGCGTATTGAAGAATATCAAGGCTGTTGCCATTCCGGCGCTTTGCCAGGACCCCACCCCAAACCGCGCCAACCAAGGCCCCCGCGATTGCAATCATCTTACATCCTCTGATTTGGTTCTTCTGCAGTGCAGTCCGCTTCAGGCGCGCATACCCGCAAACTGATAGCCGCGCACTTGAAGCCGTTTAGGAAACTCTCACGAACTAGATTCGCTTTTTTTGGCGACGGGATTGCCCAGCTGTTTCTCAAGCTGTGCTCGAGCATTTCTTAAGCGTTTTCGCGCTGCTTCGCTTTCAACCTCGTTGTTCGCAGCGGCAGCAAGTCGGTTGTCAGAAAGCGGGTCCGTTGGGCGCCCGTCAACCAATACTTCATAATGAAGATTGGGGCCGGTCGCGGTGCCGCTCGACCCGACACGGCCAACCATCTCGCCAGCCTCCACGCGCTGACCTTTGGCCAGACCATCGGCGGTTGCGCTAAGATGCGTATATCGCGTGACCGTGTCCGATCCATGAGCGATTTCCACCACACGCCCATACCCCCCGCGCCAACCTACATAAGACACGCGACCCGGGGCCGTCGCATGTACCGGAGTACCACGTGCGGCAGCAAAATCGACACCGGTGTGCATCCGCACATTGCCGTAGACCGGATGTTTCCGCCGACCAAAGACTGAACTCAGGCGCGCGCCTTCGACGGGTTGGGCAAAGACGCGAAGAAGTTCACCATCAACATAGATCGTGGCGCGACCGTTGTCGTCGTCTGGCCATGCTATTTCGTAAAGCCGATCATCAACTTCCAGCGCCGCAAAAATGAGCTCGGACTGGCCCACCCTCTCGCCATCGATGCTCTTTTCGCGCCAGAGAAGCCGAAGCGTTTCGCCACCGGTCAGATCGCGTCGAAAATCCACTGTGCCGCTCAGCATCTGAGCGAGATCCACCGCAAAACGAACCGGGATCTTTGCGCTGCTCAGAGCATTTGAGATCGAAGTTTCGATCTCTGTTTTGCGGGCCAGAATGACAGTGTCGGGTTCTGGCGAGACCACGCGCGTGGACAATGTCTCGCTAAGTGTCACTTCAATTCTCACGCCATCTTCCACGGCGAGCTCCACACTCCGCAGTTGATCCGCTGCCGTTGCAACGACTGTTATCGAGTGACCCGGCCGCAAGCGCCGCAAGTCGTATTCAGCGCCAAGTGCAAGTGCGATTTCAGCGCGATCGGTTGCGTCAATCCCCGCGTCAGACAGCATACTGTCGAGTGTGTCACCCACCGCAAGCTCGCGCGTCCATGTTCGTGAAGGTGGTTCAACAGGAGGCAAAGGTTCCTCTGCCTGAATGGGTTCCGGCTGAACAGGTCGAAACGAAACGGGGCTTGGAGCGAGTTCTGTTGATGGTACGTTCAGCAACGGAGCCGATGTGATCTGCGGTTCCGCAGGAAGTTTGGGCACCTGAAAGACCGTGGGCGCAGGCACCGTCATTTCAGACCTGTTCGAGGCAATGAACATGATCGCAGCAATCGAGACGCTGCTGATCGCGATCGCCGAGGTTGCTAGAAACCGTGCGCTCATGATGTTGTATCCGCTCCACTTTTCAAAGCGCGGCGGATCTTGGGTACAGCAAACTCTCTCTGCTCATGATAGTCGATGGTGCTGACAAATTCGCCTGTGGGGTTAAACAGAAAAACACTTGCGGTGTGGTTCATTGTGTAGTCGCCATCTTCCATAGGAACTTTTTCATAAGTGGCGCGAAAGTCGTCTGCGGCTTGCGCGATTTGGTCCGAAACGCCGACCCAACCGCGAATAGCTGGATGAAAGTAGCTGACATAATCGGTCATGGCATCGACCGTGTCCCTTTCAGGGTCTACGGTTATGAACACGACGTTCAATTCGTCCGCGTCATTGCCCAGATCATCCAGCCAGAGGGAAATATCCGAAAGAGTCGTCGGGCAAACATCCGGGCAGTAGGTAAAGCCGAAGAACACCATTGTTGCACGTCCGACCAGCGATTGCGGGGTGACGGGGGTCCCTTCGTGATCAACCATGCGAAAGTTCATGCCCGACAACGCAAGGGGACGAAGGCGATCTGATTGAGCCGCTCCCGGCCCATCCACTTGCCACCATCCGACAAAGAGTGTCAGGCCGATTGCGCCAATTCCAGCAGCCCCAAATGTGAGAACACGTCGCCGCTGCATCAGTTCTCTGGGCCTCGTGCAGCAATACCGAATATCGGTATGTTGACGGTCTTTTCTGCTCCATCGGCAAAGATCAGGGTCAGCGCAAAACTCTCGCCTTCAGTCATCGGGCGTTGCAGCCGCATAAGCATTGCATGCAGCCCGCCGGGCTCAAGCGCGACGGAACCACCGGGCGCAATTTCCAGCTCGCCAGCTGGTGCCATGGAACTAACGCCCTCTGCATTGGTCGATGTCTGGTGGATCTCGGGCATCATCGCAAGATCGGTGCGGATAGAGGTCAGTGTGACGACCTCATCACTGGTGTTGCGGATCGTCATGTACGCGGCACCCGGCCGGTTGGTGCCGATAGAGGCCCGCGACCAGGCATCTTCAACGACAACATCGTCGCCCCCTGCCAGTACCGGTGCCGATAGAATGGCAGTGGTGCCGAATGCGGCAAGCACACCTGCCAGAAGTGTATTTTTTGTAGTGAGTCTCATAGTACCTCTCGCTACTGCTCAGCTTTGCAGTGCTGCAACTTCTGCAGCGACCAGACGTCTCAATTCAGCCTCACCAAACGGATCCAGAGATTTGCCATTGACGAAGAATGTCGGAGTTTGCCGTATACCGACTGCTTCGACATCAGCGCGATCCTGATTAAGAACACCGACTGTCTGGGGCGCGAGCATTTGTGCCTGCGCTGCATCGGCATCCAGTCCCGCCGCTGCTGCAATTCGAATAATAAGACCAGGCTCAGGCGCACCATGCGCGGCCCATTTGGGCTGCTCTCGCAGCACGGCTTCCAGGACCGGTTCAAAGACCCCCTGCATGCGTGCCGCTTCAAGCACGCGGATCGCCTCCTCTGAGCCTTCGCCATGGAAAGGGGTGTACCGGATCACAACGCGCACGGCGTCTCCATGCTGTGCCATGATGTCCTTCACGACCGGATGAAAGGCACGGCAGGCTTCACAAGCCGGATCGAAAAATTCGACAATTGTAACCGGTGCGTCTTTAGGGCCGAGAACAGGCGAGTAAGAACGGATAAGTGTTTCAGCGATTTCGGGTGCGACAGGCTCGGTGTTGCCTGAAGCAGCCGGGCGGTTCACGTACCAGGAGGCGGCTCCAAAACCAGCGCCACCAAATGCGAGAACGGACAAAATCAGGCCTCGTCTGTTCATACTTGTTTCTCCTTGAGTGAAAGGGCGCACAGAACGCCGATTAGCGCGAATGAAACGAGCGCCATCAGCGGAATCGGGACGCCCAAAACAGTTTGATTTGCGTCCGTGCAGGACGGACCGCTAGCTGAGCATGGTTGGATTTTTTCGGGGATCAGACCGGCATACAGGCCCATGTGCCACAAGGCGACAGCAGCGCCCCCCAATGCCAGTGCTATCCCGTAACGGCCCACGTTCTGGTCCTGCCACCACAGGCCAAGCCCCAGTACGATCGCCAATGGGAACATGAACGCGCGCTGGAACCAGCACAGCACACAGGGCGTCTGCCCCAGGATCTCTCCAATGAACAGAACAGAAAGAGAAGCAACCAGGGCAATCGCCCAGGCCAGGCCGAGAAGTGTATCTTTGGAAAACCAGGACATGGTGCTCAGAGTCTCTGTTTCAGATCCGCAAGAATTTCTTCGGGAGGCGTGCCATATGACCAGGACTGAACGAATCCAGCGTCCTCATTGAACAGAAACAGATGAGAGGTATGCCCCATCGTGTATCCGTCCGGTGCAGCGGCTTGTTCGATCCGTTCGTAGAATATCGGAAAAGTCTTGGACGTTTGCGCTATCTGTTCTGACGTGCCTGTAAGTCCAATGATCCCCGCATCGAAAAGTGGTACATACTCGGCCAAGACGGCCGGAGTGTCGCGTTCGGGGTCAATTGAAATGAAGATGGGTTGCACTTGGTTTGATTGGGTTCCCAGGCCTTCCTGCACTGCTGCCACCTCGGACAGTGTTGTAGGGCAAACGTCCGGGCAGTTGGTGAACCCAAAAAACACCAACATCCACTTGCCCGCAAAGTCGTTCTGAGTACGGACAACACCAGAGTGATCTGTCAGTTCGAACCTGGCCTCGAACGGGACAGAACCTTCTTCGGTCCGCACGGATCTGTTATCTGACCACAACATCAGATAGGCAAATGCCGCCGTTGCGACACCAGCCAGCACCCATAAGATTTTCTGAAATACAGTCAGTTTCAAAGTTAGCCGTCCGCCTGCGATTCTTGGTTCAGAACGGCGTGTACACCCTCTACCTGCTAGAGGTTCAAAGGTGATTTCGAGCCTGCGGCTGGGTGTCACAGGTCCACCGGCTGGAAGGTGCTATTGTGCGGTGCTGACCTGAACCTACATAAGCTGTAACTTTGCAAGGAGACCCAGATGCTGACGATCGGAACGCTTGGAAAAAAGACCGGAACCAAGGTTCAGACGATCCGCTACTACGAGCAGATCGGACTTATGCCGGAACCGGGGCGCACCGAAGGTGGCCAGCGGCGTTATGGCCATACCGAATTGGATCGCCTGGCTTTTATCCGTCACGCCCGCCAACTGGGGTTTTCGCTTGAGGCGATACGCGAACTGCTTGATTTGTCCGACGATCCGGATCGCCCCTGTCATGAAGCCGACAGTATCGCGCGCCGGCAACTCAAACAGATTGAGCAAAGAATGGCGCGGCTGGAAGCGTTGCGGACCGAGCTGGAGCGCATGGTGCATGAATGCAGTGGCGGCAACACCTCGGATTGTCGTGTACTCGAAGTTCTGCGCGATCATTCCGAATGTCTTACTGATCACGAAGAAATCGGCGCGTAACCCTGGGCAGCGTCGTTGCGAACTGGAATTAGCCCCTTGAAGCTATAGTCACTGTAGCAATTACAAGTCTTTCTGAGTTGATTCGACGAGAGACCAAATGCTGAACCGAGACCCGTTGCTAACCGCCACACCTCTGCTTGATTTTGAAACACCCGCAATTTTGGGACTCATAACGGAACGGCGCTGGCCCGATCTGCCTGTCTTGGATCGAATTGGCGCTATTTATGATTTCGTGCGTAACGAGATTGCCTTTGGTTACAACCGTGCAGACGATATCCCGGCATCAGAGGTACTCGCCAATGGCTATGGGCAATGCAATACCAAGGGCACTCTTCTGATGGCACTGTTTCGCGGCAGCGGTATCCGATGCCGTTTGCATGGCTTTACGATCCACAAAGAGTTGCAGAGGGGTGTGGTTCCCGAGCTTTTCTATCCGATGGCGCCGACGGAGATTGTGCATTCATGGGTTGAAGTCGAAGCAGAGGGTACGTGGCTAAAGCTGGAAGGCTTTATTCTGGATGAGCTTTTCTTACGCGTGTTGCAGCAGACATTTCCCAAAACAGAAAGCCTGTGTGGGTATGGTGTGGGGACGGATTGCCTGAGCGATCCCCAGGTCGAATGGGAAGGCCGTGACACATACATTCAAAGAAACGGCATCGTGCAGGATTTTGGGGACTTTGACTCACCTGACTCCTTTTATGTCCGTCACAGGCAGAACTTTGGCTTTTTTCGTGAACTGATGTACCGAGTCGTCGTGAGGCATTGGATGAACGCACGTGTAAGAGCACTACGCACTGGCAGGCTGGTGGCAAATGTTTCGGCAACACATTCCCATGGCAACTCCGGTGAATCCGTTTGAACGCTAGATTGGCACCAAGAATTTTCCTCAACGCAGGCGATTTTCAATCTAGCAAGCTTGAGGCCTTAACAAACCAGCGCGAGGGCGTGTGTAGCAGGCTACACCGGCCCGGTTTCAAGCGAAGCATCCAACCTTCAACCGCGATGGAAGAAAAGGAAAGACACGAGCCTTTTCTTTAGAGAATTGGGAAATTCCGGCTTAGTTGAACCGTTTTTGCAAGGCCATATTCAGCGCCTCTGACAATAAAACCAGAACAATGATTGCCAACGTCACGGTCGCAGCCTTTTCATACTGAAACGACCGTACATAGGTTTGCACATACAACCCAATGCCACCTGCACCGACAATGCCCAGTATCAGGCTTTCGCGCAGATTTAGCTCAAACCGAAATACGGTATCGCGCATGATCACAGGCGCCATCTGCGGCCAGATTGCCCAACGCAACTGTTGAATTCTGTTGGCCCCTGCGCTTTCAAGCGCCGCCACAGGAGCGGTGGCAACATTGTCGATGGCTTCTGCATAGAACTTTGCCAACATGCCGGTCGCGTGAAATGTGATTGCCAGTATACCGGGAAGCGGACCCAACCCAACAGCGCCCACCATTAGCATAGCGACCAGGATCAGCGGGATCGACCGGATAACCGCAAGCAAGGCACGGACGGGACGCCAGATCGCTGGTGGTACCATAGTTTCAGAGGCCAAAACGGCCAGTCCCACCGACAGGATCACGGCGAACAATGTTCCCAGAATGGCGATCCTCAGAGTCTCCGCCAGCCCGGTCAGAACCTCGCGCCAAACGGACAGGTCAGGTGGGATCATACGCCCCAAAAACTCTGCCAGACGGGGTCCCGCGCCTGGCAGCTTGCCCAATCCCATATCTCCGCTGGTCAGCGACCACAGGATCGCCAGCACCAGCATGACCCAAATGACGGATCGACCCATCAACTGACTACACGCAGCCCCGATGTGACACCGGCACCGTGATACAGTTCATCGATGTCCCCGCTGGTCAACTGAGCCGACGGTTTGTCGAACAATACCACGCCATCTCGCAGGCCTATGATGCGCTCAGCAAAGCGGCGTGACAGGTCGGGCTGATGCGAGCTGAAAATGACGCCGATTTCGCGGCTACGTGCAGAGCTGGTGATCAGGCTCAGAATGCGTTCTGCGTGAGCAGGGTCCAAATTGCTGACGGGCTCATCCGCAAGGATCAACTCGGGTTCTTGTGCCAGACATCTGGCAATCGCAACGCGCTGCCGTTGTCCACCCGACAACTGATCGGCACGGCGGCTTGCCAGATCGGACAGCCCCGTATCCTGAAGCGCCCGTGTCACGCACATATGGTCCTCTTCCCGGAACCGCCCCCAGAGTGAGGACCAGATATTCATCCGGCCCATCCGACCGTTCATCACATTCTGATAGACACTCTGCCGATCAACCAATGCGAATTCCTGGAAGACAAAGCCGATATTGGCACGGTCCTCGCGGGATGGAATTCCTGTTGCCAAAAGTGACTTGCCCAGCACCTGGGCCTCGCCCTGCCAACCGCTCGAACGACCATCCAACAACGCCAGCAACGTTGATTTGCCCGCACCCGAAGGACCGAGTAGCGCGACACTTTCACCCGGCTGCACCGACAGTGAAACATCTGCAAGAGCTGCCGCACTGGCAAAGTGCTGCGATACCGCGTTGAGTGAAATCACAGGGTTCATTTCAGAAACCCATACCGCCGCGCAGTCTCGCGTACGCCTTCGTAAACCGATGGATCAGCAGGGAGATAGCCGTCCGGGCCATAGAGGTAGGTGAGCAGGTGACGGTTCTCACTCTCGTTGAGGCGCAGCATGGTTTCAATGAACTTCGCCTGCAGCCCAGCGTCCAGGTCAGGGCGGGCGATGATTGCGTGGCTGGGAATTTGTTCTGATTCCGCCAGCACCTTGACCTCGGCCTGCTGATCCGGTGTCAGATAGAGATCGGCATACTGGCTTGCGCCTGCCGCATCGACCAGTCCGTTGGCCATGGCCTGCATCGCTTGCTGATAACCACCGGCAAAGAACTTCTGCCCGAAAAAACTGTCAGCATCGCCTGTGCCCGAGAACAGCCCGGCGCGCACAAACAGATCAAGCGGATAGATGTAACCGGATTCCGAGACCGGATCGGAAAAGGCAATGTCACGTCCCCGGAGATCGGCCAGCGTTTCGATACCGCTGTCACGTCGCACGAAGACGCGGCCCGAATAGCTGGGTTGCCCGCGATAAACCTCGGACAAGAGCGGTACGGCACCGATCTGGTCCTCGGCCAACACAAAGGGCAACGCTCCCATGAACGAGATATCGGCATCACCGTTGCGCAGCGCCTCGACGGCGGCTGCGTGGTCAAACGTCACAAACCCCGTGACCGGAACACCCATCTGCTCGGAAAGCCAGCCTGTGATGATGTTGATATCACCCAACAGCTTTTCGGGGTTCTCCTGCGGGATGAAGGCCAGCTTCAGCCCCTGATCAGTTGCGGCCATTACGGGCAGGGCTACAGATGCGGCTGCAGCGACCAGAAAATTGCGGCGCGACAGCATCAGAACATCCTCTCGTCAATTTCGGCCTGCATGGCCTTGAACAGCTCCCATTGGCGGGTGGCTTCGGTCCAGTTTCCTTCGGCGCTGGCATCGCCAACCGCTCGCAGGATGGCAGCGAATTCGTAGATTTCGGGCTTGGCGTTCTGATTGACCATGACACTGGCATCCGTCGCCAGATCAGGAGCTACCGTGTCGATCAGAACCGCTATGTTTTCAGCATCCTGCATAGGCAGCAGGGTATCGAGCGTGCTGGCGAATGTTGTCAGTTCTTCCCAGGACAAGCGGAATACGCTGTCACGGCCTTCGAATACTTGATAGGGGTCTTCACCGTCGCCAACGGCTTCGACATAGGCAGTCAGGTCTGCGCGCTGTGCTTCGTCCAACCCCAAATTCTTGGTGTCATTGAACCAGTCAACAACGCTGGCCAGCGTCGGCAGCGATCCGTCATGCATGTAAGGTGCAGTGAAATTGACGTTGAGCAGTGTCGGGGTTTCGAACGCCGTAGCCGTGCCCCCGGGGAATGGTGGTTCAGCGCTGCCCATGTCGTAGGTCAGACCATCGCGGAACTGACGGTCAGGCGTGTGACACGAAGCGCAGGATTTGTCACCAAGTCCGGCAAATTTGGTGTTGAACAGCACCTCTCCGCGCTTGGCGTCGTCCGAAGCCAGATCGGTCAGCTTGCCGTACCGGTCGATCTTTGGGTTGGGAAGGAAGTCGAACTGTTTGACATAGGCTTCCAGCGCATCCAGCTGGAACGGCGTTGGTTCCTTTCCCGCGAACTCGGTCACAATCACATTTCGGATGAACCGGCGCAGGCTTGGTTCGCGCCCGTCGCGGCCATAAGGTGCGGTAAAGCGGATGCCACGCATGGAAGGCGTGTCCAAGTGATCATCGGTCCGGTCATTGAACATTGGATTGAAGAACGAACCGTCCACATCCATCCCACCTGGATGGGATGAAAGGCCCGGAATGAAGAAATCCCGGTTCACGTCGGAGCGGTTGTGGCAGGTCGAGCAGGCGATGCCCAACTCGCGCGCCGGGCCGCCGAAGATTTCAGGGCTGTCGAACAGCATATCTCCATAGGCCACCAGCGGTAGATTGGCCTCATCCTCACCCGCCTCTTCAAACTGAAGAACCAGCCGCGGCAGCTGCGCCTGATCTCCGATGTTCGACCCTGGCGGCAGCGTGGCGGGCATTGTGATTTGTTCGCCTGAAAGAACTACTGTTTCAGGCAGCGGTGTTAACTTGTCGCGTTGGGCATACTCGGATGGCAGATAGTTGGCACGAATATAGGCAACAATAGTGGCCTGAGCTTCTGCAAATTGGTCGACATCCACTGTTTGTGCGCCATTGCCCAGTACTCCTGCGCTGCCAAGGGTGGAGTTCAGAACCAACCATGCCCGGCCCAGATCGCGAGACGCCGACGTGTCTGCAGCCTTGATACCATCCTCGAATGCGCGGAACAGAGCAGCCGCTTGCGCGACCTCGCGTGCCGCTTCAGGCTGACCCAGCGCGGTCTTTGCGACATCCAAATGGCGCAGAATTCCCTCAGCAATGGCAGTTGTGCTTGCTTCAAACAGCGCCTGCCGATCTTCGGCTTTCATAGCTTGGTTGATCGCAATCGCTTCGTTGCCGGAGACGCGTGACAAGGGAGCGACCTGAATGTCACTGCCAGGTGCGGGCGAAGTCCAACTCCTCTCAATTTCATCCCAGGGAACCGGGGTTAGATTTCCCATGAACAAGGTCAGTCGATACGCGGCAGCGCGCGGAGCCCAAGGAGATTCTTCAATCGCCGTGGCATCCGCGATCACGGGCAATGCGCAAAGTAGTGTGGACGCTATCAGGTGTTTCATAGCACTGTCTATCAAAGTTAGCCTTGTCTAATTTAATGATGAAGGCATGCTCATTGTCAAGCTCGGCTTTCAGGTGCATACACTGGAGACTAGACCAGCGACGTAATCGTGAGCCGATGACCGAAACAAAACCGGTAAATTCAGATCGTAGCATTGATACCCAGGCGAGTGGGTTTGAGGCTGTGCGACAGGCCCACCAAAGCGAAATGGTTGAAGACTACGTTGAACTTATCGCGGAGCTGATCCATCAGAATGGCACGGCGCGCCCGGTCGAAATAGCCGAGCGATTGGGCGTGACCCAACCTACGGTTTCCAAGAATTTGGCTCGTTTGAAACGAGAGGGTTTCATTGAGCAAATACCCTACCGCTCACTTCAGCTGACCGATGCCGGGCGTCAATTGGCGGAAGCTTGTAGAAGGCGTCACCGGATTGTCGTGGAGTTCCTGATCGCCTTGGGCGTTTCACCAGAAGTGGCAGAGCATGACGCTGAAGGTATTGAGCATCATGTAAGCGAAGAAACTCTTGCAGTGTTTGAACGGTTCGTTGGGCGGGCCGATGAAGCAAAGTAGAAACAAAAAGAGCCTCAAATATGGTTGCGAAATTTGGTAGATCTAATTTCACATAGACAGAGATTGTCCTAAGTTGCAGCTAGACAGTGACGCTATCTGAGGGTGGGTGGCCCGGCGCGAAACTACGTGGGTACCTGAAAATCGATACAGGTGCAGACGTAGTGAACGAGTCCTTAGAACAAGAATCCAATTCGGTAGATGATCTGGCTCACTTAGTAATCGGCGTCAAGATTTCCAGCGGCAAAAAACCTGACTACAGCAGCGATCTCCGTACTGAATAGGCGAAAACTGAAAGATTGCTTAAGAATAACATATGTCGAAATCATAGAGTTACTCATTGCACTTCTGACGAGGTGGCCACAACTGATCACTTTGTTTTCGGTTCCTGTCCTAGCGAGATCCAATATACCTTTGTTCAACTGGCCTTTAGTGATATTTTTTTGAAAAAATCAAAATGAGCCGAGCAGTTCCAATGAAAAGACGTCTGTTTCTCTCTGGCTTCATAGCCGCCTTTTTGTCCGGCTGTGCAAGCAAGTTCCGTACTTACAATGGGCCGGTTGTGACTCGGCTTCGGCTATACAAAGCGCAGCGCCTACTTATCCTCGATGGTAGTGAGCGTGTCTTGCGGGCTTTTCCAATTGGACTCGGATTTGCCCCCGAAGGTCACAAGCAATTCGAAGGAGACGGGCGAACACCTGAAGGCTCCTATGTAATTGACCGTCGCAATCCCGAGAGCCTTTTCCATCTTTCAATCGGAATCTCTTATCCGAACGAGGCGGATTCTGCGTTTGCCCGAGCTCGGGGTCGTTCTCCGGGCGGTGATATTTTTATCCATGGCGGCCCTCGCCCTGGAATTGATCCCACGAACAAGCGTGACTGGACTGCAGGGTGCGTCGCTGTCACAGATCAGGAGATTGAAGAGATCTACGCTATGGTCAAAGACGGGACGCCAATCGAAATCTACTCATAGAGGGACAGGTTCCGAATAGACAACGATTGCGGATTTGCCTTAGCGCTACGTTGATGGGGGCAGAAGCTATTACTAGAGCTTTCACGGCCAACGCCACACTCGCTGTTTCGACGAACGGATAAACGGATATAGGTCTGGATTGAGAACCCAATCCCACCAGCGCCGAGCATCGGTGGGATGACATGCTTATGGGCAAGCAAATTGATGACAGGACGAATGAACACCGCCGACGAGTCCAATAAAGGACGTTATTTGTATCCTTTTCCGACATCAACTCGCGTAATTCTGCCGTCGCCAGACCGCAAGTCTCATGCTCCAACAGGTGAGAAGTAGGACATGAGGTGTCCCATCACCGATCTGCAGCTTTCCGGTGCGCAGACGCGCCGTAGTAACCATCGCGTTCAGATGACAGGGTTCTGAGAAGACGTTTATTTGATCTCGCGATGGATAGTTGCCTTCGAGCGTTTCAACACATGTGCCATCTCTCGAACAGGGACCTTCGCATGCCTCCAGCGCTCAATCCTACGCCGTTTCTAAATGCCGAGTTGCGAATACACTGCGCCTGTGCCATTTTCTCCTCATTAGATAACCCATTGGTTTCTAACAGAAGTCGCACTTGGAAATAGCACACACCCCCTGCTTCAAACCAAAAACGCAGAAGTGAAATTATGTTGAGTTCTGCGATCTCAAGGCAATCTTTCTATCCTCGGGACCAATTTCTCAAAGACGAAGGCGCGCTGTGGGGGAAAGCTCTACCACCTTCAGCCCACCGTCAGATGCAACATTTACTTGCCCATTGTCCCATGCACAGACAAGCACCACTGTTTTGCCAGTATGGGAATCCCGCACCTCATTGAGGCTTTGTCGCAAAATTCACTAAAGTAGGAAAGCGGGTGCAATACACCCTTTCATCTAAGTGTATCCTTTTCGAGGAAAGACCAGCGTCGTCGCCAAAAACACCGCAGCCGAGACAATAAACGCTGTGGATGCCGAACCAAGCGGCTGAAACGGACTGTTCCCAGTTGCAAAAACATAGATCATGGCTAGCAGCCCGCTGACTTGCGTGAGGATAACGCCCGTGGTGCTCACTTTTGGCCAAACGGTACCGAGCAATGGCCACAGCGCCAGTGTCGCGATCGATGCGCTTAAGGTGACCAAGGGAAGGACCGTTCGAGTACCGAACTCAGTCACAGCAATCGAAATCGCCAGGGCCATAATGAGCAAAACCAGAACTCGCGAAATCGTGGTATTATGCACTTCGTCGCCAGACTGGGTTGTTTGTGACAGGAAATCGCGCGACAAGATTGATCCGGACGTCAATACAATGCTGTCAATCGTGCTCATGGCGAGAGCAAGAATAGCGACGATAAGAATAGTTCCACCGACGGGCCATAGCGCACTCAACGCGGCCGGTACCAGGCGATCCGGATCAATTTGAACATCGCCAAAGTGCACCGTCGCGGCCATCGCCGTAGCTAGAATGCAGAGTACGACAACGAAGTAGGACAGACAGCTCATGGTAGCGACGTACTGGATTCGAGTTTCTTTTCGCGCCATCAACAGGCGCTGGAACATGTGCGGCCAGAGAAAGAACGCAAATGACCAGGACAGACAATTATCTATGAAGGGCGGTAAATTGCTTGCGGAGAATACAAGTTTGTCTGGCATTGACAGGCTAATTTGAGTGAGCACCTCAAATACTCCCCCCTGCGCACTGATCAAAACAAAAGCGGAGGCAAGTAAGAAAATAAGGATGATGATGCCCTGCAGAACATCGCTCGCGACAACGGCTCTTGCACCGCCAAAGAAAACGTAGATCGCAATAGCGAGCGCACAACTTATCACTCCAGTTTCAAACGGTATTTGACCGCCGGAAACTCCGGCGAGAATTTTGCCGACGCCGACAATCTGCGCGGCTAGGAACGGGAGTAGCGACAGAAGTCCCAGCAGGGCGGCCAATAATTGAACATTGCGGGATCCGTAGTGACTGCCGAAATACTCTGCCTGGGTGACAATTCCACCTTGGCGTCCTTGCTTGGCGATCGTCGGCCCAAAGGACCAAACGAGCGCCGACGTCATTAATACTGCTACAAACATCTGCGAGAATAGAACGCCGCCAGTGTAAAATAGCGCTGGGGTTCCAGTGACTGCGAGAGCATTCACGGCGGAGGCAACGAGGGTGGCCGTCAGGGCAAACATGCCGATATCGCGGTCAGCGAGATAATAGCTCTCGATCGTTCCGCGGCGCTTCGCTCTCGCCCAAATAGCAACGCCGATATGAGCCAAAAAATAGGCCGCCAGAGCGTAGCTTGTAGCGGCACTCATAGGCTTGGACCTCCAAAGCATGCAGGGGTTTCCCCAAATTGCTTCTGATGGGCCCTCAAAATTTGGTTGCAGCTGCCGAACCCAGGTTCAAGCAAGATGACAGTTTGAGTCGCCTCAGCTATCCCGGCTAGGTGCTCGCGCGAACGATCCAACCGCCGGAAAGGAAGAAGCCGTGTCAGATTGCAGTCTCGATTTGCTTTGAAGAGTTTGAACAATCTCAAAATACTGTTTCGCTGGTTTCGATGCGGTTTGTAGATGATTTTGGCTCTGCAAGATTGAAACTCATATCATCCTCGGCGGTTTGCACGGTTCCAACTTATCTTACAAGAAGCTTGCATGGTTTCGGGTCAGCCAGGCAACTTCACGTCTCTTGGCGCCATGCTGGTGTAACCCGTCAGACGATCGTTAAGGTGCGGTGCTTGCGGTCCGTCTCAAAGATATTGATCTGGCTCATCGATTTACACCCCGAATTCGGTCCGCAATATCCGCCAAAGCACATCCAATGAGTCAAAGCGGTGGTTTCTTCGGCGCGCGAAACAGATATTCCATTGAATTTCGGTCTGAGTGGTAACCTGCTTAAGGCGTTCAAGTTTTGCATGTTCCACAAACGCGTCGGTCATGCCGCCACAGACAATGTCGCATCGGCACGCCAAATCGATGAGCATCCCATAATCGTCGCATTCGATCTGAGGGAGTCGCTCCGCAAGCTCCCAGGCTTGGGCATCACCTCCGAGGATTTCTGCAAACGTTGCGCGCCAATGCTTATGCAAAAATGGCGCCATAAGAGGCCGTCGAAAGAGTTTGTCTAAAGGTACCGGTGCTTCTGCGTGAATAGGATGCTCTGGTCGCGCCCAGAATGAAACGGGCCTGCGGTGTGCTACCTGGATCTCAAGGTCACTCAAGTCCGGTGTATGGGTAAGGTCGCATACGGCAATATCGATACGGCCGCTGCGCAGAGCTTCGAGCGGCTCTTTGGTGGCCCTCACATCGATCCGGACCCGCAGGTCCGGCATTTCAGAAAGGAGTTTTTCGAGGCTGGGGGAAATAATGGTTCGCGTCGTCAGTGGCCCACACCCGATCGCAAGAAGACTTGCGCCTTCATCGCGCAAAGCCGCGACGCCGCGTTCAAAGGAATTCCCCGCCGTGTCCAAATCGGATAAGAGCTGAAGAAACTTTTGCCCGGCTTCAGTCAGTGTGGTGCCGTTTCGGCTGCGTTCGAATAGACGTTTTCCTGCATAATCCTCCGCCTGCGAAATCCGACGGGACAATGTGGCTGGCGAAACCCCGGCAGCTGCGGCTGCTTCACGAAATCCTCCCACTCGCGCGAGAGCTTTCACGGCAACGGCCAATTTCGTGTCAATCATGTTTGTTGCCCTTCGGCGGCCACGAATACTGTGACGAATTTCCAAGCGACAATCCGGGGCCGCAATCTCGATTTCAGAAGTTTATACGCTCGTTCCGAAAAGTGAAACCTTGGCTGCAAGCTATCGCAACGACAGCTCTAATACGCAACGATAAGCTGTGTCGCGCTTCTAGAAGTGCGCTTAAAACGGCAATTATGGTGAGTTTGGTATGAGACGAATTTTCCCCCTGTTTTCCGCTTTTGCGGCGCTTGGTTTTTCTGCCGCGGCAGCGCAAGAAGATACACGCCCTAATTTCCTGATCCTGATCGCAGACGACATGGGTTTCTCGGACGTTGGTGCTTTTGGCAGCGAGATTGAGACACCGAATATTGACCAACTCGCAGCTCAGGGGATGTTGTTTACCAATTTTCACGTTGGTGCATCCTGTTCACCGACACGTACAATGCTCATTAGTGGTGTAGACAACCACCTGGCGGGTCTGGGCAACATGCTTGAGATCCAAGCCGATAACCAATTTGGTAAGCCGGGGTATGAAGGACACCTCAACGACAGCGTGGTGACGGTTGCCACGTTGCTGCGCGATGCCGGCTACCACACTTATATGGCCGGGAAATGGCATCTGGGGCATGACGAGGATACCATAGCCTATGCGCGTGGATTTGATCGTTCCTTTATGCTGGGCGAAAGTGGGGCGGACAATTGGGTTGAGCAGCCCTATGCGCCTTTTTACGAGCGCGTTCACTACTACGAAGACAACGAACTCGTGTCTTTGCCCACTGAAGACTATTTTTCAACAGAGCACTACACCGACACCATTATCGACTATATCGACAGCAACATAGATGATGGAAAGCCTTTTCTGGCTTGGGTGGGCTATCAAGCGGTGCACTATCCCCACCAGGCCCCAAAACCCTACATCGATAAATATGATGGTGTCTATGACAGTGGTTTTGCCGATTTACGTGATAAACGGCTGGAGCGCCAAGTGGAACTTGGCGTTGTTTCTCCGGACGTAGCGCTCGATGCGGCAATGGACAAAACCAGCTACGACCCTTGGCGGCTTGAGGATTGGGACGCGCTGTCCGGCGAAGAGCAGGCTTTCCATGCCCGCCGGATGCAGACCTATGCAGGTATGCTCGACAACATGGACGAAAACATTGGGGAGATTTTCGCATATCTCGAGGAAAAGGGTGAACTGGACAACACTGTCATCCTGTTTTTGTCTGACAACGGCCCTGACCCCAACCAACTGACGCTCTCACCGGACTACCGAGAGTGGTATGAGGCCAACTATGACACTGTGTGGATGGAGGATTACCAAGGCGATTTTTCGTCGATGGGACAGCAAGGTGTCTACGCGGACTACGGTCCGAGTTGGGCAGCAGCTGCAGCGACACCGGCCAGTTATTACAAAACGTTCTCGACAGAAGGGGGCCTGCGTGTTCCGCTGATTGTGCGTTACCCCGAAATGGTTGCCGCAGGCACGAAGGTTGAAAGCTTCGCGTTTGTCCTGGACATTGTCCCAACTCTGCTTGAGCTGGCAGGCGTTGAGACACCAGGTTCGACCTACCAGGGTCGCGAGATCAACCCACCCAGTGGGATTAGTATGGTACCGGTCCTGACAGGTGCGCTCGATACGGTCCGTGATGAAGACAATCCAGTCGGCTACGAATTGGCCGGTTCCAGTGCCGTGTTCAAAGGGCGCTACAAGCTGTCCCAAAATCCACCGCCAAAAGGCACAGGAGAATGGGAGCTCTATGATACCATTGCCGATCCGTCCGAGATCAACAACCTGGCTGCAGAGATGCCGGACCTCGTCGCAGAAATGCAGGCGTTCTTTGATGAATACGCCGAAGAGGTCAATCTCGTCCCGGTGCCCGAAGGCTACAACCCGCTAGAGCAAACTGTAATCAACGCCCAACGAGGTGGTGGCTTACATTGAAGCCCATGCAGCTTTCCAGGTCGTTTGAATTCTGTGGCGAAAGATCGTCGATCTGGTCAGGTTCGGGGTGTTCAAGCCTGACCAGATGTGGCCAGTTTTTCAATCTCATCTCGTAGGCAAAGTGGGACATATGTTTCGGCTATTCTCTAGTGTTACCCTGATTGGCTTCTTGCTTTTGGTCGGGCCGTTGCATGCGCAAGTCGCGGCAACCTCTTCATCGGAAGCACCGGCAACGGTAACCATTCCCGAAGGCCTAACACCTGAACAGGTTGATGGTCTGGTCGCACGTATGTCGGACGATCAGGTCAGATCAATCCTGCTGGAACGATTGGATGCGGTTGCTGAAAAGAATGCCGCCGAGGCGGAAGAACGCGAAGATCCCATTACCGAGATCAATGAGATCTGGGCTGAAATGGTGGCGTCCTGGACCCATGTCGTTGTCACTATTCCCAATATTTTCAGCGCACAGGCACATGCGGTCGATAACTTCATTGGTAAGTTCGGTGGCAATGGCGCGCTCGTCCTGATCGGCCTTATAATCAGCGTTTTGGTCGTTGGCTTCATTGCCGAGAAACTGTTTGGCCTGCTAACGCGCAAATGGCACGCAAAGCCCGACACTGCGGACGAAAACGATTTACGGGGCGCTGCAAGGTACCTGTTCATCCGGTTTTGCCACGAGATCGCAGGCCTGGTGGTCTTTTACGTCGTTATCCGAGCCATCGGTCGCGGACTTCTGACGCCCGAGCAGGTCACTTACGCCGCGCCGTTTGTCTTCTACCTCATCTGGATTCCCCGTCTGGGTGCGGCGGCGTCGCGGTTTATTCTTGCCCCGAACAAGCCAGAATACCGCCTGGTCAATACCGACGATCGCTGGGCGAAGTACCTGCACCGCAACTTGATCGGCCTGCTGATCCTGATTGGCTTTACCTTGTTCCTGCTGCACTTCAACCGGTTGAACGGCATCACCGGTGGTGAGACTCGTATTGGCTTCTGGCTCAATGCCGCGATCCACATCTATATCGGCGTCATCGCCTGGACCGCGCGCGAAGGTCTGTCGCAGATGATGTTGGGTACCGACCCTGATCATACGAAGTTCGATGAAGAAGTTGCGCACTACTACCCCTACTTTGCGATTGGTGTGTCTGCGGTGATCTGGCTGCTGGTTGAATTCCTGGCTGCACAGCGCGATCCGGCGATCCGGGCCATCCTGCTGCAAGGCGCGCATTTCACCACCATGTTCTGGCTGCTGATCGCGCCAGCGCTGGATACCTTGATCCGAGGGCTGGTGCGTCACCTGCAACCCCCGATGCTGGGCGAAGGTCCGGTGGCCGAGCAAGCCTATAAATCGACCAAACGCAGCTACATCCGCATTGGGCGGGTGCTGGCGGGCATTCTGGTGATCCTGATGATCGCCAAAGCCTGGAATCTGGACCTGCAAGAAATTGCGGGTGGCGGTGAAGAAGACGGCAGCCGGGTGATTCAATTCTTCATCATCATCGCGATTGGCTATATCCTGAATGAGCTCGTCTCGCTGTGGATCAACCGTCGTCTGGCGAAAGAGATGACCGCGGACCAAAGCCCGGATGAAGAGGCAGGCGAAGGCGGTGGCGCAGGTGGCTCGCGGCTGGCCACGGTTCTGCCGCTGCTGCGGGTCACCGCGCAGGTTGCCATCTCTGTGATCTTCGTGCTGCTTGCTTTGGGGGCCCTGGGACTGGACATCACACCGCTGCTGGCTGGTGCAGGTATCCTGGGTCTGGCCATCGGGTTCGGCGCGCAGAAACTGGTCTCAGATATCGTGGGCGGCATCTTCTTCCTGATCGATGATGCGTTCCGCGTCGGAGAATATGTCGATGTGGGCGGCACCACGGGAACGGTCGAAAAGATCTCGATCCGCTCGATGCAGCTGCGCCACCATCGCGGACCGGTTCACACCATCCCCTATGGCGAGATCCAGAAGCTGACCAACTACAGTTGCGACTGGGTGATCATGAAGCTGAAATTCACCGTGCCCTTCGACACCGACCCCAACAAGGTCAAGAAGATCTTCAAGAAGATCGGTGCCGAGATGATGGAAGACGAGACCCACAAGGACGGCTTCCTGCAGCCCTTTAAGTCTCAGGGCGTCTTTGACTTTGACGATGTGGGCATGATCATCCGGGGCAAGTTCATGGCCAAACCGGGCAAGCAGTTCACGCTGCGCAAGGAAATCTTCAACCGGGTCAAGGCCGCGTTCAAGGAAAACGGCATCGACTTTGCCCGCCGTGAAGTGCGCGTTGCGATCCCCGGTCTGGACGAAGCGGAGCAATTGACTGGAGAGCGGAAGGCAGCCGTTAGGGCGACTCAACAAGCTTAGTAGCAGAGCAAAGAGCGTCGTTGGCTATGCGTGATTATTGCAGAATTGTCGGCGCTGGCGGTGGTTGTCCGTTGTCAGGGATTTTGGGACAGATGGCTGCCTGAGTTAAGAGAGGATCTGGCGCATCTGGTTGGATTGATTATGCGGCGGCAACGCTCGACGGAATAGAAGTGGCGCACATGATCCGCAAAGGTCAAATCATACCAGGACTCTGCCCATTTCAGCAGTTCGCTGAGCTCGCCACATGACGCACAAGCGATTGCTGAAATAACTCAACGGCCTCAGATCTTTGCAACAAAACCGCGTTGGCCGCGCGTGGCGTCGACGGCTTTGCGAGTGGCATGCCCGGCTTTGGGGCTGCCCTCACCTATGACGATATCTGGGATGTTCTCGCCTACATAAGGTCCACTTGGCCTGAGCGCGTTCAGGAAATTCAAGCGGGTCGCAATCCACCACATAACTAAGGATGGCTATCGTTACCGCGTGGCGTGGGTGCGTAACTCCCGCGTCCAGTTTTGACGAGCAATCCCTGTTCGGATAGGTCTTTGAGTGCCCGATAGCAGGCTTCCTTTGTTAGTCCGATCTGGCTGGCGAACTGTGTGACCGATCCGGTTAGCTTGCCTAACGCTACTGCCAGCAAAACTCGCTCATTTGCAGATTTCACCGCATGTAGCGTCAAAAGTTGGCGGTAGTCCTGCACCTGCATTGCTAGTCGTTTGGTTATCCCCTCCGAAAATGCGCTGTCGTCCTCTAGGCGCAACAAAATGGCCCGTTTCGACACCCGAACAACTTCGGATGAACAGGAACAAATCGCATCGCAGTGGTAGTGATCCGAATAGATGGATGCTTCGGCAAACATGTCGCCAGGCTGGGCGTTATGGATGGTGACAGCGTTTCCAGATTCCGTAACTCGGGTAAGGCAGACGTTGCCCGATTTGATGAAGAAAATACCATTCGTCGGGTCGCCTTGCCGGAACACGTGGCCACCTTGGGCGTAACACAGGTTAGATAGAGAATTCACGTGTAATACATCGAACGGAGGCGGCAACATGTGATTTCAATCATATTTGTTTCTTTGTTTGCGGTGTAGCAAATCTCGCATGCTAACTGCAACAACGGACGTCTCATGATCAAATCAATCCTGTGCGCCACAGTCGCGCTTTTGGCTGTTCCTGCAACAGCCCAACACTTTCATCATGGCTCAGGTGGCCCCATTGAAACGGGTCAGTCCGCATTTGCCGCCTTGGCTGAAATCGTCCAAATTCTGTCGGATGATCCCGGCACCGACTGGAGCAAAGTCAATGTTCAGGCGCTGCGCGATCACCTCGTGGATATGGAACTGGTCACGACAGAGGCGAATGTGCGTACTAGTAGTGAGGGCCGGATCGTCGAATTCCACGCTTTCGGCGAGGGCCATGTTGCCGATGCTGTAGAACGCATGGCGCTGGCGCATTCGCCCATGCTGGAAATGGCAACCGGATGGGCGGTGACTGCTGAACCCTCGGCGAACGGAGCAACGATGCGGATCGAAGTCGATACAGATCAGGAATTTGCCCGCGCCCTCGGCCTCGGATTCTTCGGCGTCATGACTATCGGCGCCCACCATCAGGCACACCACTTACAGATCGCACTGGGCGAAGATCCACATCACTAATACGACAACCAAAAGCATTCATTAGTACTTGTGTGGCGAATTCGAACTTCGTCCCGCATTTTGCGAATTCAGGCAGCCTTTGATTTTGCGCTCGCAGGGAACGGCATGTGTAGATAGCTCCCGCATAGCAAGACATTTTTTGAAAGTAATTTCGCACTGGTCAGAAGCAGACGTGTGTCCGGCCTGTTTGTGCAGCACACGCGGCTGCTGGCCTTGATGGTTTCCGCGACCAAGTCCCATACGGGTATTGCGGACAACTAGTGTCCTTGCCGTTCGACGGGGTGTCTTGGCTGGCGGGCTGACTGTTCTCCATCATTTCAAGGGTCTTGCTGTCTCGAGTATTCCCTTCTTGTTCTCTTAGATCGGGTGGGGACGGTAGTATTCGCTCTTGGTCAGCACAGCCCAGACGATCCGCGCTGTCTTATTGGCCATGGCGATTGTCGCCAAACGGGGAGGCTTGCGGGCGAGCAGGTCTATGGCCCATGGATCGACACGGTCGGGGTTCACCTTCATTTGCCGCAATCGCGCCGTCATACCGGTCACCAAGAGGCGCCGGATATATCGGTCGCCCATCTTCGTGATCCGCCCCAATCGTTCCTTACCACCACTGGATCGGTTGAGCGGCGTCAGGCCAAGCCTGGCTGCAAACTGTCTGCCGTTCTTGAACTGCTTCGCGTCACCGACGGTTGCAACAATTGCCGATGCTGTCACGGGTCCAATTCCTGGGATCGTGCGCAGCAACATCACGCGCTTGTCCAGTTTCGAATGCAGGCGCATGCGCACCTCGTACCAACGGAGGCGGAGATGCATGGCAACGAGTTGATGACTCAGCTGCTTGAGAACATCCATCGCAATTTCAGGCAGGTCTGGTTTGTCACCATCCAGAAGGCTCTTGGCATACTTCACGGCACTTCCTGTACCCTGCGCTATGATAATGCCAAACTCGACCAGCAGGCTGCGTAACATATTGCTGAGCTGTGTCCGTTGGCGGACTATCAGATCGCGAGCACGATGGAGAAATAGGACCGCTTGCTGCGCTTCCGATTTCGGCGCTACAAACCGCATTGTTGGGCGCGTCACTGCCTCGCAAACCGCCTCAGCATCAACCGCGTCAGATTTGCCGCGTTTCACATAAGGCTTCACGTAGTTGGCCGGGATCAGCCGAACATCATGGCCCAGCTTTGAGAGTTCTCGTGCCCAATGATGACTGGACCCGCATGCTTCCATCCCCACCAAACATGGCTCGAGTTCATCAAAGAAGGCGACAAGTTGGGCGCGCCGGATCGCTCGATTGAAAACGACGGTGCCATCCGCAGTAATCCCATGGACTTGAAAAACATGTTTGGCCAGATCGATGCCGACTGTTGTAACTTGCATTGGGTAGCTCCTTTCCTAGCAGTGATACACAACTGCAGTATGGCGCATTGCGACGCCGGTTGGAGCAGGAGCTATCCACCCCATCGGGTTCGACGGGCCGCGCCGCAGCATGGAGACTATGGGGTGTAGGTCCGGAAAGGGCTGTCAACGATATCGCTCCAGGTCTCCTGCAGTTCAGATTTTGTGTGGGTGCCGATGGCCGCGAAGAGCCTGAAGCGGCCAAAGAGCTGAGGCCTGCGTTAATAGCCAGTCGGGCTGGCCAATGTCGGGCGACGCTCGGATCTAGCTAGTCTGAAAAGCAAAGAGAGCCATTGATCCAGATCGCGTGCCACCGCATCTTTGCATGGAACCAGTGAAACGTACGCACAGGGCATAGGACATAAATTGAAGACAACTGTCGGAGATTGGACCGAAAGCTTTCTTGGCACGAGGAACCTACCTCGGCGGGTCAGGGATAAGCTTCTACTTGAAGCACGCGTGGTTTCATACAAGCAGGGCCAGCAAATTTTTGGACCCGACAATATCCCGGACAGTCTGATGTTTTTGCATGCCGGCCGCATACGCGTTTCCCAAAGCTCTGATGCCGGGCGAGAAATCGTGCTGTATCGCGTTGAGGCTGGAGAGAGCTGCGTGCTGACCACCGCCTGCATGCTGTCCGAGGAAGCTTATAATGCTGAGGGAATTGCCGAGACCGACGTTACGGCTATCACATTACCTAAAACTTCATTTGATCGGCTGGCTGCTGAAGAAGACAGTTTTCGCGGTTTCGTTTTCTCGGCCTATTCTCGACGGTTGATTGATCTTCTGCGCGTGGTCGACGATGTCGCCTTTGGCAGAATGGACGTTCGACTGGCAGAGCGCCTTTTGGCGCTGGGAGAAGGTCACTCCGAAATCCAGGCGACGCATCAGGCTTTGGCAAACGAGTTAGGGACAGCGCGTGAGGTCGTTTCACGCATACTGAACGATTTTCAAAAGCGCGGACTTATCCGTCAGACGAGAGGGCGGATCACCCTCCAAAACAAACCTCAATTGGAGCGTTTGGCGGACAGCGCATGAGTTTTTGCGTTAGGTGACATTGTCACTGAAGAGCAAGGTACCGGTGGGTAATCAGTTTGCAACACGAACAACCGGAGACGCCTGATGGAAACCGCGTTTACGCCGATCGCCTCATTTGGAGGCGGGCTCGCAATTGGACTTGGATCCGTGCTTTTGATGCTCGGACTGGGACGCATCATGGGTGCGACGGGCATTTTGTCCGGTTTGGCATTCCCAGAAAACCGCGAGGAATTCGCCTGGCGAACAGCCTTGGTTGCGGGAATGATGCTCGCACCGGGTCTGATCTATGCTGCGACCGGTGCAATGCCTGAACTCACGGTACCTGTCAGTCCGACTATGATCGTGATCGGCGGTGTGATCGTCGGCCTGGGCGCCAGTCTCGGGTCTGGCTGCACTTCAGGGCATGGTGTTTGTGGACTATCTCGGCTGTCTGTTCGCTCTTTGGTGGCAGTGCCGACCTTCATGGTCACAGCTGCAGTCACAGTCTTCCTGATCCGTCATGTCTTTGGAGTGTAATGCAATGAAACTTGTCTTTGCTTTGTTTACTGGCCTGATCTTTGGTGTTGGTATCGCTATGTCGGGCATGATGGATCCGGCCAAAGTTTTGAATTTCTTCGATATTGCCGGGACGTGGGATCCTAGCCTCGCCTTTGTTATGGGCGGTGCGCTCCTGGTCACTTTCTTCGGCTACAGACTTGCCTGGCGGCAAACAACGCCGCTCTTTGGCGGTCGTTTTCAGATCCCAAGCGCGACGGCCGTAGACAAGCGACTGGTTGGTGGTTCGGCTCTCTTCGGCATCGGTTGGGGAATTGCAGGCTTCTGCCCCGGCGCTGCTATACCTGCACTTGGCACCGGGCGTTGGGAAGTCGCTCTCTTTCTGGTTGCAGTTCTTGCCGGGTTTGTACTGCGCAGGCTCCTTTTCCCGCGTCCTGTTCGGTCGGCGGCGTAGTCTCCGACTTCCCTCAACCTCCCAAGAGTACAATCAGATGACGTATCCCGTAAACATGAACATCAAGCCGGACGTTCAGGCCTTCTTCGATGAGGCGACGAACACCATCAGCTATATTGTGAAGGATCCAACCTCGAACTCATGTGCCATTGTCGATAGCGTAATGGACATTGACTACGCGGCGGGGCGCATCACTTACGATCACGCAGACGAGCTCGTCCACCAGATCGTAAGCCAAGATCTGAATTTGGAATGGATCATTGAGACCCATGTTCACGCCGATCATTTAAGTGCAGCGCCGTATATCCAAGAAAAGCTTGGGGGAAAGATCGGCATTGGTTCAAAAATCATGATCGTGCAGGACACGTTTGGGAGGGTCTTCAATGAAGGTACCGAGTTCCAGCGTGATGGCAGCCAGTTCGATCAGCTTTTCGAAGACGGCGATACGTACATGGTTGGCAATATGCAGGTGTTCACAATGTACACTCCCGGACATACGCCGGCTTGCATGGTACATGTTGCAGGGGATGCGGCTTTTGTGGGCGATACTTTGTTCATGCCGGATGGGGGATCAGCGCGCGCAGATTTTCCTGGCGGCGATGCAGCAACGCTTTACGATAGCATTCAAAAAGTCCTGAGCTTGCCGGACGAAACACGACTTTTCATGTGTCATGACTACGGACCAAACGGGCGAGAAATCGCCTGGGAAACAACTGTCGGTGATGAGAAAGCCCACAATATCCACGTTGGTGGTGGCAAATCAAAAGAAGAGTTCGTCAAGTTCCGCAAAGAACGAGATGCTCAGCTGGCAATGCCGAAGCTGATCATCCCATCACTTCAGGTAAATATGCGTGCGGGTGAGGTGCCTACGGACGTGGACGGCAACCCCATGCTCAAGGTTCCGGTCAACAAACTCTGATTTTGAAAGGATAAGAGCAATGGAAATCACCCAAATTTCCGACAACTTCAGTACTTGCGGTCAATTGGAGACCGATGACTTGGCGGAAGTCAAAACGCTCGGATTTCGCTCTCTAATCTGTGTGCGCCCTGACGGCGAAGAAAAGGGGCAGCCTACCTTTGGCAAGATCCAAGAATGCGCCAAGGCGCAAGGTCTTCAAGCTCGCTATGTGCCGGTCAAACCCTCCGGCGCAACAGAATCGAACCACATTGCTTTTTCTAAGGCGTTGGCAGAGCTACCCGAGCCTGCCCTTGGCTACTGCCGAAGCGGTCAGCGCGCTGCAACGTTGTGGCACGCACGACGACGTACCGCGGCGTAGCGGGGAGTAAGGATGCGGGCGGCGCAATATCTTCCGGTTCTGAGTTGGGCTCGCAGCTATGGACGGGCAGAGCTTTCTAACGATCTAATGGCGGCGGTGATCGTCACCATCATGCTGATACCTCAATCCCTGGCCTATGCGCTCCTGGCTGGATTGCCTCCAGAAGCGGGGCTGTACGCGTCCATCGCGCCAATTCTTCTTTACGCAATATTTGGAACCAGTCGCGCGTTAGCCGTTGGCCCGGTTGCCGTTGTCTCACTGCTAACAGCGTCAGCGGTCGGTCAGGTTGCTGAACAAGGCACGGCAGGCTACGCGATTGCGGCACTGACCCTCGCATTTCTTTCTGGCAGTTTCCTGTTGCTTTTGGGGTTCTTGCGGCTGGGCTTCCTGGCTAATTTTTTGAGCCACCCGGTGATTGCGGGGTTTATCACTGCATCTGGGATCTTGATCGCCGCGAGCCAACTTAAGCACATTTTGGGTGTGAATGCTCGCGGACATACATTGCTCGAGATCCTCGCATCGATTGCTGCGCATTTGCATGAGGTGAATTGGGTTACGCTCGTTATCGGCCTCAGTGCGACGGCCTTCCTTTTTTGGGCCCGCCGATGGTTAAAACCCGAATTATTGAGGCTGGGTGCTCCGGTGGCGCTTGCCGATATTCTAACGAAGGCGGGACCTGTTGCCGCCGTAGTTGCTACTACGGTTGCGGTTTGGGCATTGGATCTTGTCGAAATGGGTGTGGAAATCGTTGGGGAAGTCCCGCAAAGCCTGCCGCCGCTGGTTCTGTCGCAAATTCCTTTGAAGGCTGTGGAGATGGCGTAGGCAGGTTGATTACCCTACCAGTTGAACAAACTGCTGAAACGGACGGAGTCCGGGCGTGAATTGACCTTTGCGGATCATGTTGACCAGTTCGATGCCAGCCAGGGCAGATGCAGCTGAAGCGAAAGACTTGAAACCCAACATGGGCCTGATCCGACGTTTGATGAAGCGATGGTCTTGTTCAATGATGTTGTTGAGGTACTTCCGCCTGACCACCTCAATCGGTACCAGACAACCAAAGCCTTTCAGCATCTTGTTTATTGCTTTAATGCCAGCTGTGTTTGCACCGCTTTTGTCGATGACAATTTTCCGTGGCAAACCGTTCGCCTCAAGCGCACGAGCGAAGAACTTGGTCGCAGCCGCTTTGTTCCGGCGCTTTGATAGCATGAAATCAAGGGTCTTTCCGTGTTTGTCGATGGCGCGATAGAGATAAACCCACTCACCCTTCACCTTCACATAGGTCTCATCCATGCGCCATGAA
This sequence comes from Ruegeria sp. THAF33, assembly GCF_009363615.1. NCBI lineage: Bacteria > Pseudomonadati > Pseudomonadota > Alphaproteobacteria > Rhodobacterales > Roseobacteraceae > Ruegeria > Ruegeria sp. THAF33. Next base: position 78,368 of record NZ_CP045386.1, on the reverse strand, counting down.
CGGTCGACAGGGCGTTTTTTGTACCGTGAAGCATCAGCTACAAGACCGGCATATCGACTCACCCAACGGTTTAGCGTCGCGTGATCCAGTTCAACGCCACGTTCAGCCATGATTTCTTCCAGATCCCGGTAAGACACGCCGTATCGGAGATAGAAGAAAACAGCATACAAGATCACTTCTTTCGGAAAGTGTGCGCCCTTGAATGAGATTGTCACGGTCTGCTCCTGCAATTTGGAGCATGCGCTACCAAAACTAAGCTTGACCTGACAGGTGGGAACAAAGTTTGCGACAGAACCCTTCTAAGTCCAAGACAAACTTTATTTGAACAATGCGCTTCGACTGAGCATTCAGAACCTAGCTTGGAAAATCCCAGTTCCGGTTCATAGTTTGCGGTAGACAAACTCCACCTCAGCTTCTTCAGTCGTTGCGTTCAGCACTTCTTGGACTCGGCCATGCAAGGGCGACTTTTGGCACACCGGGTCTGTTGTGTTTGCATCATGGGCCAATGCCATAGCCTGGCACCGGCAACCTCCGAAGTCTATTTCCTTACGGTCACAACTCTGACAGGGCTCAGGCATCCAGTCAGTGCCGCGATATTGGTTAAAGGCGGCGCTGTTGTACCAAATATCGGACAACGGCTCATCCTGCACGTTGGCAAACTTCAGGTGGCCAATCGTTTGTGCGGCATGGCAAGGCAGAACGGTTCCGTTTGGCGTAATGTTAAGCCCGCTCGAACCCCATCCTCCCATACAGGCCTTGGGAAAATCCGAATAATAATCGGGCGGCACAAAGTCGAAGGCCAGAACCCCTCTTAGCCGGCGACTGGCCTCGGCGACGGTCTTTTTGACGGCTTGCGTCTGCTCAAACGTCGGCAATAGTGCTGGGCGGTTTGGCAGAGCCCAGCCGTGAAACTGGACGCAAGCAACCTCAAGCCGCCGGGCGCCAAGCTCAACCGCCATTTCGATGGTCCGTTCCAGATCATCCAGGTTCTGCCGGTGCATGACCGCATTCAGTGTTAGCGGGATGCCCCGGGCACCGACCTCTTTGGCAATGATCATCTTTCGGTCAAAACCGCCGCGATAGCCGCCGATGCGATCGGCCAGAGCTGCATTCGTTCCTTGCAGAGACAGTTGGACGTGGTCCAGCCCTGCCTCCTCTAGCCGGTCCAGTCGTTTGGGGGTCAGCCCGATGCCGGAGGTGATCAGGTTGGTGTAGAGCCCGATACGGGAGGCTTGCGCGGTCAACTCCTCCAGATCGCGGCGCGAGGCGGGCTCACCCCCTGACAGGTGCAATTGCAGGACGCCCATGTCGAACGCTTGCTGGAACACATCCACCCACGCCTTCGTGTCCAGTTCTGTCTCTTTGCGCTCAAGCTCGACCGGGTTGCTGCAATAAGGGCAGCTAAGTGGACAGCGGTGGGTGAGTTCGGCCAAAAGCGCGATGGGCGGTGCGGCAGTCATGTCTGCACCATTACATATAGACGGCTGCGCAGGGCCTGCAAAAACCGTTGAACATCGGTTTCGACCTGATCGGCAGGGGCGCCGTAGGTGGTGGCAAGATCGGTGACGATCTGGCGAAACGAGGTCTGGCCATCCACCCGCGACAGGATGGCGACGCCGATATCGTCCAGTTCGATCACCTTTTCCGGGGCCTGCAGGACCATGCGGTCGCGCACTGCGTCGCGCTGAACCCGCACGCCGCGCGGTAGGTAGGGGCGGTCGGACTGATGCAAGTCAAGCGTCATAGCAGGCCTTCCCCCGGTTTCCATGCGCCGGGCGGGATCAGGCCCGGTTCCACATATCCCGACCAAAGCGCGTCCAGCTGCGCCCACAAAACGTTGGTTTTGAAGATAAGCGCCTCGCAGGCCATGTCTTCTTTTTCCGCCGTATCGGCATGGTCCAAAACCCAGTTCAGGCCGAACGCCACATCCTTGGGGGCTTGGGTCAGGCGTTTTTGGAAATAGGACAGGCTGTCGGAATTGGCGAAGTCATAGTGCTGCAACAGGCCCTCGATCCGCTGTTCGTGGATTTTGGGGGCAAATAACTCGGTCAGAGAAGACGCGACGGCCTGCAACAGGGGCTTTTCACGCACGTAATGCACATAGGCGTCGACGGCGAATTGCGTGGCCGGCAGGATACCGCGGCCCGAGGCGACATAGTCGGGATCCAGCCCCACCGCCTCGGCCAGTTTCAGCCAGCGCCGAATGCCGCCGCCCTCGGTCACGCCACCATCATGGTCTTCGATGCGGGATCGCCACTCGCGCCGGATGTCGGGATCGGTGCAGCGCGATATGAAGGCGGCATCCTTCATCGGAATCGCCGCCTGATAGGCCCACCGATTGATCACCCAGGCGCGCACTTGATCGGGGGTGCATTCCCCGCTGTGCAGCCGGTGATGAAACGGGTGTTTGTCGTGATAACGCTCGGCCCCGATCTGACGCAGGCGGGCCTCAAGGGTGTCGCGGCTCATATCGTGATCTCCTGCCCGTCATAGGCGATGTTCCAGCCAGCGGTTTCCACGAACGCGCGCTCAGGGCTGTCGGGTTGCAGAATGGGGTTGGTGTTGTTGATGTGAATAAAGGTTTTCGACGCGCGGATGTCTTGCAGTCGGGCGATCGACCCCTCGGGCCCGCTGATCGAGATGTGACCCATCCGCTGCCCGGTTTTTACACCGGTTCCGGTGCGGATCATTTCATCATCATCCCAAAGCGTGCCGTCAAAGAACAACTGATCGGCATCCGCAATTCGGGCCAACAGGTCATCGGTCACCTGCGCGCAGCCGGGAATGTAATAGGCGGTCTTGTCGGCGGTAGTCAGCCGGACGCCCACGGTTTGTTCACCCAATAGATCGGTCTGAACGGTGTCGCCCTCCATGAACAGGGGCACCTTTCCGGGCACTGCAAAGAGCTGCGCCTGCAGCCCATCTTGAAGGGTGAATTCATCGCCGGGGGCAATCTGACGGCGGTTGACTTTCTCACGGTTGACCGCGTCGAAGATCCGGTTCTGGGACAGCACACCCAGAATATCGCCTGTGGCAAACAGGGTGAACGGGGTCTGTTCACGCAGGCTGAGCAACCCGGCGATGTGGTCGATATCCCCGTTGGTCAGCAGAACCGAGGCCACAGGCGTGTCGCGTAACGCACGTGGGTGCATTTTGGGGGTATCCAGCATCTGCTGGCGAATATCGGGCGAGGCATTCAGGACGCTCCAATTCAGGCCATCCGGCGACACCGCCAAAGAGGATTGGCCGGAAGGCGGGATCTTACCCTTGCGGGCGTCCTCGCAATTCCGGCAACCGCAGTTCCATTGTGGCAAACCGCCACCTGCAGAAGCCCCAAGAACCAGGAAATGCACTTTGGGCCTCCGCTGCGTTTACGTGATCAAAACAGGTCGGGCTCGTACTCGCGGCCTTCGTCCTCGGACGGAGAATACATGTTGATCTCCATACCGCAGTTCACTTCTTTCAGCTTCGGTGTGCTCCAGGTCATAGTGTCCTCCCATGAATGACTGGCGTTGTTAAAAACCTACTACCGGCACGATTTTCGGAAAATGCTCCTTTGGTCGTAGGGATGGGATGTAGTGTTGAGGGGCCGGGGCGGCTGCGTCAACCGCCTTGGGGTCGTAGAGGCGGGACTTAGGACTTTCGTCGAATGTCATGGGCGCAGGCGGAAATATAGTCTCACGCTCATGCGCGCGATCCTGTTACTTGTGTTTTTGCTTCTCAGCGGCCTGTCGGTTCAGGCAGAGCCTCTGCCGCGTGAGCAGATCGAAACCTATATCCGCGCCCCGTTTTCGCTGGGCGACGCGCTGAACGATGACGGGGTCTACAGCCTGCTGAACTCGGGTGGCGGTGAGGCAGGATATGTGTTTGAATCCGAACCCTTGGCCCCCTTGCCGGGCTTCTCAGGCGCGCCGATCAATATGCTGGTGGTGCTGGACCTTGAGGGGCGCTTTCTGGATGTCCAACTGATCGAACACAACGAGCCGATCTTTGTCTCGGGTCTGGGAGAGGCCCCGTTTCACAAATTCTTTGAACAATATGGCGGGCTGTCGATTTCGGACTCGATTGTGGTGGGAACACCCTATGGCGATGCGGCGGCGGGTTCACAGCTTGTTTATCTGGATGGCGTCACCAAGGCGACGGCCAGCGTGCGCATTGCCCACGAATCCGTCATGGGGGCCGCGCTGGCAGTGGCCCGCGAAAAAATGCAGGGGCTGGCTACCGCGCCGCCCGCCTTTCCCGACTCCGAGTATCAGGAGGACCTGACTTGGCAGGATCTTGTCGATCAGGGCATCGCCACGCGCAAGACCTACACCAACGCGCAAGTCGACGCCTTGTTCGCAGGCACCTTGTGGGAGGATGACGACCCCGAAGCGCAGGATTACCCGGATGAGCCTTACTTAGACATCTGGGTTGTCGATTTGGGGCCTACTTCCATCGCCCGCGCTGCGCTGGCCGAGGACAGTTTCGACGACCTCCAGAGCTTTCTGGAAATCTCGGACAATGATGAACCGATCCTGGTGATCGAAACCGCGCGCCACGGTTTGGTCAGCGAGGATTTCGTGCGCAATACCGCGCCTGATTGGCTGTCGGCGGAACAGGACGGTTTCCCGGTTGCTCTGCGCGATGCCGATCTGTTTGTGGAGCTGGTCGATGGTCTGCCCGATGGAACCGCCATGATCTTGCGAACGGACCGTAGGCTGGGATTTGACCCCTCGCGTGATTGGGTTCTGAAGGTGCTGGCCGTGCGGGAACACGGCATGTTCCAACCCGAAACAGGCTCGGTCACGCTTGAGGTGCCCCATATCACGCCCGAGCGGTTCTTTACCCGTCCGGTTCAGATCACGCCGGACCCCCCGTGGCTTGAGGCGCTGCGCAACCGTCAGGGTGACATGATCGTTCTGGGGATATTCCTGACAGGTCTCGTCGCCGCGCTCAGCCTTCGCATGAATGCACTGGCGGCGCAGCCTTTGTTCACGCCCCTCCGCTTGGGTGTGCTGGCCGTTGTCATCGGTTTTGTCGGATGGTGGGGGCAAGGGCAGTTGTCCATCGTCACCGTTCTTGGAACACTCAGAGCAGCAGTCGAGGGCGGCAGTTTCGTATTCCTTCTGTATGACCCGTTTTCCCTGCTGATCTGGGCGGTGTCCATTGCTGGTTTCATCGCATGGGGCAGGGGGCTTTTCTGCGGTTGGCTTTGCCCCTTCGGCGCGATGCAGGAGTTCGCGCATCACCTCGGCAAAGCCCTGCGTCTGCCGCAGATTGAGCCGTCCGACGCTTGGGACAGGCGTCTGAAATGGTTGAAATACGTCATCCTGGCGGGCCTTGTGGGCGTTGTGTTCGCCGCCCCCGATCAGGTGGACAAAGCCGCCGAGGTCGAGCCGTTCAAAACCGCGGTCACCACCTTCTTTGTGCGGGAATGGTATTACGTGGCCTATGCGGCGGGATGGCTGTTCCTTGGAATGGTGCTGTTCAAGGGATTTTGCCGCTATGTCTGTCCGCTCGGCGCTTTCATGGCGATCGGAGGGCTGTTGCGCGGGCGCGATTGGATCGACCGGCGCGCAGAATGCGGCTCTCCCTGTCAGTTGTGTAAGGTCAAATGCAAATACGGGGCCATCGCAAAGAGTGGACGTATCCAATATGATGAGTGCTTTCAATGCCTTGACTGTGTGACGATCCATGACGACAGCACGAAATGTGTGCCCCTGATTGTCGCCGCCCGACGCCAAGCCAGAGAGGTCGCCGCCGAATGATAAACCGCCGCCGCTTCCTTGCTATCTCTGCCGCCGCGCTGGCCACTCCGGCCACGGCCCAGCCCACAAAATGGCATGGCTACGCTTTGGGCGCAGAAGTCAGCCTAACCTTTGACGCGCCCCCAGATGTTGCCGAACCCGCCATAACCCGCATCCGAGCCGAGCTTGAACGCTGCGAAGCATTGTTCAGCCTCTATCGGCCGAATTCCGACTTGTCTCGGTTGAACCGTTCTGGCCACCTGAAAGCACCCGCGCCCGAAATGCTCGCGCTTCTGCAGGCGTGTGATCACGCCTACCGGCAGACCGACGGGCGTTTTGATCCGACCGTTCAACCCTTGTGGCAGGCAGCGGCGCAGAATGGAGACCTCAATGCCGCGCGCAAAGCCCTTGGATGGGACCGGGTTCGGATTTCGCCCGATCACATTGCGCTGGATCCCGGCCAAGCACTGACGCTGAATGGAATTGCACAGGGCTACGCCACGGATCTGGTCACAGAGGTGCTGCGTCAGGCGGGTTGGGAGAACGTACTCGTCAATATCGGTGAGTACTACGCCGCAGGGCGTAACTGGACCCTTGGTTTATCCGATCCTCAGTACGGGATCGTTCAGACCCGGACGCTCAAAGATCAAGCGATTGCCACCTCCAGCCCAGGTGCGTTGCGACTGGGTGGCGGTCAGTTTCACGTCCTGAATCCACAAGCCATGCAACCACCCCAATGGTCGACGGTCGGCGTTCAGGCTGCAACCGCGACATCGGCAGATGCATTGTCAACGGCGCTTTGCCATGCAGATGAAGGTGAGATTCAAACCATCCTGGATCGGACACCCAAGAGCACCACTGTAATTTGTGTTCACCAGAATGGGTCTGTCCGGACCTTCCAATCATAACAAAAGCCCCGGGGTTTTGCCCGGGGCTTTAGGGTTTATCGCCTATGCGATTACGAACAGTCTTGGACGGCGCGTTTCGTCATTACCCCAACCAGATGGGCGCGGTAGTCTTTGCTGCCGTGCAGGTCGGCGATCATGTTCATCGGGTTGACGCTCAGCCCCATCAACGCATCGGCGCTGAAGGATTTGTTCAAGGCCTCTTCGGCCTCTGCCCACCGGAACACGCCGTCTTCGCTGGCACCGGTGACAGCGACACGGACGCCATCCGCAAAGCGCGCCACGTAGACACCAACCAAGGCAAAGCGCGACGCGGGCTGCAAGAACTTCTGATAGCTCGCCGCCTGTGGCACCGGGAACCGGACCGAGGTGATGATCTCGCCCTCATCCAGTGCGGTCGCGAACATGCCCTCAAAGAAGTCATCCGCCGCGATCTGCCGCGTGTCGGTCACGATAGTCGCACCCGAGCCCAGAACCCCCGCCGGATAACAGGCCGCCGGATCATTGTTGGCCACCGACCCGCCAATGGTGCCGCGGTTGCGCACCGCCGGATCACCGATCTGACCCGCCAGCGCCGCCAGCGCCGGATAAGCGCTCGCCGCTTCGCGCGCCACGGTGGCATGAGTCGTCGCTCCACCAATCGCGACCGAGCCGTCATCTTCGATACAGACACCCTGCATCTCAGCAATCCCGCTCACGCTGACCAGCACCGAAGGCGCTGCCAATCGCTGCTTCAGCGTCGGTATCAGTGTCTGACCACCCCCCAACGCCTGCGCATCCTCAGCCCCCAATGCGGCAACCGCATCCGCTATGTTCGAGGGCTTCTCAAACTCGAAACTGTACATTTCGCATTTCCTTTCCGAAGAACACGGATCCGTTCTTCATCTGGCTATAAATATCCCGGGGGTCCGGGGGCTGGCCCCCGGTCCGCCCTCTCCAACTCAGCTGTTCATCGCCGCCCAGACGCGCGACGGGCTCATTGGCATGTCGATGTGATCCACCGCCTTGCCGCCAGAGTTCATCGCATCCAGCACCGCATTGACCACCGCAGGCGGCGAGCCAATGGCCCCGGCCTCACCACAGCCCTTCACCCCCAGCGGGTTATGCGTGCAGGGCGTCTGGCTGGAATGATCCACCGCATAGAAGGGCACATCATCGGCGCGCGGCATGGCGTAATCCATGAAGGACGCACTCAGCAACTGGCCATTCTCGTCATAGGCGCAGTTCTCCAGCAGCGCCTGACCGATGCCCTGACCGATACCGCCATGCACCTGACCATCCACGATCATCGGATTGACGATGTTGCCAAAGTCATCCGCCGCGGTGAAGGCCTCGATACTGACCTGCCCGGTCTCGGGGTCGACCTCAACCTCGCAGGCATAGGCGCCCGAGGGGAAGGTGAAGTTGGCCGGGTCATAGAACGCGGTCTCCTCCAGCCCCGGCTCAACCTCCAGCGGGAAGTTATGCGGCACATAGGCCGTCAGGGTCACATCGCCCCAGGCCACCGACTTGTCGGTGCCTGCCACGCTGAACTGACCGTCCTTCAGCTCGATATCGGCCTCGGAAGCCTCCAGCAGGTGGGCTGCGATCTTCTTGGCCTTGTCGATCACCTTCTCGGTGGCCTTGACCATAGCCGAGCCACAGACCGCAAGCGAGCGCGAGCCATAGGTGCCCATCCCAAACGGAATCTTCGAGGTGTCGCCATGCACGATCTCGACCATCGACTCGTCGATGCCGATCATATCGGCCACAACCTGCGGGAAGGCGGTCTCATGCCCCTGCCCGTGGCTATGCGCACCCACCATGACACTGATTGATCCGGTGGCGTTCACCCGCACGGTCGCCGCATCATAAAGACCCGCCCGGGCCCCCAGCATGCCAACGATGTTCGACGGCGCAATGCCACAGGCCTCGATATAGCAGTTGATGCCCAGGCCCCGCAGCTTGCCATTGGCCTCGCTCTGCGCCCGGCGGGCGGCAAAGCCTGCCAGATCGGCGGCGGCCTCCAGCTTGTCCATCGTCCCGTTGTAATCCCCGGTGTCATAGGTCAGCGCCACCGGCGTGTCATAGGGGAACTGGGTGACAAAGTTCTGACGGCGCAGCGCAATCGGATCGACCCCCAGCTCGCGCGCGGCCTTGTCCACCACGCGCTCCAACTGAAACGTCGCCTCGGGTCGGCCCGCGCCGCGATAGGCATCCACCGGCACCGTGTTGGTGAACATCGCCTTGACGTTCACCTGAATGACCGGCGTCTTGTAGTTGCCCGCCATCAGCGTGCCGTGCAGCCAGGTTGGCACGGAGCTTGAGAAGGTCGACAGATACGCCCCCAGATTGGCAAAGGTATTGGTGCGCAGACCGATGAAGTTGTTGTCCGCATCCAGCGCCAGCTCGATGGTGCTGACGTGGTCTCGACCATGGGCATCCGACATGAACGCCTCGGACCGGCTCGAGGTCCACTTCACCGGCCGGTTGCAGGCCTTGGCGGCGAAGGTACAGAACGCCTCTTCCGCATAGTGGAAAATCTTGGTGCCAAAGCCGCCGCCCACATCGGGGGCCACCACGCGGACCTTATGCTCGGGCAGGCCCAGCACAAAGGCGCACATCAGCAGGCGGATCACATGCGGGTTCTGCGATGTGGTATAGAGCGTGTACTCATCCGTCCCGCGCTTGTATTCCCCCACCGCCACGCGCGGTTCCATCGGGTTGGCGACCAGACGGTTGTTGACCAGATCCAGCGTGGTCACATGGGCCGCATTCGCGAAGACCTCGTTGACCTTGGCGTCATCGGCCTCGCCCAGCTGCCAGTCATAGCAGATGTTGTTCTTCAGATCGTCATGAACCAGCGTCGCGCCCTCTTGGGCTGCGGCCTTCATGTCCATCACGGCGGGCAGTTCCTCGATGTCCACCTCGATCGCCTCGGCCGCGTCGCGCGCCTGTTCCAGGCTGTCGGCCACCACGGCGGCAATGGGATCGCCCACATGGCGCACTTTACCCTGGGCCAGAATGGGGTGCGGAGGCTCCTGCATCGGCGCGCCGTGCTTGTCCGTCACCTCCCAGCCGCAGGGCATGCCGCCCACGCCTTCGAAATCCTTGCCGGTGAACACCTTGACCACGCCGGGCATCGCCTCAGCCGCTGATGTATCCACGCTTTTCAAACGTCCATGCGCGATATCCGAGCGCAGGAAATGGACATAGGCCTGTCCGGCCACGTTGATGTCGTCGGTATAATTGCCAGCTCCGGTCAGAAAGCGTACGTCCTCGCGCCGCTTGGAACTGGCTCCGATGCCACTGTCTTTGGGCATTGCTTGTTCTCCTCCCTGGAAAAGAATTTTCGTCGAAAATTCTTACCCGCCTTATTCGGCGGCGATGCTTGAAACGTCCTGACCCGAAGCGGCCATGATCGCCTTGACGATGTTATGATAGCCCGTGCACCGGCACAGATTGCCTTCCAGATACTTCCGGATCTCAGCTTCCGTCGGGCGCGGATTGTCCTTAAGCAAAGCCGCCGCACTCATCACCATGCCCGGCGTGCAGAAGCCGCATTGCAGGCCATGGTGATCCTGAAACGCCTGCTGAATGGTGTTCAGCGTCCCATCCTCTGCCGCCTGACCCTCAATCGTGCCAACCTCGGCCCCGTCCGCCTCAACCGCCAGCATGTTGCACGACTTCACAGCCTGACCATTCACATGCACAACACAGGCCCCGCACTGCGCCGTGTCACACCCAACATGCGTCCCCGTTAAACCCAAATGATCCCGCAAAAATCCAGACAATAACGTCCGACCCTCAACATCACCGCTCACAGACATCCCATTCACAGTCAGCGATATTTTCATCACATTTTCCTCCCTTAAATCTATAGCTCAACCGCCCAAAACGCGCTTGAGCCAGCCTTTCTTTTCGGTTGCCTCTTCCGCTTGTTGTTCTGGTTCAGCTGCCGCTTCGCTGGCGGGGGCCTCTGGCTCGACCTCGACCGCGCTTTGGAAATTCTGAAAGAACTGATCCGCCATTTTCTTGGCGAAACCGTCCACGACGCGGCCACCCAGTTGGGCCAGCTTGCCGCCCACGCGCGCGTCCACGTTGTAGGTCAGCAAGGTGCCTTCGGCGACATCGGACAGCGTGACATCGGCCGCGCCCTTGGCAAATCCGGCAGCGCCGCCCTTGCCTTCGCCCGACAATTTCAGGCTTTCCCCGGACACCATGTCGGACAGGGTCACTTTCCCTTTGAACGTGGCTTTGACGGGGCCGACTTTCTGCACCACGGTGGCATCGAACCCGTCCTCTGCGGTGCCGGTCATCTCTTGGCAACCGGGGACGCATTTGCGCAGAACATCTGCCGACAGAAGGGCATTCCAGACCTCGGACCGTGGCGCGGCTATTGTGCGGCTGTCATGTAACTCCATGTCACTCCTCCAGAGTTTTTTCCAACCTATGGCGTCGGGGCCGCAAAGCATATGCGACCTTGGGCGTAGTCAGCGCAGTTCGGGAGGGGTATGCGTCAGCCCATAATCCTCGAAGATTTTGGCGATGCGGCCATCCTGAAGCGCTGCATAGATCGCATCATCAACCGCATAACTGAGGCCGCGATAGGCAAAATGCACAGCCACGCCACTGGTCCAGGTGCTGACGGCAAAGCCGGGCAAAGGCGGGGTATGGATATCCAGATCGGGGGTCAGTCCGGCCTCAAGCTGGGCGCGGGGGCCCATTGCGGCCATCGTTTCACCTGCGGCCAGGGCCTGCATCGCCTGATCTGCAGTAGGGAACCGGCTGACATTCTGCGACAGTTGCCCGCCGGGAAAAGACGACAGGTAGAAATCAGCAATTGAGTCGTTTTCAACCGCGACGGTGTCAAAACGGAAATAGGCCGGAACCGGAGGGTCTTCGGGATAGGCATCGCGGCGAAAGGCGATGGCGATTTCCTCGTCATGATACTGGCCGGTGAACACCACCTGTTCGACCCGGCAGGCAAATTCGCTGTCATAGGGAATGTGCAGCATGACATTGGCCACGCGCCCGTTGATCAGCGGACCTTTCCAGATCCAGTTGCGCAGATCGGCCTCTAGGTTCTCTCCTGCCGCGACCAGATTGAACCGGGGCTCGACCCCCAGATCCTGTGCAATCAACTTGCCGATTTCGATGTCCACGCCCTGAATCTTACCGTCCTGCTCAAACGACCAGGGCGCGAAATCTTCGTAGGCGGCGAATTCGATATAGCCGCGCTCGACAATGGTATCGAGGTCAGCGCCCACGATGTCGCGGCTGGCATTCTGGGGTTTGGGTTGGGGCACATGGTCTTCACACCTGGCCAGAGCCGACCCGGCGGACAGGGCGGCGACCAACAGGGAGAAAATGAAATGGCGTCCGATCATGTGCCCCAGTCTGCCGTTCTATTGCGCGGCAGACAATCCGATAGTCAGCTGCTCCGCCGCCTGTGCAAAATCCGGGGCCTCGCCCGAGATCAGCACCGCAGCGCGCAGGGCCACCGAGTCGGCCACAGGCGCGCCCGAGCCGGTTTCGATTGTGCCCGCGATCTCGTTCAGTTCGGATTGCAGGGCGGCTGTGTCCCCATCCGCGCCCTCGGCCATAGCGGCCAGCTCGTCGCGGATTTCCTTCAACCGGTCCGAATGATCATCCAGCGCGCCGTCATCGGGGCGGGTCTCGATATAGGTACGAATGGCCCAGGCGGCCTTTTGGCCCAACAGATCGCCAAAGGCGGGCATCTTGGTGATGCCGTTCTGGGTATAGCCCTCACGGAAGCGTTCGATATACCATTCATCGCCGTATTCTTCAGCCTCGAGGTAGCGAAGGTCAGGCGCCAGTCCGCCCGATACGACGCCCAAACCGTGGCAGCGTGCGCAGTTCTGGTTATAGCCGGAATCGCCGATTTCGATTGCAGCCTGCCAGACCTCTTCGCCCTGATCGCGATAGGGGTTCTCGATCAACCATTCCTCGCTCACGTCGGGCAGGGCATCCGTATTTACCGGCTGGGGCGCGACATCTCCATGTGCCAGCGCCATGCCCGCTGTCACTGTAGCCGCAATCGCCGCGCTGTAAAAACCAAGACGCATTTCATCCTCCTGCTGAAGCTTTCCCCGGTCATAGCGCAGGCAAAAACAACGCGACATTCGACCTTGGTTGCAGATGGGCGAAATCTGCGACTAAGGTCGAATGGCTTTCCCATTTTCGACCGGCTTTTACTTTTAGGGCCGGGGAGGAGGCGCGAACATGTTCAGATTTTCTTTTGTTCTTGCAGCCTTGACGCTGACATCTGGCGCTGCGCAGGCTGAGGTTGCGATTTCAGTGACCTATCTGCAGCAAGAGGTTGAGCGCCCTCCGGTTCTGTCCAACCTCGACCCGATTCCCGAAGATCTGGGCAAGGCGGGGGCCGAGCTGGGTCTGGCCGACAATCTGACGACGGCCAAGTTTCTGGGGCATAAATATGATCTGACGGTGACCACGGTGCCCGCGGGCGGTGACTGGGCGCAAGCCGCGCGGCAGGCTTTGGTCAATGGTCCCTTCGTCATTCTGGATGCGCCTGCGCAAGCGCAGCTTGAGGTCGCCGATCTGCCCGAAGCGGCAGGCGCGGTGCTGTTTAACGCCTCGGCCCCGGACCTGTCGCTGCGCGAGGCCGAGTGTCGCGCCAACCTGTTACACACGTTGCCATCGGATGTGATGCGCACCGATGCACTGACGCAGTTCCTTGTCAAACGCCGGTGGGATGAAATAGTCCTGATCTCGGGCGAGCATCCGGGGGATCAGGCCTTTGCCGAGGCGCTGAAGCGGTCGCTGCAAAAGTTCCGGTTGGACCTGCAGGCGGAAAAGACGTGGGTGTTCGATGCCGATCTTCGACGAAATGCAGCACAAGAGGTGCCACTGTTTACGCAAGACTTCGGCGACTATGACGTGTTGCTAGTCGCTGATGAGCTGGACGATTTCGGCCGCTATATCCCCTTCAACACATGGGAACCGCGCCCCGTTGCCGGGTCAGAGGGGTTGCAGCCCGTCACGTGGTCGCGCGTGGTTGAACAATGGGGCGCTGTGCAGATGCAGAACCGTTTTGCCGATCAGGCAGGGCGGGCGATGCGCCCCAAGGATTACGCCGCGTGGGCGGCCTATCGGGCCTTGGGCGAGGCGGTGACGCGCACCCAATCCGACGACCCTGCGGTTCTGCGCGACTATATCCTGTCGGATGATTTCGAACTGGCGGGCTTCAAAGGCCGCGCGATGAATTTCCGGGCCTGGAACGGCCAGTTGCGGCAACCCATCCCGCTGGTCACGGATCGCGCCGTTGTGGCGATGGCTCCGCTTGAGGGGTTTCTGCACCAACGCACCGAACTGGACACGCTGGGCATTGATGAAGCCGAAAGCCAGTGTCAGGCATTTAAGGAGTAACAGCGATGAGACTAGCAGCACTTCTGGCAGCGACCGCGCTTTGCGCTCCTGCCACTGCCGATGAGATCTGGATCAGCAATGAAAAGGACGACACGCTCAGTGTGATCGACATCGAAACGCTTGAGGTGATCCGCACGATCGAGACCGGAGAACGCCCGCGCGGGATCACGTTCTCCAAGGACTACTCCGTTCTCTATATCTGCGCGTCCGACAGTGACTCGGTGCAGGTGATGGACCCCGAAACGGGCGAGATTCTGCACGACCTACCCTCGGGCGAGGACCCTGAGCAGTTCGTACTGCACCCCAATGACAAGCATCTTTATATCGCCAATGAGGATGACGCGATTACTACAGTGGTAGACACGGAATCGCGCACGGTGATTGCCCAGATCGACGTGGGAATCGAGCCGGAAGGCATGGCCGTCTCACCAGATGGCAAGATTGCCATCACGACGTCCGAGACCACCAACATGGCTCATTGGATCGATACGGAAACGCAAGAGCTGTTTGCCAATACGCTCGTCGACTCCCGACCACGTCACGCCGAGTTCCTGAAGGACGGCACGGAGCTTTGGGTGAGTTCCGAGATTGGGGGCACGATCACCGTGTTTGACGTCGAAACCCAGACCGAGAAGGCCAAGATCGAGTTTGAGGTCGAAGGGGTCCACCCCGACCGGGTACAGCCCGTGGGGTTTGAGTTGTCGAACGGGGACGAGACCGCATTTGTCGCGTTGGGGCCGTCGAACCATGTCGCCGCCGTCAACGCCGAAACCTACGAGGTTGAGGATTACATCCTCGTGGGTCGCCGCGTCTGGCACATGGATTTCAACGCCGACAAGTCGCTGTTGTTCACCACCAACGGCGTCTCCGGCGATGTGACTGTGATTGATGTGGCCAAGCGCGAACCGATCAAGACGATCAAGGTTGGGCGTTTCCCTTGGGGCGCGGCCTTCCGTCCGACCAACTGACAATATTGAGGAGACTTAAGTGATGAAGCGACTGATATGCGTGGCCGCGATGATGGTTATGGCCTTGCCAACTGCAGCTTTGGCTGACGATGATGATGATGACGACGGCTTTGGTCTTGCGGGTCTGCTGTCAGCCAAGAACAAGGAAGATCTGCCGCCAATCACCCTTTCTGCCGGCGTACCTCTGGCCGAGGCGCCGTGGGAGCTGAAATCCGGCACCTATTATGAGTTCGAAATTCAAGGCGACGGCAGTCAGGAACTGGCTTTGGTCGGGCCCGAGTTCTTCCGCGCGATCTGGGTGGATGAGATCGTGGTCGAAGGGTTGGAAATCCGGCCTCTGGGCGTCGATTCCGTTGAATTCGACGAGGCGGGAGAGATGGAAATAGGCTTTGTCGCAATCAAGCCGGGCAGCTACTATCTGAAAGTGCCGGGCAGCACCGGCGAAACGCAGCGGCTGGAGATTACCATTAAGTGACAGGGCTTTCGGTCCGCAATGTCAGCTACGCCTATGGCGACAAACGCGCCCTTGATGACGTGAGCTTTCATGTCCCGCAGGGCGCGTTTTGCGCGTTGCTGGGGCCCAATGGCGCGGGGAAATCAACGCTGTTTTCCCTTCTGACCCGCCTGTTCACCACCGCGCAGGGGGTGATAGAGGTGGCGGGGTTCGATATCTCGAAACAGCCCCGTCAGGCCTTGGCGCAGATCGGGGTGGTGTTTCAGCAGCCGACGCTGGATCTGGACCTCACGGTTCATCGCAACCTCAGCTATTTCGCTGCCTTGCATGGCCTGTCAGGTCGTGCTGCCGAGACCCGTATCACCGCCGCGCTGGAACGTCTGGATATGGCCGAACGCGCAAGCGAACGCACACGCGATCTGAATGGCGGCCATCGCAGACGGCTGGAGATCGCGCGTTGCCTGATCCACGCGCCTTCGGTACTGTTGCTGGACGAACCGACAGTGGGGCTGGATGCCGCCGCGCGCAGTGCCATCACCCAACATGTGCATGATCTGTCGGCACAGGATGGTTTGACCGTGTTGTGGGCGACCCATCTGACCGATGAGATCACCCCCGACGATCAGCTTGCCATCCTGCATCGGGGCAAGATGCTGACACAAGGCACCTGCCGCGACATCACCGGCGACCAACCTCTGCAAAAGGTGTTTTTGTCGATGACCGGAGCCGCCACATGACCGGTGCGCTGATCGCCCTGTGCGCGATCCTGATCCGCGAGGCGCTGCGTTTTGTGCGTCAACGAAGCCGGTTCATCGCCGCTTTGGTACGCCCGTTGGTCTGGCTGGTTGTCTTTGCTGCCGGGTTCCGCGCAGCATTGGGCCTGTCGATCACGCCGCCCTATCAGACCTATATCACCTATGAGATCTACATCGTGCCGGGCCTGTGCGGCATGATTATGCTATTCAATGGGATGCAAAGCTCTCTCAGCCTTGTCTATGACCGTGAGATGGGGTCGATGCGGTTGCTGCTGACCAGCCCTCTGCCGCGGTGGTGGTTGTTGTTCTGCCGCCTGCTGGCCAGCACCACGATCTCGATCCTGCAGGTCTATACGTTTCTGGCGGTTGCCGCGATCTGCGGGATTGATATGCCTTGGTACGGATATCTGTGCGTCTTTCCCGCGCTGATCATTGCCGGACTGATGCTCGGCGCTCTGGGTTTGGCTTTGTCCTCGGCCATCAAACAGCTTGAGAATTTTGCGGGGGTGATGAATTTTGTCATCTTCCCGATGTTCTTTCTGTCCTCGGCGCTTTACCCGCTTTGGAAGATGGCCGAAAGCTCGGCCCTGTTGCGCGATATCTGCGCGCTTAACCCCTTTACCCACGCAGTCGAGCTGATCCGCTTTGCGCTCTATGGTCAGTTCAATGGCGCGGCCCTGGGCTGGACCATCCTGGCCGGTCTGGCGTTTTTGGGCCTTGCGCTGTGGGGCTATGATCCGGCCCGCGGGATCAAACGCCCCGGACGCTAAGCTGTCTACGACCATAGCAGAGGTGAAATCCCCCCCCGATGCGCTAGTATGCCTTTCAAACGGAGGGTTCTTTCATGATCCGTATCGCATTTGCACTACTGTTTCTGGGCACAGCCGCCTCGGCCCAGACGGTCGAGGATGAGTTCGGCACGCTCAACCCGCAGGACACGGGATTTGGCCGCGTCATGAGCAATATTGACAATGGCGTCACCGATATGACGACCTGCGCAACCGGCTACTACATCACCAAATCCGGCCGGCACGAGATGGCGCGCAAGCTGTTCGAAAGCTGCGCCAATGCCGGGTATACCGGCGCGATGACATGGATGGGGCAGTTGGACAATAACGGGCTGGGCGGAGACTACGATCCCGATGCCGCCGCCGCCTGGGACAAACGCGCCGCTGATCTGGGCGATCCGGTGGGCAAGTTCAACTATGGTCTGAACCTGCTGCGCGGTCACGGGGTGGCGCAAGACCCCGAGCTAGGCCGCGCCTATGTGGATGAAGCCGCAAGCGACGGCTTGAAGATCGCCAAACGTCTGCAAGAGTCTGGCTATGATCCCAACGAGGTCACGCCGGACGCAGATGAGTGGAAGTACGCGCCCTTGTTCTGAAAAAACCTGATTTTCTGCGTTTTCTACGACCAAAGGATGAGGCCGCGCGCCTGATTTCTTGATATGCGTCAAGCTTGGGGCCCAGGGTGCGGGCCTATACTCCGACAAACGTTCGGAGGATCAAATGAAACACATCATCTTGTCCCTTGGCCTTGCTGCCTGCGCAGCTTCAGCCGCACCTGCATATGCCCAATCCACCTTTGACCGCGTCAAGGTCGAGGCGGGGGAAACCCTGTTTGTCTCGGAATGCCGCCGCTGCCATGCGCCGGGCGCGACCGATCCCAGCTATGGCCCTCAGCTGGACGGTGTCGTCGGGCGCAGGGCGGGCACGGTCGACGGCTATGAGTATTCTGAGGCTCTGGCCGGATCAGGCATCGTCTGGACACCCGCCGCTTTGCGCGCATGGATGGAAGACAATGACGGATTCATGCCCGGCACAAAGATGCGCCATGTCGGGATCGAGGACCGGACGGTGCAGGACTTCATTCTGGCCTATCTGAGCAGCATCTCAGACCAGTGATTAGTCGATCACGACCTTCGGTAGCCAGTGACTGTCGGGATCGGCCACGTGGATGTCTTCCTCGGATACGGGCCGGAGATCTCCGTCTTCAGGTGGGGCCGATAGGATGCCCATATCCATTTCGTGCAGCTGTCCGACCAGGCGGTCACCGTCGCGTTGCAGGCGGTAGTAGACTCCGTTCCACATATCAATGCCGTATTCGGTGGCGCCCTTGTGGATAAACAGCAGGTCGTATTCCATATCGGTCAGATTGTCGTCCGAGACCTCGCGCCGCAGAGCATAAGGGTAGGGGACATGGCACCAGTGTTTGTCCGCCCCTTCAAGACAGCGAAACGGGCGCATGGACAGGAAATGGTCTGCGAAGGGGCCCGCGCTCAGGTCGATCTGATAGGCTACGGCGTCGCTCTTGGGATCGAAAGTCACGTGTCCGATCAATAACTTGTTGCCTTCTCCGTCGACCAGAGAAATGGCTTTCTGCCCCGACAGAGGATCGGCCAGCGCGGGCTGCGCGCAGATCAAAACCGCAGGGATAAACCAAGTGAAAAGCCTCCGCATCATAGCCTCGCGCATCAAATAAGATGGCCCAACCTAGTTGAAATCTGCCGTTTGCGCCCTACGACCAATGTGCAATTCCAACACCGGTGCCTGCCTGCGAATAATACTCTCGCCAACAATCCCGACGCGTCGGAGATTCGGCGTGGAGGAAAGACATAAGTCTAGGGAGGATACCGATGAAACGGTTTATCATGGCCGCCGCTGCGAGCATTGTCGCGACCAGCGCGGCCTATGCAGAAGTTACCGAAGACGATCTGGCCAATGACCAAACGATCACAACTCAGGTTGTGACCAATGGTATGGGGCGGCATTTGCAGCGCTACAGCCCGCTGGATATGCTGAACAAGGACAACGTCAAGAACCTGCTTCCGGCCTGGGCCTTCAGTCTTGGCGGAGAGAAGCAGCGCGGACAGGAAACTCAGCCGCTGATCTATGACGGGATGATGTATATCACCGGGTCGTATTCACGCCTCTATGCGATTGATCTGGAGACCGGCAAAGAGGTCTGGCAATACGATGCCCGCCTGCCCGAAGGCATTCTGCCCTGCTGTGACGTGGTCAACCGGGGCGCTGCCATCTATGGCGACAAGGTCATTTTCGGTACGCTGGACGCGCGGATCGTGGCGCTGAACAAGGACACGGGCGATGTGGTCTGGCGCGACAAGATTGCCGACTACAAAGCGGGCTATTCCTATACGGCTGCCCCGCTGATCGTCGACGGTCTGGTCATCACCGGCAACTCGGGCGGTGAGTTCGGCATCGTCGGCGCGGTTCAAGCGCGGGACGTCAATACCGGCGATCTGGTCTGGGAACGCCCCGTTATCGAAGGTCACATGGGCACGCTGAATGGCGAAGAAAGCACCATGACAGGTGAGCTGAACGCGACCTGGCCCGGTGACATGTGGAAAACCGGCGGCGGCGCGACCTGGTTGGGCGGCTCTTACGATGCTGACACCGACACGCTGGTCTTTGGCGCAGGCAACCCGGCCCCCTGGAACAGCTGGCTACGCGATGCCGGCACCCCGACCGAGGGCAACAAGGGCGACAACCTCTATGCCGCCAGCCGTATCGGAATCGACCCCAAAACCGGCGAGATCAAGTGGCATTTCCAGACTACCCCGCGTGAAGGCTGGGACTATGACGGTGTGAACGAAGTGGTCGCTTATACCGACCGCGAAGGTAACCAGCGCTTCGCCACTGCCGACCGGAACGGGTACTTCTATGTTCTGAACCGTGAGGATGGTGGGTTCGTCTCGGCGACACCTTTCGTCAAGGACATTACATGGGCCGACGGAATTGATGAAACCGGCCGTCCGATCTTTGTCGAAAACAACCGTCCCGGTGATCCGGCCGCTGCGGCTGATGGCAACAAGGGTGAGGTCATCTTTGCCTCGCCGTCCTTCCTGGGCGGCAAGAACTGGATGCCGATGGCCTTCTCGCAGAACACCGGTAATTTCTACGTGCCTTCGAACGAATGGGGCATGGACATTTGGAATGAGCCGATCACCTACAAGAAAGGCGCGGCCTATCTGGGCGCGGGCTTTACCATCAAGCCGAACTACGAGGATCACATCGGTTCGCTCAAGGCGATTGACCCCGATACCGGCGAGTGGAAGTGGGAATACAAGAACGACGCGCCGCTGTGGTCAGGTGTGATGACGACGGCTGGCGGGCTGGTGTTCTTTGGCACCCCCGAAGGCGAGTTCATCGCGCTGGATGACGAAACCGGCGAAAAGCTGTGGTCGTTCCAGACCGGCTCGGGCATCGTGGGTCAGCCTGTGACCTGGGAACAGGATGGCGAACAGTATGTCTCGATCATATCCGGCTGGGGCGGTGCGGTTCCGCTGTGGGGCGGTGAAGTGGCCAAGAAGGTCAACTACCTCAACCAGGGAGGCACGTTGTGGACTTTCCGCCTGCCCAAGGAACTGGCCTCGGCGAACTGAGCCGAGCCCTGACCCCCAAAAAGATCGCGCGCCCGCCAGTCGGGCGCGCGTTTTTGTGATCTACGACCTTCGGCCAATAGGCGTTTGACGCCGGGGTTGTTAGCCTTGGAACAAAGAGAGTTACATTGCAAAGGCGCCTCTTATGCTTGCAGAACCCGCCAGACAAAATGATTTTGAGAATGTTCTGATTGTCGACGATCATCCGTTGTTCTGCGATGCGTTGTCGATGACGCTGCAAAGCGTCGCTGAGATTGGGGAAATTCATACCGCAAACTGTCTGGAACGGGCCATGGAGCTTTTGTCAGGTGGGTTGAAGCCAGACGCTGTTATGTTGGATCTCAACTTGCCGGATGTAGATGGGCTTGACGGTCTGGTTCGACTAAGGGCCGCGGCCAATGCCCCGGTCATTGTGGTTTCGTCACTCGCCGACAATCGCGTAGTGAGTCAGGTGATACAAGCGGGTGCTGCAGGGTACGTTCCGAAACACAGCCAGCGCGAGGTTTTTCGAACTGCGTTCGAGACAGTTCATTCCGGAGATGTATTCTTACCCGAAGGATGCGTTCTCGTCGAAGACGAAGAAGCCGACGAACAGAGTGACGCCATCAACAGGCTAGCGACGTTGACAAATCAGCAGGCGCGAATCCTTCAGCTGATTTGTGAAGGCAAGCTGAATAAGCAAATTGCTTATGACCTGTCGATCGCTGAAACTACGGTTAAGGCACATGTCACTGCTATCATGCGAAAGTTAGGGGTTCAAAGCCGAACGCAAGCTGTTCTGATTGCAAAGAAAGCGTCTTTTGCCAGCGTCTTGCAAGAATAAGGCAAGGTGTCTTACTGTCGTTAAAGTCGTCGCGCTTTAGGGAGGAGGCACGATGGAGTACGCAGTCGGATTGGCGACAGCCCAATCCGGTTCATCCGGTATAGTTAGAACGGCTTTTGCAAGTTGTGACGCCACGGAACCGGTCGGTGTCCTGGCAGATGCGTTTGGCGATGACCCGATGGCTTTGGTCATATTGTTTGTCAGCCCAAGTGCTGATGCCGAGACAATTATTGCCGAGGCTGCAGAACGATTCTCACCCACTCAGGTGGTCGGTTGCACGACAGCGGGAGAGTTGGGCGAATACGGTTACGGCGAAGATCAGATCGTAGCAATGGGTTTACCGCGTTCGCATTTCCAAGCGAGAACTGTTCCTGTATCGAACTTGGATGACTTTGATGCCGAGGGAATCATCAACGAAATGATCCGAAACCGAAACGCCATGATGCGCGACTGTTCGGATTGGGAACACGAATTCACCTTCCTCATGATTGACGGGCTGTCCACCAAGGAAGACAAGCTGACGGCAGAACTGGCTGTGGGGTTGGGTCCAGTGCCTCTGTTTGGAGGGTCAGCCGGCGACGGGACTGATTTTGGCCATACATATGTTTTGCACGACGGGCGCGCGCTGGAAAACGCAGCCATTCTGGTGCAGGTGCGAACGCGGTGCCCGATCAAAGTGTTCAAAACGGACCACTTGATACCGGCAGCCCGTCGTATGGTTGTTACCAAGGCTGATCCGGCCAAACGTGTCGTTCAGGAAATCAACGCTGAACCAGCAGCGCGGGAATACGCTCGGATTCTGGGTAAAGACCCTGAACAATTGACCACTTTTACCTTTGCTGCGCATCCTGTTGTGGTGCAGATTGGCGGTCAGCATCATGTCCGCGCCATCCAACGCGTCGCTGGCAATGGTGATCTGGTTTTCTTCTCGGCAATTGACGAAGGTCTGGTTCTAACTTTGGCCGAGCCGCGCGATATGGTGGAACATCTTCAAGAAGAAATTGCTGCTTTGAACGAAAAGCAGCAGCCTGACACGATCTTGGCCTGTGATTGCATTCTGCGTCGTCTTGAGGCGCAGGAAAAACAGAAGACACACGACATATCGCGCATTCTGTCGGATAACCGTGTTTTCGGGTTCTCGACCTATGGAGAGCAATACAACTCGATCCACGTCAATCAAACCCTGACCGGTGTTGCGATATACCCGCCCAAGGATGACTAGGGCATGATTGAATACCTTACCGACCCTGCGGACCCGATAGAACGGCAGAATGAAAAACTGCTGAAGATCATCGAGGCGCTGATGATGCGGGTTGAGAAGTCAACGGATGCTTCGGGTGCTGCGTACGCCCAGTTTCAGCGCGCGGCCATGCTTGAGCAGGAGGTGCGTGCCAGAACCAACGATCTGGAGCGTGCGCTTGAACTTCTGAATGACTCAAATTCCAGACTGGCGCAGGCCAATCAGGAAACGGAAGCTGCCCGAGCTGATCTGGCAAATGCAATTGAGACAGTTCAAGAAGGTTTTGCACTGTTCAATCGGGACGAAAAACTGGTCCTTTGCAACAGCCGTTTCGGGCTGCATATGCCTGATATCAAGGAACGTCTCAGTCCTGGATTGCGGTTTGTCGAATATGTCGAACTGGTCAGCCAGTCCAGGTACCTGTCGCTGCCGAAGGCGTTGACTTCGCAAGACTGGGTTAAGCGCCGTGTCGCGCGCCACGCGGACGATCATGTTGTGTTCAACGTACGCCTGAGTGGGAACCGCTGGATTCAGGTTTCCGAACATCGGACACCGGATGGGGGTACAGTGATCTTGCAGACGGATGTCTCAGACATTATGCGGATCGAACGAGAGGAAAGAGATCGAATTCTTGACGACAAAGCCAGCCTGATCCGCGCGACACTGGAACATATTGAGCAAGGTGTTTGTATTTTCGACAGTAAGCATCGCCTTATTGGCTGGAACAACCGGGCCTCTGAGTTGTTGGCGATCCCGGTGTCGCAATTTCAGATGGGAACACAGTTCAAGACCCTGACAAACCGACTGAGCGCCGATGTCACTTTCAAAGACGGATTTACCCAGCATGATTTGCTCTATTGGGTGAACACCCAGACGGAACGCGAACCTCTGCAATTTGAAATGGACCGGGGCCGGTTCAAAATGTTGTTGGTCTTTGCGCAGGAAATGCCGGACAAAGGTTTTGTGATTTCGTTTACGGATGTCACTGCCGAAAGGAAATCGGCGCAAGCCCTGATAGACGCAAAGAACTTGTTGGAAAATCGTGTTAAGGCCCGGACGGTAGAATTGGCAGAAGCATTAAGCGAGGCTGAGCGCGCGAATGCTTCAAAGTCCAGATTTGTAGCTGCAGCCAGCCACGATCTTTTGCAACCCCTCTCGGCGGCAAAACTATATGTCGCATCCCTTCGAAATGGGTTGGGTGAAACTGATACCCATGAAGTCGCAATTAAGGCAGAAAGCGCTCTGAACAGCGTCGAACACATCCTTGAAGCACTGTTGGACATCTCGAAACTGGATTCAGGCAAAGCGGCAGTGCATCTTTCGGCGGTGCCCGTTGGTGAAGTGTTTAAACAGATGGAAGATGCCTTTCGGCCTGTTGCGAAGGCGAAAGGGTTGGACTTGCGGGTCGTTCCGACCACAGCATTGGTAAAAAGCGACGCCAGTTATCTCAGGCGCATTCTTCAGAACTTACTGTCCAACGCGATCCGGTACACCGAAACAGGTAAGGTTTTGGTTGGGGTCAGAAGGCGAAAGGATGCTATTTCCATCGAAGTGCTGGACTCTGGAGTAGGGATCCCAGCTGACCAGCGCGAGATCGTATTCCAAGAGTTTCAACGCCTGCATTCCGATGCCAGCGCGGCGCAGGGCATGGGCCTTGGTTTGGCCATTGTCGAACGCGCTTGCGAATTACTGAACCACCCGATCCACCTTAGGTCCAAACTGGGAAAAGGTACGGCGTTCTCAGTTGAGGTGCCGACCGTGCAGGGACAAGATTACTCAAGAGACTCATCCGCAGAGATACAGGAGCAAAGAGCTGGTCAGTTGACTAACACAATTGTCCTGCTGATCGAAAATGACAAGGATCTCAGAAATGCATTGGCCATCACGATGGAGTCTTGGGACGTTGATGTTATTGAAGCAGCGAGCGAAATTCAAGCCGTCGACCTGTTACGTGAAATCGAGATTTCGCCCGATGCGATGGTTGTAGACTTTCAGTTGGATGATGGAAAGACCGGAACAGAAGCGGTCTGGAATATAAAGGCCGAGTTCGGCAGCATGCCCGCGTTGATCATTTCTGCAAACAGATCACTGGAAACGGCCGAAGAATGTAAGTCGAACGGCCTGACTCTGATCCACAAACCGATCAACGATAAAGAGCTTAAACACCAATTGAGCAGTCTGTTGTCGCGTTGACCCGGCTTCACAACCCGTTCGAAGGTGGAGCATCTAGACCTGAGGTAAAAGCCGGGATCGAATGAGGAATCGCCTCTCGGTACCATTATCGAGGCTAAACATGCCGCCGCGCCCCGGCACCACATCAAGGATAATCTGCGTATGTTTCCAGACCTCGTATTGTGCGCCTGAGATATAGAATTCTGCCCCGCCAATATCGCCAAGCTTTACATCTGATTTTCCTAGCGGGAATTCACCTTTGGGATAACACATCGGGGAGGAGCCATCGCAGCATCCGCCGGATTGATGAAACATGACCTCACCATTGCGCACCTGAATCTCTTTCAGCAGTTCAAGCGCGCCCTCCGTCGCGACAACCCGCGCATTCGGATCGGTACCGGCAATTGGTTCGTCATCCGAGACACATGTAATCTTGGGGTCCATTGCTTACCTCCAAAGAAGGATGGGCGGGGCCATGCTCGCCCCGCCAATAAGTCTACAAATTCAGGATCACCTTAGAAGAAGCCGAGTTTGTTCGGGCTATAGCTGACCAGCATGTTTTTGGTCTGCTGATAATGATCCAGCATCATTTTATGGGTCTCGCGTCCAATCCCCGACTGCTTGTACCCACCAAATGCGGCATGGGCAGGATAGGCGTGATAGCAATTTGTCCAGACACGTCCGGCTTTGATTGCGCGGCCAAAGCGGTAACACTTGTTGGCATCGCGCGACCAAACACCTGCACCCAGCCCGTACAGCGTATCATTCGCGATCTCTAGCGCTTCGTCCTCATCCTTGAATGTTGTCACCGACACCACGGGGCCAAAGATTTCTTCTTGGAAGACGCGCATCTTGTTGTTGCCTTTCAGGATTGTTGGCTCGATGTAATACCCGTTCGCCATATCTCCCGGCATCTGGCGTTCGCTGCCGCCAGTCAGCACTTCAGCACCTTCTTGCCGACCAATATCAAGATAGGAAAGAATCTTCTCTTTCTGCTCGGAAGAGGCTTGCGCCCCCATCATGGTTCCACCTTCACGCGGGTCGCCGCAATCGATGGCCTTGGTCCGTTCGATGGCCCGTTCGATAAAGCGCTCATAGATGTCCTCGTGAATCAAGGCGCGGCTTGGGCATGTGCAGACCTCGCCCTGATTCAGCGCGAACATCACGAAACCTTCGATGGCCTTGTCAAAAAACGCATCGTCCTCGTTCAGAACATCCTTGTGGAAAATGTTCGGAGACTTACCACCCAATTCCAGTGTCACTGGTATGATGTTCTCGGTCGCGTATTGCATGATCAGTCGACCGGTTGTGGTCTCTCCGGTAAAGGCGATCTTGGCGATGCGGTTGGATGTGGCCAACGGTTTGCCTGCCTCAAGACCAAAACCGTTGACCACATTCAACACTCCTGCAGGCAGAATATCCGCAATCAACTCGCAGAAAACCATGATGGTTGCAGGTGTCTGCTCGGCCGGTTTCAGAACCACGCAATTTCCTGCTGCGATGGCAGGTGCTAGTTTCCAGGCCGCCATCAGCAGCGGGAAATTCCAAGGGATGATCTGCCCGACGACGCCCAGTGGTTCGTGAAAGTGATAGGCAACCGTGTCTTGGTCAATTTCGCCCATCGTGCCTTCCTGAGCACGGATCGCGCTTGCGAAATACCGGAAATGATCAATCGCAAGCGGCAGGTCCGCGGCCCGTGTTTCCCGAATGGCTTTCCCGTTGTCCCATGTTTCGCAGATGGCCAGAAGCTCTAGGTTGTCTTCCAGTTTCTGCGCAATTCGCATCAGTGTATTGGCGCGCTCGGTCACGCTGGTCGCACCCCAACCATCGGCAGCTCTATGAGCAGCGTCCAGCGCTGCCTCAATATCCGAAGCACCAGAGCGCGCAATCTGGCCAATTGAGCCCCCTGTGATTGGGCTGATATTGTCAAAGTACTGACCTGAATCCGGCGCTCGAAAGTCTCCGCCAATGAAATTGTCATAGCGGGTTGCGAAAGGCGAAGCGTTTGTGGTCGCTTGCAGATTGGTCATCTCATTCATGGCATTCCTCCTTGGGTTCCGGATCGGACCATGCTCTGGCTTGTGGCTTGCGCAAAAGGCGCACGGAACCCGGTTTGACTGTTCTGACGTATGGTCGCCTTGCTATCACGGATAGTTGAATCTACATATCCGACTAAAATAGTAATGCTTTGGTCGTACAGATTTTTCGAAGGGTCCAGCAGCATTGCGGGCCAAAGAAAACAGGCCAGTCATACATGCGCCGACCTGTTTGGAGTTTTAGATGTCACTGGACTGATAGGGGGCTTTCGGCTCAGCCGCTCAACCCAAGCTGATCGATTTCTTCCCAGATTTCGGCGAACACCCGTTTCCCCTTGGCGCGCTGCTTGACGGCTTTTGCTGCTTCCAGGTTATCCAGTGCTCCTTCACCCTGAACGACCACGACGCCCACCATCCCCGCGGCTGCGTGCGGTGTACAAACATATCCATAGACACCGGGTTGCGTGAACTCGACCTCGATATCCTTGCCAATTTTTCCCTCCCAAGGTTCAGCACCCTCCGGGATCATCCCGTCAACGGACGCCGCATTGTGCCCCGGGTCCGTCGCCTTGAACAAAACAGACTGACCGGGATCTATGACGACCAGTCTGGGCAAGAAAATCTGTCGTTGTTTGGGGTCATCAGGATGCTTGTTCAGCATGTCCACAACAACAGGAGACGAAGCCCGGACGTAGGGAGCTGCCAAAAACATCGTGCCGGTCGCCAATAAAGTTCTGCGCGTCAGTATCATATTCTTTCCTTCTCTCTCGAACCAAGACCACGTTTAGTGGCGTTGAATGCGCACATTCATCCGGCGGCGTGTTGCGAACTGGGTTGGTCCTTTGCCGCGACTTTGTTTCTAAATTCATGTCCAAGAAACCGTCCATGATGCTTTGGTCGAACGCCGCGATCTAACGAAAATGGCGAAAGTCATGGAAATATTGGCACGGATTACCTTGCTAGACGTTCATGCTTTTCAGGTATCTGAAAGCATGGGACATGCAGCAAATTCCTGTGGTTTTTGGGCCCGCAACCCACGGAGGTCAAGGATACTAAATCATTGAAAAATAGTAAACTATCTTGCGATCCGCATTCTGGTTACAGTCTAAAACGACTTAAAGCATGTTGGACGGGCTCAAACTTGCGTTTGCCGCCACTTCGCTGGTGCGAATTCTTGTATCGCCAGGTTAAACGAGAGGATGTAATGGGATCTATTTGGCTCGATTCAAAATAGCGGCGCATACTTCCAGTTGTCCGCATCTGGTGTTATTTCATCCAGATCGTAATCGGCACCTTGCAATTTTCTGGCGACATCAAGCCCATCGCTTGCCGCTTCGTCAACATACCGACGCCCCAGTTCAGTATCTTGCGAAATGCCATGCCCCCGCATCAAGTTAACGCCATGGTTAAACTTCCCTACGGGGTCGCCTGCCTCTGCGGCACGTCGATCCCATTCTGCCGACGCGTCTGGATCGTATTCACCACCTAGTCCGTTGTTTTCAAGCTGGCTCATCCAGGTCATAGCCTTGGCAAAGCCAGCTTCGGCGCATTCTCTGGTAAGCCTCCGAGCCAGTTCAAAATCGTCGTTTTTTGTGACATTTATCCCAAGGGAACAAGTGATAGAGTCAATCACCCCCATCTCTATCTTCCGCACAATCATCTCTTTACCTGTGTCATCAGGATTGAGCGTGCCAAAATCGTCTTCCGTTTTGATGGGTGTTTCGGCGTAACTCTCGCTTGCGAAGATAAGGAACATAAGTGGTAGGTAGACAAGTTTCATAGCGGGTACATTCTACTAATGGCTGAAGTTCAGAACAGTTTCTGTGCATGTTTCCATTTAACCGCATCGCGCATACTTGTGTGTCAGAATCGGGCAAAAAAATTGCAAAATAGGTCGCTAGACAACGAAGCGGTAGCCGACACCGTGCACAGTTTCAATAAGGACTGGTCTGGATTTGTCCGGATCCAGCTTTTTGCGCAGGTTGATTATATGTTGGTCCAAGGCACGCGAGTTGGGAGTGTACTCGCGCGCCCACCCTCTGTCAAAGAGCTCGTCTTTCGTCACAACCGTGCCGACCCGTTCTTGCAGCAGCGAGAGCAACTTTACGTCGCGTGGGGTGAGGGAAACTTGCAGCGAGTCGCGCTGAACAACATAGCGTTTGGGATCAAGCTTGAACCCCGAGGATCGGGTTCTTTCTGTTTGTCTGAACCAAATGTAAACAAAGCCCAACAGACTTGCTATCGCAGTCAAAAGCAACAGCGCCAGTTGGTTAGATCCTTTCGACGCCAGCGCACCACTTGTGAGTTCTAAGTACTCTTCTAGTGACGCGCGTTCATAGATGAGACAGACGGGCGGTGCTGTACGACAATAAAGCAGTTGGCTGCTTTCAACGTCGAATGGTGCCCATATTGGAGTTTGGGTCTGCACCTGAAAATAGGCCAGTTCGGTTTCTGCCTCATCGGAAAACGTGTAAGGAACAGGCACCATTCCAGCTATCGGCGGGTATTGGCGTTGTCCGTCAGCGTTCCAAACCAAAGCACGAAGCAGCGGAATATCTTCCGTCAAGTGCCAGCTGATCTTATCGGGAGTATCGATAAGTTCAGCGATCATCTTCGCGTCGCTTTCTGCCTTCTGTTCCGCAATGACCCAAGGATCATTAAGCCGAACAAAGACTACCGCACAGATGGCACCAAAAGCGCCAATACCTACTGCTATCCGAAACATACGAACAGCCTAAGCTAAGCACAGTGAAAGCCAAATTAGACATTTGTGCAGGTTATTGAGAGGGGATATGATCTAGGGGTCCAAATTTGCAGACAGACCGCATTTATCCCGAACGCCGAGTGGATTAAACTCTGAGACGGAGCAATTATTGTCTTTACCACATGTGCGATACAGACGTCATTGAGGAGAATTTTGAGCTGATCTCGCGGAACTGCCAAAGCCTCAAGTAGTATAGTGCGGGTTGGTCGATGGATTGCATGAACCCACCCTTTTGCAGCTGATTACACCGATAGGTGAAATTATGTGAAACTTGCCCCTGCTCACAATTTTGCAAATCAAGCGGTGCACGTGGGCCGAACTCAGAGATGCCTGATCCACACGCATTGATCCCGGTTGGGCCCAAGTTCTTCGAGGATCCTTTCAGCATCCAGATTGAAGTCTTTGGCAATTTCCTGGACCTGAACCGCCTGAAAGCTATCCAAGTTCCGCACCGTTCGACCATCTTCAAAGGTGATCAACTCGTGTGATCTTCCAGACCAACGCACGATCCCGCCGCAAAGGGTCTGTCCTTCAACATCCGCAAGTTCGGCGACCGGGTCGGCAAAGAAATCGGTCCATTTAAGAATACCTGTGCTGACAGCTCTCGCCACTGCTTGTTCCGTTGTCCGGCACTTGAGTTTTGTGACGATCGAAGACGTCAAAGCATGCACCATTCTGGAGGAGAGCCCCGTCTGGCCAGCAACTACGGATGGGATCAATCCTGATGCGAGCATCTTCAGAACATCCATCTCCTGATCGGACAACGCATCCGTAGGAAAGTTGAAAACCGTATCAATCACATCGAGCGCGAGTAGATGCAGGACCTGCGCTTCGTGGCGAAGGGCAGGGAGCATACTCCCGACCAAGGCGTCCCAGTCGGAACGGCGCAGGTTGGAGGTAACCGTAAAGACGCCACGCTCCCCAAACGGATTGATAACCGGAATGGATAGTCCGTGCTGACCCACACCAAATTTTCTCGCTGCATCGAATAGCGGTGCGTGTTCACGCTGATCATCAAACACAGCCCAATCAATCGGGGCAATCATTGCGGCGCCAAATCGAATAAGGGGATCAATCAGAACCAGGTCGTTGTCGACGTAATGCCTGACCCATTCGGCCGGGAACGTGGTGCAACCGTGGACAACGTTGTGATGCTTGTCGATATGGGCGTAGGACGCATTCTCCAGCTCAAACCTGGAACAAATTTCCTGAAGGCGCGCCTCCCCGGTCTGTCTGAAATCCAGTTCAGAATTGCCAATGTCCGCGATTTTCATAGACCGTCTTCCTGTTCCGCGTTGCCGTCGAGGCCGATTAGCAACCTAAAGCTGAACAAACCACTCGGGATTTCCCGTAGCCAATCACAGATTTGAATACGCTTCTGTTCTGGAGGCGGAAACAGAGCAAAAACCTGCCGATGAGACACATGAATTGGAGAAGCTGGCAGCGCGCAACCCGACACGGTTAAATCCGCTTCTTGGGGTCTTGCGGAAACCCGTCTTCCTCCTCCCGGGCTCTTCGTGCCAACAAACCCATGAAACTGGAAATCAGGTTCAACTCCCCGCGCTCATCTGCGCGCACCATACCGCGAAGGTATCCGCCCGGATTAACCACGGGCGGCAGGCGCGGATCACTCAGCCTCGCGTCTATGATCAACCCGGCCAGGATTGCACCCATCACGGTCAAACGGTCAATCGCCGTATGCCATGCGGAGGCATTGGCGCCGATCTCCGACAATCGCGCCGAAACGCCGGTCTCAATCGCGTAGAGCGACGGGCTGGAATTCTGATCTCCGCCACCGGCGATATCGATATGCATACGCAGCTCGGGTGAGGCCAGTTCATATAGGATGCGGTTATTCACCTGCGGTAGTTTTTGGGCCTTGCTTGATGCCGTATCTGTCGGATGATTGCTTTCTAAGCAATGCGGAGGGCCGTAAGGCCCGGAGCCAGAACAATCTGGTTCCGAGGCTTCAGCCGAGGGCATTGTAACTTCGCCATCGGCGTTACAAGACAGAATTTCTTCTTCAATTTGGTCTTGTATATGGCACCCGAAACAGGCTTCGGGTTCACCCGAAAATTCACCGGGTTTTTTAACATATATTTCGATCCGCTTCCAAAGATCGTGAGCTGCCTGAACATGTGATCTGAGCCCATCCAGCGACATGTATTTCAGCTTGTCGGCACGCGGCCAGGATCGAAGTTCCCCCATCATGTCTTCCAGGCCTTCAGGACTGCAGGGGAGCGAGGCAAACACTGCCAAGCTGTGTTTCACATGTCGGTAAAGCCGTGATCGATCCCCGCGCAGCTCGTCATGTTCTTTCTTCTCGGCTTTGCTTTGCTCGTCTGCGTCGCGCATCTCTGAAATGAGGTTTAGGGCAGGGGTCAGAAAGAGGCCGAGCCCCTTGCGCTTACAACGCGCCCCATTTGCACCAAGCCTGCGTTCGAGCAGGCCAATCATTTCCAGTTCTCGTTCGTGATTGTGGATTGTCCGATCTGTCACGCCTCGACCGGCAATGAGGGTTTCCTGGCGCGCGTAGCAAAAGGGTTCCTGAGACGGGTCTCGAAAAGCACATGGCGTAATCATATCGATGATGATCTCTAAGGTGCGAATACAATGGGCTGATGCGCCTCTGATCTGCGCATATCCCACGCAGAGCTGCCGAAACCTGTCTCGATTCCAACCCTCGGGAAGGCCGTTGTGGAAGCGTATATTTTCGTGGTGATGGACGGATGCGATCTGCCGAAAGCTCATCGTATTGGCTTCCCTTGGCAAAGGTCAGTATTGGCATCGCAGCTTAGCGGGGCAGGGTGTTCGGTATGGTTAAGGGGTCTCATAGTCTGCTTCTCTTTGGGGAAGCAAGGCAGGTTGAACCTCAGCAAATAAACACAGAAAAACCGTTCGCACAGATGCGTTTATCCTTGTCAGAATTTTGGGAACTTCCTATAAATCAGGTGATCAAACTTGACTTAAGAAGATCCCCGCTGAGGCCCCGCCTTGCGGGGGTTTTTGTTTCTGGGATTAAGCTTTTCCTCCGGGCCAATCGGCCTGGTTTAAAAGTGCAGCTGGTGATTTTGGTGGCATAGCCAGAAGTAACGCGTTGTGCCGCAGGTAAGAACCTCAGTATCGGATGAGTTCATAATCGCTGAACCCGAATGTATCGGTCCACTCGACGCCAACGCCACGGAAGTAGCTGGGAGGTTCGCAGCGATTGCCAAGGGGCAGCCAGGCTGGGATCGGCGCAGGAGCGTGATCGGACCATTGAAAGCTCGCATGATCGCCATAGCTGCCAACCACAAGATCAAGCGAACGCTCGCAGTCGCCCTCTCGCGAATGACGGCGATAGCTGTAGTGGCGCACATCCCAAACCCTGATGGATCTCACAACGTCGAAATCGGGTGAGGAAAGATCGACGCTGATCGGTGTGGCTTGAAAGCTATCGCCGGATTGGCCATGAAATGCCTGGATCGCTTCTGTTGAGATCGCAACATCTACCAGCAATGGCTCAGTGGTATCGTCAGATGGAAGTTCTGGAATAGGGTTGGCGCTACTGCGTTTGATTGCTTCCAACCGTTCCATAGGACTCAAGTTGGAGGTGCTGTCTGATGCATTCATCGGACAGCGCCAAAGTTGCAGCGGAGGCTCTACCGGATAGGGAGTGATGCGCCGAATGAACTCCGCCTTGGCTGCGACGCAATCAGCCGAACTTGGCCAACCCCCGGCGAGGCAAAGGAATATGGCACAGTCAATTGGATAGGCACTGGCCTGCGTGGCCGGCAGTACAGCGAGTGCAACTGCAAGGGCCTTCGCGCGAGTTCTATTCCTGGATTTTGAGTGTTTCAAGATGGTCTCTCCTGCTTGCGAATCGCTTAAGCAATATCCGGCCAATATATTTCTGACAATCCAATATCGTATATTGGAGTGCTTTCTTATATTGACGTAGATTGTGTTTTAGTCCACAACTTTTGGATGTAGAAGACGGCCCATAGGGGGTCGTCATGGCGGACAACAAGAGACAATACACTGTGGTAACCATCGAGATGGTCCGGGGCCTGAAAGAAGATCAGGTTCCCTTTACATGCCGCTACGAATTTATCGGACTCGCTTCCCTTGGACGACCTAAGTACCACTGCATTTACAGCTCGCCGAACTATGTCGGAGCCTTGTGCAAGTCGAAGATCTCTCGCGCGGGCGCTGAGCCCAGAGAGTTCGATCTTTGGCCGGGGCTTTTTAAGCATCACCAGGAATTTGGCGACGGGCGCATTCTCTGCGTCAAATCAGATTATACGATCGAGTCGATTACCCCAGAGGGTCTCGAAGCAGCCCAAGCCTTGGACGCGAAAACTAAAACCTGATCGGTCACGTTCGAGAACCCGGCTCATCAAAAGTACTGGGGCAGGGCACATGAAACGGCTCTTGTTTCTCAGCGCTACACTCGCGTCTTTGTTTTTTGTTGCGGTCTGGATTGAACCATCAAAACAAACAATAACCCTGAGCGCATCCGAGGTGATTGCCGTTGATGGTGACACCATCGACCACGGTGATGACCGCTACCGCCTCATCGGTTTCGACACTCCTGAGACCTTCCGCGCACAATGTGAGGCCGAGAGAGCTTTGGGTCTGAAAGCCAAAGACCGCCTGACGGAGATCATTCAGACCAGTGGGCAGATAGAATTGGTTATCCAACCAGACCTGGACGTGCATGACCGTTTCCTCGCGGTCGGACGTTCAGGTGGTCAGGAGATAGGGAAAACTCTGATATCCGAAGGTCTCGCGCGACCCTATTCGGGCGGCAAACGCGGGTCCTGGTGCGGCTAGACGAAAGGACTGAGCGACGACTTGCAGAAAATGGAACAAAACCACCGAGCAGTGAGCGGTCCTGTCGATTGCGCCAACAACCGACAGGACAAGAAACGCCCCAAATCCATCCGGGCATTCCTCAAACATCAAGAGAGAACTGTACTATGGTAAAAACAGTAACCCTAGATGCCGATCTTAGATCGGACAGCACCGCGCCAGAGTCAATGGGTGCGACCCTGGACAACGTGCCTGCACCTCCGACCGCTTAGCGCTGTCTGACGATTTGGGCGAGCGGGACATCCGAACGTTTCAGCTAGGCCATCCGACTAAGAGATCCGAACCAGACATTGGTTTTTTGCGGCGCCTCTGAAGGTTCCGTGTTGTGTCCCGGCACCCTTTTCCCACGGCCCAGATGACCTGATGTCGAACCCCATAATAGTAATTATGTAAAAACTACTGACCTATTTTTTGAAAGGCGGAAAGGTGATCACAGTGGCCTTCGACACTATCGAAAGCAAGATTGATCGGCGCTGGGTGCCTGCCGCCCAGAGCTTCGAGCAAGCCCGTAAGGACATTCTCACCGTAATCCGCCACCTTGCCGGAGAACGGTCAACCATCAAGCGCGGAATGCGCGAATACTGGCTGGAAAGCGATGCCCGCGCCACGGCTTTCGGAATCGCGCTCGAAATGTTCCATGTCCTCAATGATCTTGAGTATGTCCGTGCAAATCGGCTCTACAAAGCCTTGAAGTTGCACGCAGACGTTAACAAGGCGTTGGGTCCGAAAGAGCTGTTCCGCTTTGCTTCACCGGAAAAGGCCGCTGCGCTCATCCAAAGCAGCAGCCGAGCAAACTATGCCAACTCATACGCAACCCTGAAATTCGGTTGCGACCTGTCAGGCACAATCGACGCCGACACCGCGCGCGACGTTCTGAACCGGCATGAAGCCCTTTGGTTCGTTTACCCAAACGCCACCTATCACGTTCACCTGATCCGTGAGGGTGTCTGGCTGGACATCGTTATGCCGCTTGAAGTGGTCGTTGAGCTGCGCCTTGAAGTGGATTTCGCAATGCAAATCCGACAAGCGGAACTTGATGCGCAGGGAGCTTTGTCATGAACAAGCCTGCGCGCAAAGTTCTTCCTGATCGTCGGCTGGCTGAAACACGCCGCGTTGAAACTCCGCAAGGGCACACTGCCTTTGTCACCATCGGGTATGATCCGGCGTCGCCAATCAAACCCCGTGAAGTGTTCTATAGCGGCGGTTTTCGCTCTGGCAGCGACCTCGAATACCATCTGCATGATCTGTGCGTTCTGATTTCGCTGTTGCTGCAGCACGGCGTAGCAGCTTCGTTTCTGTCGCGCTCTATCGCTCGCAAGACTTCGGCCCTTGGTGGCGAAGAATACGCAAGTCTCGCAGGCTGGTTGGTGGATGCTGTCAGCATTCCGCCGTCCTGGACTGATGAGTACGTGGCCGCGACCGGCGACGAACAGAACCCCTCCAATTCCTCGCCAACTCAAGCAAAGGAGAAATCCGAATGATCGCAGCAATGCGGCCCCTTCTGCTCGTCTCCACGGCATTTGTGGCGACCGGCGCAAGCGCCCAGGTCATCGAATACGAGCCGGATGGCAGCGTGTTTCTGAACGGTGCGCGGGCAGAAATCGTCAATGGCGTCGTTCGGCCAATCCGGATGCGTGAGTACACGCTTGACGAAAAACCGGAAGCGCCGAAGGCCAAGCCACAGGAAAAGATCGAGATTGCGGGCAAGGCACCGCGGCCTCGCAGATCCTCGGGCGGCTGGTCGCAGGAGCGGATCGTCAAAGAAATCCACGCAGCGGCGGAACGCCATGACATTCCGGCCGAGTTGTTCATGGCGCTGGTCTGGCAGGAAAGCCGGTATCGGGCTGACGCTCTGTCACCCAAGGGTGCCTATGGCTTCGCACAGCTCATGCCCGGAACGGCGAAAGACCTGGGCGTGAACCCAAAGAACCCTGCAGAAAATCTCGACGGTGGTGCCCGCTATTTGGCGGCGCAGTACCGCGAGTTCGGAACCTGGAAGCTGGCGCTTGCCGCCTACAACGCCGGGCCTCACCGCGTCGTCGAATACGGCGGCGTCCCCCCCTTCACCGAAACCCGCAATTACGTGCGGATCATCCTAAGCAAAGTGAGCACTTCCTCATGAAAAGAACCCACTTCTACCAGCAGATGGCGTTTTTCGCGATCACTGCGTTCATCATCACAGCAGCGCCCGCCTCCGCTGGCTGGCTGCAAGATGCCATTGGCGATTTCATCAACGAAACGCTGGCCGACTCGAAGGTCGTTGGCGTCAGCCTTGCCGCTGTCGGCTTCATCTGGGGCTGTCTCGCCTACGTGTTCGGCTGGGGTTCGCTGAAAGGCCCGGTAATCGCTATCGTCGTCGGCGCTGTTATCGGCCTCGCTGATACATTCATCGGAGGCTGATTGATGCCGCGCCGCAATACGGTCTTTCGCGGCCTGAGC
This sequence comes from Ruegeria sp. THAF33, assembly GCF_009363615.1. Taxonomy (NCBI): domain Bacteria; kingdom Pseudomonadati; phylum Pseudomonadota; class Alphaproteobacteria; order Rhodobacterales; family Roseobacteraceae; genus Ruegeria; species Ruegeria sp. THAF33. Next base: position 41,438 of record NZ_CP045386.1, on the reverse strand, counting down.
CGCCCCGCAGAATGGGGCGGCTTACCCGTGATCTATCTGCTGGTGATCCTCGGGATGACCATGCTTTCGTTCTTCATGTTCGGGATAGCGCCAGCAATCATTGCGGGTTTTGTTTTCTACACCGGGCTTCGCCTCTTTTACGAATGGGAACCGGCTTTCTTCCGCGTCCTGTCCGTAACCCTTTCCAAAACTCCGCGCACCAAAAACCGCCAGCATCATGGGGGAGATTACTATAGTGCCTAAGCCTGCTGCACAGGATTTGTGGACCCTTGCCCGCTCGTTGATCGAGCCGAGCTGGCGCAAGGATGAAATGAGCCTCTTTCAGATGTTGCCGTATGGCTATGTCGTGGACGATGAGGTCATTTCTACACGCAACGGTGGCCTCATCGCCGCTGCAGAAATCACCGGAATCAACGCAAACACGCTGGACGAAAACGAGTTCGAGTTCCTGGCCGAACGGTTTGAGCGTGTATTGCGCACGACACCCAATGAGGTGGCCTTTTATGTTCATCGACTGACCGTCCCAGCTGAGACTGGTCATGTCATCACAGATCCAACCGGCTTTGCCGGTGCAGTGGCGCAGGCCATGCGCTCAGCGTCCGTCGATGCAGAGCTGAAAGAACGCAAGATCATCATCAGCGCCATTCTGCAAAAGCGGCAGGATGAGCGGGCAAAACAGATGTTCGGCATGTCGTCTGGAACGATAGACGAGGAACGCCGCGAAATGATGGAACAGCTCGACGGTGTGTTCACAACACTGGCGGGCACGCTGGGCGAGGCCCGTATGCGCCGGCTGAAGCTCAGCGAGGGGCGTTGGCTCGGCTATTATGGAATGCTGTTGAACGGTCGGTATCAGCCGATCATTCACACGAACATTGCAGAACCCATCGCCTTCAACATGCCGCAAGAGGATGTGCTGTTTCAGGGCAAGCGCGGCAAACTGGTCACGGGCGACGATCAGGAACGCTCCATCCGTGTCTATTCCCTGAAGAATTACCCGATGGCTTCGTTCCCCGGCATTTTCGACGGGCTAGACCTGCCGGTTGATGTCGTGATTTCGCAATCCTTCCTGCCGATCAGCCGCGCCCAGGCGCAGGAAATGGAACGCCGCAAGTCGGGACAAATGCGCTCGGCAGGCGACAAGGCAAAGTCGCTTGAAGAGGATTTGTCCATTCTGGCGGACGGCATTGCCTCCGGCACCATGTCACTCGGCAAGCACCACCTGTCGATCTGCGTGTTTGGGAACGAGGAAGATCTGAAAACCGCCGAAAAACACATCATCGGTGAAATCCAGATTTCGGGTGGCACGGTGAAGCGCGAAGCGATGTCGGCCCGTGCCGTGTACTTCGCACAGCACCCCGGCAATTTCGCGTTCCGCGCCCGTGAAGAACTGATCACGGACCAGAACTTTGCGGATATGGTTGCGTTCCACATGCGCCCCAAAGGGTTGGATGCGGAAAAGCTACCTTGGCCGGGGCCATTGGCGACTTTCCCGACGACACACGGGGACAGCTACGATGTTTCGCTGCACCTTCCCAAGACCAGTAACGACCCTGAAAACCTGCCCTCCGGGCATACGATCGTTCTTGGACCGAACGGCTCGGGTAAAACTGTGATCGCGATGCTGCTGGCAACAATGGCGGTTGCACAGGGCGCGCGGATCATCGCTTTTGACAAAGACCGGGCAATGGAGGCTCCAATGCGGGCGCTCGGTGCGCAGTACATCCGCGTCCGAGTTGGTGAGCCAACCGGCATGAACCCTTTTCAGACCGAGACGGATGAGGCTGGGCAAAGCTGGCTCGCCAATTGGGTCATTGCCCTGTTGAGCTATGACGAACCACTGACCACCGATCAGAAGGATGAAATCACAAGGGCTTGCCAAGCCAATGCCACTTTGCCGCCTGCGCTTCAGAACTTCGATTCACTGGTGGAACGGTTCAGAGCCTTTGACGATGACAAGAACCTGTACAAGCGTGCAAGTGAATGGGCGGGCGAAGGCCGCTTGTCCTGGATGTTTGGCGAGGGTGGCTCAGATCCGTTTGCTGCTGGCGACCGTCATCTTGTGTTCGATATTTCTGAGGTTCTGGATGACGAATTGGTGCGGCTGGCATGGATCAGCTACGTCATGCGCCAGATTGAACGCCGCTGCGCCACCAAGATACCCACTGTCTTTGTGATTGATGAAGCATGGGTAATTGCTGGCAACCCTTATGGCGCTGGCATCCTCATAAATGCCTACACCACGTATCGGAAGCTGAACGTCATGATGATGATGATGACGCAGATCCCCGATCACCTCCTGTCGTCAGCGGCAAGTAAGTCGATCCTGGAAAACACCAGCACGCAACTCTTGTTCCCCTCTCGATCCGGCAATGAAGCAGACTACCGGGCAATCGGCTTGAACGATTCAGAGCTGGGCGCGCTGAGGGCGCATTTTGGCGACCGCGTAATGCTCATGAAGAAAGGTGATGAGAGTGTTTGGCTCGATGTCGATGTCGGCGCGCTCGGCCCGCTTCTTCGTGTTCTGAGCGGATCAGACGGAAAATCGTTCCCTGATCCTGACTGGCGAAAAAACCCCAACTTCTGGAAGGAAATCACATGAAAGCCCGCCTTGTCATCACCCTTGTAGTTCTGGCCGCTGTCTCGGCCTGCACCAGCACCTATTCGGGCTATCGCAGCAAATGCGCCTGTGACTTTGAGCGCATGACCTCCCCTGAAAACTTGGAGTTTGTCTGATGGATATTTCAAAGAAATTCCGCACAACCATTGCTGTTTCGGTTCTGGCCGCCCTGCCAGTTATGACGGCAGCCCAAGGTGTTCCGACCATCGACGCCACGGCCATTGCACAGGACGCAGCCAATTCGGCCCGCGAAGTCGCGGAAATGGTCCGCCAATACGAACAGCTGATGCAACAATATGAGAAGCTCGAGCAGCAGAGGGCACTGCTCGAAAACTCCCTCAAAACCATCAGTGGTCTGACGGATCTGGACCAGTTCAACAGCCGCAGCTTTCTGAAACTGGCAACGGCAGCTGACACGCTTGGATACGCCTTGAACGCGACCGAAGATACGATTGGCGATCTTCCAGGCGTCGCCGGACTCGCGATGGAACGCCGATCAATCAGCCTGGGGCTGAACAATGGAATCCTTAAAGAATTCAGTACGTCAGACGTGCCAGCCCGGCGCATTCTCTCGGAGCGAGGTGGCGCTGGCTTGATGGCATCGGCCTTGGGTGAGAATGGCTATGACATGGCCGGTCAGCTCTCCGAAGATGCAGAAAAGCTGCGCGGTGAAATCGGTCAGCAAGAAGATCTGAAGGATGCAATCGACTACAACACGGCGGTTCTCCTTAAACTCCTTCAGGTTGAAATTGAAATCTTACGCGCAACCTCGGCTAATGCTCTGGCGTCGGGCACGGATCTGGCTGCAACCGCTGCCGATCTTTCGACACTCAGCAACTATGTACGAGGAACCTCACAATGAAACTCCGCTCAACTCTCATCCTGACCATTGCAGCCGCCGCCGTTATGTCGGGGGCTGCATCGGCACAGGTGAAGCTGCGCCCATCACCCAAGGTCGATATGCCGTTCGGTGAATATCGTAAGTGCCTTGGGTACTCGGGTGCGCGTGAGTACGGTCGTCAATTCGTCAAAAACGATCAAGCGCGCATGGCCGAAGCGGGCCAATCCGCAGACAAGCAGCCTCTTGTGACCAACTGGTCGGTGGTGATCCTGAATGAACAGGTCATCGCTGCGCACGAGGCCACCATCGAGCAATGCATTCTGCGCAAATCTGGCGAGACCTTCAGCACCGAATGTCCGCTGGGCGGTTTAAGCCGTGAGGACGCCGCCCAAAAGGTCGGAGCTGACCAAGACGAGTTTTGGACCCAACCGTCCGACAATCTTGCCGCGCTGAAAAAAGAGCAACGGACCCGTCTGGAAGCTCTGCGCCCTGCAATTGAGGAGGCTTGTGGGCCGTGATCCAAGATTTCGTCAGCTCGATTGAGGCTGCGCTAAATAACTTCTCGCAGCAAGCATACAACAGCCTGGCGGCGGATCTAGCATCCGCCCTCTGGGCAATAGCCGCGCTGATCTTCGTGGCAATGCTGATCAACGGTGTGCTTCAAATCCGAGAAATCGGGTTTGGTGGCTATGTCGGCTGGATCATTCGGGCGACGATCATCATTGGTATGGCTTCTAGCTGGAGCTTCTTTCAACCCATTTATCAGGGCATTTCGAGCCTCCCAGACACGATTGCCGGAGAACTGACCGGCACAACAAATGTCTGGGAAGCACTCGATGACATTGCGCTTCAGTGTTTCTTGATGGGCCAGCAGGCTATTGAAAACGCAACCTGGGGTCTGAGCATCACCGGGGCTATTCTCTGGGTTGTTGGGGCTGTCATCGTTGCTTTTGGCACCGGCATGGCGCTGATCGCAAAAGGCGGTCTAGCGGTCCTGCTGGGTCTAGCGCCTGTTTTCATCGCAACGCTGCTCAGCTCGGCAACAGCCAATATCTTCGCAGCCTGGGCGAAAACGACTGTTGGCCTGATCATGGTCATCGTCGTTCTGACAGGCATCGTTTCTCTTATTCAGGCCCTTTTCAGCTCCGAACTGACCGCTGTTGAGGATGTGAACAATATGGAGGCCAGTGGCCGGTTTTTGGCGATCTGCATTGTTTCAATCGTGATGCTCACGCAGATCCCGTCGCTCGCGGGCGGGATGTCGGGTGCAATCGTTTCGGCATCCTCGGGTCTTGCCGTGGCAACTGGTGCTGCAGCAGCCGCAAGAAGTGCATTGGGCACTGCAAGCGACGGCGCAAGGGGTGCAGTAGCCGGTGGGAAAACTGCCGCTGCTATGGCTTCCGCAGCACGTGACGGGACTGGCGTTCGTGACAGCGCGTCTCGCGCAATGCAAGCGCGTCGGGACATAGCGCACAGAGCCCGAAATCAGGATGGGGCAGCTCGTCAGAGCTACGCCGCTGACCGTTACCGGCAGAGCATTCGACAAGCTCGCGCCAATAAATCTTCATAAATCGAGGTACAGAGCAAATGTCACACGTGACAGATCACGAAAAAGAACTCTTTCTGGGCGCACGCCGCGATGCCTTCAAATGGCAGGTATTCGGCATGGTCGGCATGGCAATGGGCGTGGCCTCTATGATTGGCTGGGCGATGCTCCTTCCCCTGAAGGAAATCCGCGCGGTGCCATTCTCCATTGATCCGGACACGAAACTGCCGGTCCTGCTGACTGAAAAAGTCGAAGAACTGGAACCTTCTGAGGCGATGGCCTTCCGTGAAGTCGCAAATTATGTGCGCGACCGGGAAACCTATGATGTCCAGGACAACAACGAGCGCCTGAAATCGGTGCTGCGTCGTTCTGATGAGCTGGCCGAAACGTCCTACCGCGAACTGTGGGACGGTTCGAACGACAACCATCCTGACGAAATCTATACGCCCAAGACAAAGGTGCAGACCGAAATTCTGGGCGTCTCGCCGGTCAACGATGAGACGGTGCAGGTCGAGATCCGCAAGTCCCTGATCGTGCCAAACCAAGCAACGGCCTCAGCCCGCTACGTGGTCACTGTGACCTACGGGTTTGAGGAAAAAATCGTGACGTCGATGGATGAGCTTCTGGAAAATCCGTTCGGCTTCGTCGTCACCAACTACCGCGTAGACGCCATAGGGAAGGTCTGATGCAGCGTTCTTTCAAAACACTCACCGCCACCGCCGCAGCAGTTTTGGCATTCTCTACGCCTCTGCTCGCTGAAATCACACCGACGCCAGACGGAAAGAATGCGGATCATCGCATCACGCATTTCCATTACGTCGAGAACCAGGTGTACCGCATCACTGTAGGTGAACGCCTGATTACCTATGTTCACTTTCCGCAGGGCGAGACCGTCCGCAGCATTGGCGCGGGCGACACTGAGAGTTTTCAGATCACCCGCCTGCAGGAAGGTCGCGTTATTGCGTTCAAGCCAGAAATCCTGAACTCGGATTCAAACCTGACCGTCCTGACCAATCGCGGGACATACAACTTCTATCTGGTTCCGGCCGAGAGCGCCGCCGAACGCAAACGTGTTCCATTTCGGGTCACGTTCTACAACAAAAACAACAGCGGCGGGACCACAACGCGTCGCGGCACAGTCGCTCGGAGCGAGCCGAAGCCAACTGGCCGGTTTGTGAACCAGAACTATTCGCGCTCGGGCAAAGCGGACTTTGCGCCCACCGCCGTGTGGGATGATGGCGTTCACACCTATATGCAAATCCCGCAGGATGCGGAGTTGCCGGGGATTTTCCGTGTCCTGCCTGATGGCCGCGAGCTGATGGTGAACACCACAGTCAAAGAGCGCGGCATTATCCAGGTGCAGGGCCTTTCCGACCTTTGGACACTGCGCATCGAAGACACTTCGATCTGTGTACGAAACGATGGCGACGCGTTTCAGCAGGCGAGTGCAACGGGCAGGCCCGTTACTTCACAGACAGTTAAACCGGGGGGCAGCAAGTAATGGATCGCAATCAGACAATTGCGGCACGGGCGGCGGCTGAACAGCCGTCGCAACGTGTCCGGAAGAAGTTCGACCCAAAGAAGCTGATAACCGTTGCGATCGCAGGAGCGGTGTTCCTGGGCTTTGTATGGTTTGTCATGGGCCATGAAAACAAAAGCACGAACACGGGTGTCCGCGTTGACGCTTTGCAACAAGGTGGTGGCGAGCGATACGGGCTTTTGACCGCACGGGGACCAGAGGCCGATGAGCCGGAACCAGAGGCTTTGCCCGAGGAAATTGAGGTGGCAACACCGGCAACAGTGCCGCAGGTCGATTCCGAAGGGCTGAAACAAGCCTTGAAAACTATCGAGCAACAGAACGGTCGGATTTCCGATCTGCAAGACGAGCTGACGGACGCCAAAGTTTCGCTGTCCGAAAAAGACGGTGAAATCGCAACGCTGAACCTGACCAATGAACGCCTTCAGGTCAGATATGATGAGCGAGAGAAGAAGTTCCAGACGGAACTTGCCCAGGCCATCGCAGATGCGGAGGCCCGGGCACTTGCCAGCGTAAGCCACCTTCAGGCGCAAGGTCTGACCGATGACGAGCGGCGCAGACTCGAAGAACTGAAGAAGATGCGCCAGCGGCAGAACCAGTCGGACGGCATTGTGTTCGATGAAAACCCATACGGCAGAAACTGATGGAGCTGACGATGAACAGAACAGCACTCACCCTCGCCCTGGTCACGTTGGCCTCAAGCGCGATGGCACAGGACGCACCCGGTCAAAACTACCAGCCGATCAATGGTGGATCGCAGCCGGTCATTTTCCAACCCTTCCCTGCAGCGCCGCAGCCGGTTCAAGTCCAGCCAGACGACACCCGCCTGCCTGAAGATCAACGCGGCTATCAGGAAAACCAAAACACGACATGGCAAAACAATCTGGTCGAAGAATATCCCCCCATCGTCGGGGCCTCGATCATTGACGATCCGTCGCGCACCCTGACGCAAGGCACGGTTTTGTCGGCTGTGTTCGGTGGCGCGGTCAGCTCGGAGTTGCCCGGCAGTGTCGTGGCGACGATTACACGTGGCGTCTACTCGATGGACGGCACGCGTTTGCTTCTGCCGCGCGGATCGAAGCTCTTTGGCGAGTATCGAGCGGACACGACATTGGCGCAAACGCGCATCATGATCGTTTGGAGCCGTGTCATCACGCCTGACGGCCTGTCAACTCAGGTCGGATCGGCTGGTACGGACGGTCAAGGCCGGACTGGTGCGACCGGCAGGGTGAACACACACTTTGGGAAACGGTTCGGAACTGCAGCGCTGTTGTCCATCATCGGCATTGCGCCGGTGGCACTGGTCTCTGACAACGATAGCAACAACTCGGTTCGCACTGATCTGGCAACGCAAGTGGGGTCTAACCTGCAGAACGCTACGGCAGCGGCGCTTGATGAATACCTGCGCATTACTCCGACAGTCTTTGTCGATCAGGGCAGTCGCATCAACGCCATCCTGCAGCGCGACGTTGTGTTCGATAGCTTCTGAGCGCGAGCCAATGAGCCGACCGCCTCAGCAGTCTTTCCGGCCGCTGCCAGCATGATCGAGTGCGGTAGCGGCCTTTTTTGAAGCAAATTCAGCACTTTTTGGAAGCAATGAATCTTATGTGGATGCCTTCGTGTTCGAGGCAAAGCCGAGATGCAGCGAAGGCAACCTCCAGTGTTCAAAAAAGTGCTCTACCAAGGACAAGAACATGAGCGGGCGGAACGGCAATAGCCTTCTGGAATACTATACAGGCAAGATCGAGCATCTGTTGCACGATGAAAGCCTGAGCGAAATTTCTGTGAATCCTGACGGATCGGTCTGGGTCGAAGAAATGGGCACAACACACATGACCAGGACAGACATTACTCTGAACAGAGATGATGTGGAAAACATCGGGCGCTGCGTGGCCGGATTCAGCGATGTGACATTCGGAGAAAAGAAGCCGATTGCGACGGCCAACGTGCCGACACAGCAGGGTAAAGCGCGGGTGCAGGTTGTGATTCCGCCAGCAACAACCGGCGTGGGGTCCGTGGCGATCCGCCTGCTCCGCGTGAAAACCGTCGATCTGGGCGCGTTCAGCTTCGCCAGCAAAGAGGCGGCGTTGGCAGAAAACAATGATCACAGCGCGCTTGAAAAGGCTCGGGCTGCTCTCGCTGCCGGAACAATGAACTTTGACGAGCTGGCCGACCTTGCGATGCTAAGCAAATGGAACGTGATCATTGCCGGGGGCACCTCGTCTGGCAAAACCACTGTTCTCAATGCAATGCTGAAGCGCGTCGATCCTGGCGAACGGATCGTGACGATTGAAGAAGTGGCCGAGCTGGACATCGAGCAACCCAATTCTGTCGATCTACTTGCTGACCGTTCCGAAGAAGATGGCCCTCGATCACCAACAAAGCTGCTGGAATCGGCGCTGAGGTTACGGCCTGACCGCCTCGTCTGCGGTGAAATTCGGGGCGACGACGCAAATATGTTCCTGGAACTGGTGAACACCGGCCACGATGGTTCTGTTTGTACCATGCACGCCAACTCACCAGTAGATGCCATTGGACGTATGAGCAAGATGGTGCGTCGCGGATCTCCGACCGTTCAAAAGTCAGAAGTGGTCGATGACATCCGGGCCACCATTCACATGATCGTTCACATGAAGAAAATCGGTGACGAACGGAAGGTCAACGGAGTGATCTTCCCACCCCTGATGACCGCTGATCAACTTATCTGAAGGAGAAATAGAATGAAAAAATTTGAGTATCGTAATGTCTTGATGCGGGTAGAGGAAAATGCAGGCGAGAAGTTTGCGAAGCTCGGGCAAGACGGTTGGGAAATGGTCGGCGTCGTACCTGCCGAGTTTGGCATCGTGTGCTTCTTCAAACGCGAGCTGACCGATGGCTGAGTTTCAGGATCTACCCAAAGGCAAGAAGGTCGCGATAGCCGGTACTATGGGCTTTATCGCTACCTCGGCTTGCGCGGTGTTGGTGGTCGGGCTGGCTCTCGAATACATCAACACCAGAGGCTTTCGCGGGCTGGACATCTGGGCGATCCCAGAGAAGTTCATGGCACAGCCTGCAGAGACGCAGCAGATCATGGGTCTGGTGGCGGTGGTCGCAGTGGGTGTTTTGACCTTTGCATTTGTGGCGGCTGCGCTGCGTGGTCCCTCAACGAAATACGGTGATGCGACCTTTGCAAAGGCCCCTCAGCTCGTCCAGGAAGGCTATGCGTCGGTTCTGAAGCTCAAAGACAAATTGGATAGTGAAATCGTGTTTGCCAAATTTGGTGAGCCAAAGGACAAAAACGCGATCTACTATAAGCCCGGCCCCGGTGTCCAAAAGCCGCACGCGATGTTCATTGCCCCGTCTGGTTCGGGCAAAACCAGCGGCTTTGTGATCCCGAATGTCCTGCGTTTCAATGGGTCTTGCGTCGTCCTGGACATCAAGGGCGAGATTTTCCAGACAACCGGCGCGCGTCGGGCAGCAATGGGCGATGAGGTTTTTATGTTCGACCCCGAGAACCCCGACAAAAGCCACAGCTACAACCCTCTGCGCCGCGCAGCACGTGCCGACAATCTGGACCGGCGATGGGAAGAAGTGATTCAGGTTGCAACTCAGATGTTCGACACGCCCAGCTCGTCCGCGCAGGGCTTTATGGGTGGTGTTGAAGGCATGTTCTGCGCAATGGCGATGCTGGCGATCAAAAGAAAGCGGCCATACATTTCCGAAGTCCTGCGCCTGGTCAAAACGACCAAGCAAAAGGACTATGAGAAAATGGCTGAAGAAGTTGGATATGCGCGAGCTGCAGATGAGTTTCTGAATCTTGCAGCCGAAGAATCCAAAATCCTGCGGTCAACGATTTCGGTTATGTTGAACTCCGGCCTGCAGCTCTGGCGCAACCCGTCGGTAGCAAGAGCCACGCAGGGCAATGACATCAACTTTGAAGATCTGCGTCGGCGCCCCAGCTCGATCTACTTTTCCGTGCCAGGGAAAAAGGTCAAAGAGTTCCGGACGCTCATTCGCCTGTTCTTCCTCGATCTGGTGAACACCATCGAAACTGTTGAGCCGGGCGAAGATGAGCCGTTCAAGGTTTTGATGCTGCTCGATGAGTTCCAACGCCTCGGCCATCTTGAGCGCGTTGTTGAAGCCTATGACACCATGCGATCGTTCGGGGGCAGGCTCGTGGTGATTTCGCAAACACTGTCGCGCCTACAGGACATTTATGGGCACGAGGGTGTGCGGGCGATGCTGGCAAACGCTGGAACCCAGATGTTTGCCGCCTCAGAGGATTCCGAAGTACGCGAACATGTGTCCAGGTCCATCGGGGACAAAACGGTCATAAGCAAGTCGAAGTCTCGAGCACTCGGCAAGATGGAAATGGGCAGCATATCAGAGCGTGAAGAAGGCATTCGGCTGCTCCGGCCAGAGCACGTTGGTCGTCTGCCGGAAAACGAGGTTGTGCTGATCCGCGAAGGCAAGATGCCCGTGATTGCGAACAAGATTCGATATTTCGAAGATCCTTATTTCATGCAGTTCCTTGGTGGCGACACGCCAAAGATCAAAGGGACACACCTGGATCTTGCTGAAGAGCAGGCCAAGGATACGGCAAAGGCAGTGGCTGATGCGAAACCGGCCCCTGCCCCGGTGAAAGAGGTTTCTGAAAAAGACCAGGAACTTCAGGCGGCATTTGATGCGCAGCGCACGGTCGCAAAGCGGAAAAGTCGGTCAGCGAAAGATATGGCGATGGAGAAAATGAAAGCCAAACGGGCTGAAAGTAGCGCCTTCACTTGACGGGGGTAACAGGACGCGGCCGAACCGGACCTTACTTCAATATGCAGAGAACGGCAGGAGAGAGCCCAGAGTGAGCGATGCTGCGCGCTCCACCAATGTCAGTTTTGGTGGTGATCGGCGAAATTGTGTATTTTTGGAAGCACCGCCAAAAGCTCTACAAAGTGTTCGCGGTGCGCGGTATCACGGGAACCCCGCACGCATGTATGCGATGATTTTCCAGATTTCTTCTTCAGTCAGCGCTTCCCGGAAGGCTGGCATTTCTGTTCCGAAGCGCTGACCGCCCTCAGAAATTGCCCAGAGCAGATACTCGTCTCCCGACATCGGCATCTGAACAAACCATCTAAGGAGAGCCGGAGAAGGCACGAGAGACCGACCGGCCTCACCATCCCCGAGACCCTCGGCTCCATGACAACTTGCGCAGTTCGCTGTGTATAGCGTCTGGCCTTCCGCGATAACTTCAGGCGTCGCGCGAATAGTGCTCCGAGCGCCCCGATGAGCTGCGGGCACGCACTCGTTCATGTAAGTCCAATGTCGTTGCATGCGCTATTGCTGGCCCGGACCCATGTTGCCGTGTCCCCAGCCAGGCATGCGTTCAGACCACATGTGGTTCGGTCCCATTGGCCCGTGACCCCACCCAATCGCCTCGCTGCTGCTGTGCGAAGGCTACAGTAGCAGAGATCATACACACCGCAACCTTACCAAAATAGCGTGATTTATGCTGCTTCATAGTCTTCTCCTTATGGTTTCCGATCAATGAAATTGCCGTCAGGCTGCTTCGTAACTCGTGAACACTTCGGTGTTACCGTCGCGCCGGATCAGAAATACATCGTAGGCTTCACGCTGATCTTCTGGCCCCATTCCGTGTGATCCATAGGGCATGCCGGGAACGGCGAGACCGACTGCGTCTCGGCGTTCGTCCAGAAGGCGACGAATGTCTGCTGCGGGCACATGGCCCTCGATCATATAGCCTTCGATCTCGCCTGTGTGGCACGATATCATCTCTTGGGGGATGCCATTGTCCAACTTGTGTCGGACCAGCAGTGTTCCAAAGCTGCGCTCCTCGGTCACACGGAAGCCTTCAGCCCGAAGAATATCAGCCCAAACCCGGCAACAGCTGCAATTCGGGTCCTTAAGAACGTGGATCGACGGAGCTCCCTGCGCAATCGCGGCGAAGGGTGCAATGCTGGTAAGACCTACAGCGGCTATAATAATTTGACGGCGCGTTACATCAATATCAGTCGTCCTTTAGCTCTGTCCTAGTCTATTTCATCGCTTAGTGGCTGCTTATCTCCCGCGATAGTTGTCGCAGGCCTCAACGCCCCCTGCGACCACATCGAGAAGTGCGTCCACATCGCTCAACAGCGTTGCGATACGTGCGCTACTGATACGGTAGCGGATGAAGCGCCCATCTCGGTCGCTGTTAACTAGCCCGCACTCCAACAAGCATCGCAAGTGGTTGGATACGTTTGGTTGTGATAGTCCCGTACGCTCGACGAGTTCGTGAACAACCAGCGGCTCCCCGCACAGCGCGCCGAGAATAGACAAGCGGCTTGGGTCGGCAAAGCCGCGAAATAGTTTTGCGCGTTGTTCAATGGTACCGACCTTGCGGTCCACAACGATCTGCGTCATATCATTGCTCACTGATATATTATCCTTTGATCCACTTTAGCAGGAGAACTGCGATCATGGCCAACGCTGATAGCACCGGTTCGGCGGCAGATATCCCATCCTTCCGTTACCGCGTTTCCGGTATGGATTGCGCCAAGGATGCCGCCCAGATCGAGCGGGCGGCGCAATCTGCAGGTATCGCGCCTGACGCCGTGAAAGTGTCTACTGCAACGCACATAATGACTTTGACAGCTCCCGAAGCGCGCTTGCCGGAAATTGAAAAAGCCGTCGAGACAACAGGGTATGGGTTTGACCGCATCGAGAGCGACGAAGATATTCAGCAAGGTGCGGCCCATCAGGACCCTGGCTATCGCCGCGCGCTCTGGATCGTTGTGATCCTGAATGTTGGTTATGGCGTTCTTGAAATGATCGGCGGGTTCATTGCCGGGTCACAGGCCGTGAAGGCCGACGCGTTGGATTTCATCGGCGACGGCGCAATCACCTTCCTCGGCCTGTTGGCCATCGGCTGGAGCCTCGCTTGGCGAGCGCGGTCGGCTCTGATCCAGGGCATCTTCCTCGGCCTGCTTGGTCTTGGAGTCTTTGGCACGACCATCATAAGGGCATTCGAGCCGACAACCCCAGACGCCACTTTGATGGGGATTCTGGGCCTGATTGCTCTTGTGATAAATGTCATCTCCGTGCTGCCGTTGCTGCGGTACCGCAAGGGCGACGCGAACATGCGCGCTGTCTGGCTGTTCTCGCGCAACGACGCCATCGGCAACGCCGCAGTCGTTATCGCCGCCGGGCTGGTGGTTTGGCTAGGCAGCGCATGGCCCGATCTCATCGTAGCCTTCGGGATCGCCGGACTGTTCCTGCACTCGTCATGGGCGATCATCCGCGACGCGCGGGCCGATCTGAAGGCGGTGGCATGAACAGCCGCGTTCTCGGTGGGCTTTGCGCCATCGCCGCGTTTGGTGTTGATCAGGGCACCAAGGCTCTTGCCCTGAACTCCCCGGCGCTTGAGAACGGGGTCGAGGTTCTGCCCTTTCTCAACCTCGTGCGGGTTTTGAACGATGGGGTCAGCTTCGGTATGCTCGGCGGGGTCGTACCCTGGTGGGGTCTGGTCGCACTTGCTGCCGTGGTCGTGGCATGGCTGCTGATCTGGCTGTGGAAGGCTCCGGACAGGCTGACAGGTGCGGCGCTCGGTCTGATCATCGGAGGCGCGCTTGGCAATATCCTTGACCGTCTGCGCTATCAGGCCGTCCCTGACTTTCTCGACTTCCATTACAGGTCATACCACTGGCCGTCCTTCAACTTGGCTGACGTGGCGATCTTTTGTGGGGCAGCATTGCTGTTCTGGGACAGCTTTCGCACCTCGAAAGTTAGGCCGGAAAATCGGGAACAAGACAATCGCAAGGGAGATGTCACGGGGGGATAACAGCTAACAGGCAAAGAACTTTGGGAGGGAATTCGGCTTGAGATTTTTGGATTGGATTGACCGTGGCATTCGCGGCATCGGCGTCGTGACTGCGTGGCTGACAGTTGTTTCGATTGCTGCTTATGGCGCGCTTCAGATGCTGGATCGCAAGCTACAACTTGGCGTGTCGAGCTATTTGCCGGACCTGTCCACGTCACTGCTGTTCATCCTAATTTTCTTGACCTTTGGGTATACCTATCTGCGCGACGGTCACGTGCGCGTTGATGTTCTTCGCAGACATTGGTCCGCCCGCCGCATTGCTTGGATCGAACTGATTGGCGGCCTTTTTGTCCTTCTGCCGCTCGCCGCCATCCTGACCTACTACGGATGGGACGGTTTGATGCGCACCACGAAATACGCGGAAACCCAGTTGTGGGCACAACGCATCACCGGGGTCATCGGCCCCATCTTGCTGGCTCTTGCCGGGATGATCGTAGCCCTTCGCAACATCGCCTTTCTGACAGGGAGACGTGCGCAAGGTGCACCGGAACAAGCAAGCGGCCTGCACAATGGTGAATGAGGTCCTCACGGTTGCCATGCTTGTCGTGATGGCGATTGGGGTTTTCAGTGGCTTTCCGGTGGCGCTGGTGCTCGCGGGGACAGGCTTCTTGGGGTTTGTCGCTGCGGTTTGGGTGGGGATCACTGATTTTCAGCATCTGGGGCTGATCTACCTGCGGGCCCGTGGTGTACTGACCAATGAATCAGTCCAATTCACCAGCGTTCCAATGTTGATTTTTCTTGGCCTGATCCTGAATGCCAGCGGGATTGCCGAAACCATGTTTCGCTTGCTGGGGCGTCTTCTGACAGGCGTTCCCGGTCGCTACGCCATTGCGACTTTGCTGATCGGCCTCGTTCTTGCGCCCGCCGCCGGGGTGATCGGTGCTTCCGTCATAACTGTGGCGTTGGTGGCCTATGCCCCGATGATGGCGTCGGGCTACGCACCGCGAACCGCAGGAGGCGCTGTCGCAGCTTCTGGAGCATTGGGTGTCGTGTTCCCGCCAGCCGTGATGCTGTTCTTCATCTCGAACGTGTTCTATCTGCGCATCGGATTGATGTATGTGGCCCTCATCGTACCTGTGCTTCTGATGGTCATGGCCTTCGCGGTCTACTTTGCGGTCACCTTGAGAAAAACGGTCGAAATCCCGCTGGACACACCCAAGACCAATCTTGTGTCAGACCTCTTGTTTGTACTCGCGTCTGTCGCGGTCATCGCATCCATTCCGCTCAGCATCATTCTGGGCTTTGCGACACTAACAGAGGCGGCTGGAGTAGGGGTTTTTGGCGCGCTTTTGGTTGCTCTGGCGCGAAAGCGTCTGTCTTTCTCGTCGTTAAACTCTGTCACGGTGCAGACAAGCACGATGACGTCGATGGTCTTCTTCATCGTACTTGGCGCATCGGTGTTTTCGCTCAGTTTCCACCTCGTTGGTGGACCAAATGTGATCTTCGACTGGATATCCGCATTCGATCTCACCCGGTGGGAACTGTTGGCCATGCTCCTTGGCGTGATCATCATACTTGGGTTTGTTTTTGACTGGATCGAGGTGCTGCTGGTCTTTGTACCCGTACTGATGCCGATTATTTCAGAGCTCGACTTCGCAGATCACGTCGGCTCTGCCTACTTTGCACAAATCTGGATCGCTGGCCTGATAGCCTTGGCGTTGCAGACGTCTTTTCTGACGCCCCCTTTCGGTTATGCCCTGTTCTTTGCCAAGATGGCCGCACCGAAGGGTATCAATCTGTCTGATATCTATCGCGGAGCGGTACCCCTTGTTGCCATTGAGATTGCATTGATCGCGGCGCTGATCTCGTTTCCTCAGCTTATCACTTGGCTGCCCGAAATGGCCCTTGGGGATGCCGATGCGCCGCAATTGATACAGCGGTGAGTGATGTAGCCTGCAGCGGGGGAAAGCATTCCCTTGTGGGTTCTCTAGGTTTAACCGTTTTTTCGGATTGAGCTGAAGCGGCCACTGGCGCAGCCGCAGCGAAATGGTGCTTAGTCCGCTTCTTGCCTATTCAAACGTGGTGCAGCGAATGCCCGGAATGTCCAAGGACAAGAGTCCGTCCCAATCGGAACAGACCCCACATTACTCCAACCCGGTGGTCTCGCTGTTCCCGGCAACACATTCACCGGCGCGAACAATCATCTATCATGTCCTCCGTGGTTAAAGACTGTGTCCATCATACTCATGGACGTGGGTAGCCTGTTCGCGGGTATGGGCAATCTCTTGCACCACGGCGGCAATCTTGCTGGATGAAACTTGGTGCAGCTCACCAACAACGGCCTCCGCGCGCTCGTAGCTGTCCGGAACGCCTTGGCTGTTGAAATGGGCGGCAGCGGTGGAAATGTCCGCGTCTCGCCAAGTCGCAGTGGTGCCGACTGAAACGCTGTCATGATCGTTGTAGCGGGCCAGGAACTTGTTTCCATCGAGTCCGAAGCTGTTGGCGGTTGCAACAATGTCGTCACGCACTGCCAGCCATTTTTCGGCCTCGGAGGGGTCCAGGTTATCCAACTCGGCCGCATTCATGGATGTGGTGTAGCTGTCGTCGACAACAGTGTATGCCTGCAGGTCGGTGTCGTATGGGCGTAGCTCGGCAACATCGCCCTTCAGCTCTCCGATCTGCACGTCCATTGCAGCACGCAGATGCGGATCTTCGACCTCTCGTGCAAGTGCCTCCATGTTTTCGATGGAGTTCACAATGTCCTTGGTCTGCTGTTCGTAGTTCTCGAAACCGGCCTGCCCCAGAGCGGATTGCATATACTGAACATAGCGATCACCGGGCGACTGGTAGTCGTCGGAATCCTGAAAGCCTTTGTCGCCGGACAGATCCGCAAGGGACGAATAGTAAGGGTGATACAAGTCGTATTCCTGAGCGTCGTTCATGTGCTGAGAAACCAAAGCCTGCATGTCGTTCAGATCAACCGGCTCCCCTGACCGCTCCGCAGCCTCCAATTCGATTTTCAGTTCTTCGACCAGATCTTTTTGCGCCGTGTGTTCGTCAACACGGCGGTTGGCCTGGTCCTCGATGTCGAAGCTCTTTGAAGCAATGGCTGCACGATCATAGCCCATCGCCTGCTGCTCTTTCATGATGATGTCGATCTGCTCTGAAACGCGATCCTCGCGCGGGGCAGATTGATCGAATTGGGAATAGGGTGCGAAGTGTTCGACTTCGTTCAAAAGATAGTCTGTACGCGAAACCATAGTTTTTCCTTTGCGAGTTGATGGAAAACTCTTTGATGGATCTACCTACGGCGTTGGCGCGCTCATCAGGCAGACCGGGTGAACTCCTTATAGGCTGTGTCCGTCATCGTCGCCCCGCCCTTGCAAGAGCGGTTGCGTTGCGTGGGCGTGAACGTCTGAAAGTTCTTCTGAGATTGCGATGATCTTGGAAGAAGCAAGCTGGTGCAGCTCGTCAACAACGGCCTCTGCGCGGTCGCGGCTGTCCGACAATCCTTGAGCCTGGAAGTGGGCAGCGGCGGTCGAAATGTCGTCGCTGCGCCATCCCATTGTTGTGCCCAAAGTGACGTTCTGATGATCGCCAAAGCGGGCAACGAACGCCTCGCCATCAAGGCCGTAGCTGCTGGCCGTGTCGGTGACTTCCTTGCGGATCGCCGCCCACTGTTCGGCCTCCGGATAATCCAAGACATCCATTTCGGCAGTATCCATCAGGGTTGAATATCGCCGGTCCTCGATGATGTAGGCTTGCAGGTCGGGATCGTTGGGCCGCATGTTGGCTACGTCACCTTTCAACTCTCCTATCTGAATGTCCATCGAAACGCGCAAATGAGGGTCAACGACCTCGCGCGCCAGCCCTTCCATTTTTTCGATGGACTGCAAGATTTCAGCAGACTTCTTCGACCAATTGTCACTGGCATCCTCGCCCAAAGTATCGCGCATGTAAGCGTCATAGCGCACCGCTGGCGGCGAGTAGTTTTCGGACGCTTGATAGTCTTTGTGATCGACAATATCGGCCATCGCCGAGAGCGTTCCGCCGCTTTCCGCGATATGCTGGTGATCATCAATGTGCTGGATTACACGGGCCTTTAGATCGGGGCTGATTGTTTCCTCGTTGCCGCCTAATTCGACGTGCTGGCGCAACTCGCGCATCAGATCTGGTGACTTGTATTCGGGGCCTCCCGGCTCACCGTAGTCATCAAAATGATGAGCCTGATCCAGCAGATGTTCCATTCTCGATACCATAGGCTCCTCTCCTTCTATGAGCTTGATGGCAAACTCTTCGATCTTTTCGCTGACGGCGTTGGCGCGCTCATCAAACAGATCGGACATTCTAGCGATGGATAAAGTCATAACATCACCTGCCATGTCGCGGGCCGTAACTTCGACTTCCGGGGTGGTCTCAACCACCGACATTCCGGCCTGAACCTTCCACGTGTCGGTCTCGACTTCCTGCCGCAAGCCTCGCTCAAGGCGGGTCGTAGCGGTCAGCTCAATTCCGTATTGTTCTGCAACCTCAACCTGGATAGAGCGCTGAACGTCGATGTTCATTTCGCTGCTCATGCCCATAGCGAGCCACTGCCCATGCTCGACGCCTCGGCTGTTCACAACGATGTGGACATGGGGGTTATCAGTGTCGTTATGGAACACGGTCAGATAGTCCCATGTATCGCCAAAATCACCGCTTCCAAATAGACGATCTGCGAACTCCAAACCGGCCTCGTGAGCGGCGTCGGGATAGGTGCCTTCGGGGAAAGAAACGATCATGTGACGGGTGTAACCGTAGTTGGTTTTCCCGTTGAAATCCTCCGCCCAGGTCTCGATCAGATCACTGACCTGATCCGCATCGAGCGGGGTCACGCCATTGTCCCGGATGTCCAAAACACCCTCTGCCCGAACGGTCAGATAATTGATCTGGCGGCGCAGTTCGTGCGCGTTCTTGACCCCACCTTTGCGAACATGTTTCACAACCGCCTCGGGCCTTCCAACCACGGCCCCAAGCCGCGCCTTGATGGATGAGGCCCGCGAGATCATGAACTTCATGCGCTTGGCAGTTTGCAGCTGCTGGCTGATCTGCTTGGACCGATCGACGCCCTTCTGTGCTTCCCGGAACGCAAGCTCTAGGAAGTCTCCGGCTGTCAGATTGCGAGCTGCGGCGTTCATTCTTCAGCTGTCCAATCATCGTCACGCAGGATCCGGCGAATGGCGGATTCAGGTTCACGGTTTCGGCGGGCTGCTGTGATCATCGCCTTCAGATCTTGCCGGTGCTGGATGATCGCTCGATGGAGATTTTCGACGTCGCGGCGGTCGTCATCGGTCCAGATCACCGAGCCGCGTTTGGCAGATTTCGCAAGCTGGTTGAGGTTCGTGTATCCGCCCTGAACCTGTCGCAAGTGCGTCTGCCAGAGATCCACCAGGCCCGGGTCAGGATCGAGATAACCGATCAGCCGATAGATCAGTCGTTGGATGATCTGGTTGCGGCTCTTGGCCCCAAGCGCGCCCACAGCCGCCTCCAGACGCGCCAATGCATCCAAAGGCAAGCGCACGGAAAAGACAGTGGTGTCGGAGGGCTTGCTCAATATATACCTTAGGTTGTATTTATGATTTGTAACACAACTACCTTATCCTGTCATACTCTCCAAGAGGAAACCGGGGGTGATTTTAGAAATCCGTACTTTCTCAAATTGCCCTCGGAACAGTTTTTCTCTTGGAGGCAATCTCCACGCCGGGAAAAGGGTCCCGCCCCTTTTCCAGCCAGCAGGCGTGGGTGCCAGTGGACCGGCGCAGGGCAATCATGTTTCGCATGAGCTGCCCGAACAGCGCCCGTCACATTCCGGCACGTTCAAGGTCAGTATGGCATTTTCCGCGCGCCTCAGCGCGCTCAGTTTCCCGCCGCCTGCGCGGCGGGTGTGGTCAGGGTGAGGGCTGCCGCGTTGTGGTGGGACGGAGCCCCTGCCCGGTCATTGGACCGCGCGCCACCTGTGGCGCATATATGGTCCGGCCTGCGGCCGGAGCAGAAGAAAGGGCGGCTTGCGCCGCCCTGCCCTCTCGTCATTCGGTGACGGGATCGTCATCGGTGCGCTTCGGGAAGGCCACCATCTCGACGCTGGGGAACATGCTGTGCTTGACCTGGATCGAGGTGATGTTGCCGGTCTCATCGGTATTGACGAAGAGCACCCCGCATCGGTCCCAGAAAGTCTTGCCTTCTTTTTCACCCGTCTTGACGTTCAGTTTCAGTGTTTGAGTTGCCATTGTTTGATCCTCGCTATGGCGTGTTTCGATGAACATGGCTGAAGCGGGCATCAAGGGGATGTCAGCAGGGAATTTGATCCGCGCGGAATGCGCCGCAGGCGCAGGGGAAATTCCTTGTTGAAGCGCGGCGCCCGGACTGGGCACCGCGCGTCTTCCCCGACTGCCCGCTTATGTTCATCACCTCAGAAACACGGCAGCCGAGGATCATCTCCGGCAACGGGTTTGAAACTGTCAGGCCAAGTGAACAGGCAAGACTTTCTGGGATCGCTGCGCACGGGTCATCCGAACAAAGCGATGTGGTTTGTGGCGGCAACATCGCCTCGGTCCGACACGGGCCCGGTGCTCAGGCCCGAATGCGGGTGGCCTTTCTGAGCCGGTATGACTCGCGCAACGACAGATTTACGTTAACTGGTGGCGCAAGCCACCATTTCCATCTGGCGGAGGCCAAAGACCGGGCGGTCCGGCCCTGGTCCGCGCTCGCGTGGATCAGGTTAACAGACGGACTCAATTTGGCGAGGTGGATTTGGCTGAGATAATACGACAACCCACGTGACCTATCTCACGCGCGGATGTCGGCGGGACCAGCACATGGGCGGAGGCCGCGCGATGCCGCTCCAAGAAAGAGGCCCACCGAAGCGGGCCACAAGTTGAACCGAAGGAAAATCTCGAGGTAATGATCTCAGGCTAACGCTTGCGCGCGCGATCGACAACACCGTCGGCTGTGATCGTGGCAATGCGATCCTCGGTGCGCCGGGTCATTTCCACCCCGTCACCTGTCATATGCGCCTCGGCAAACTCGGTGAACTTGAAGATGCTGCCATCGGCTTCAACATGGGTTTCATCCTCTGCCGAGCAGCGTTTCACCGAGCCGTCATGGCGGATTTCGATGAGCGTGTTGTCGGCCATTCGGACCGTCACGGTATGCTCATCTACAGCGACGCCCTGCCACCACATATCTGCATCGCGCCGCACAACAATGCGACTGGGATGCAGTTTGATCTGCACATCCTGTGCCACGTCCGGATCCGCGGCTTTGACGACAACGATGGCCTCTTGCGCGCTGGGATCACCATGGATCGACGCGCTCCCGTTTTTTGGCGGCCAGAGCTTCGGCTGCGTGCGCGGCTTGCCCTTCTGATCCGTGTGAAACCCGACAAACATCTGTGCGGATTTCCAGACGCGGCGGGCGGCTTTTTCAACCGTAGAAGGGGCTGCATCGGTAGACATGATGGATGGCCTTTAAAGTGGGTTAATTCACGTGCATTTTCGGGGTGAGAGTCACACCCACAGCACTCAGCACCTTCAGCACCGTGCCAAATTCGGGATTGCCGTTTTCGCTAAGTGCGCGGTAGAGGCTTTCCCGAGACAGACCAGATTTGTCGGCCACACTCGACATACCTTTGGCCTTGGCAACATCGCCAAGTGCCGACGCGATAAGCGCCGTGTCGCTGGTTTCAAAAGCCGCTTCCAGATAGGCTTGAATGGCTTCGGGGCTGTCCAGGTAGTCAGCCGCTTCAAACTTCGTTGTTTTGACACCCATATTTTTTACTCCAACTCTTTTGCCATCGCTTTGGCTGTTTTGATGTCTGCCTGCTGGGATGACTTGTCTCCCCCACAAAGCAATATGATCAAAACATCACCGCGCGACACATAGTAAACGCGATACCCCTTCCCTTCGGAGATACGCAGTTCACTCACACCTTCACCAACCGGCTTCACATCACCGGGATTGCCCAGGCTCAATCGCGTGATGCGAACCAAAATCCTGGCTCTTGCTCTTTGGTCCTTCAAACCCGTGAGCCACTTGTCGAACAGGTTCGTCTTACGAATTTCTATCATACCTATATGTAGCCTACAGGCTACAACCTTTCAAGTCAAAACAACCTATACCATTGAACTAAAATCAAAAATCATTGCTGAAAAGCAGGGCGCGTTGCGCCCTGCCCTGCCAGTTTCAGAAGCAATCCGGCACCCATGCATCGATCCGGGCTTTCTGTGCCTCGGTCACGCCCAGTGCCTTTTGATGCTCTGGATCATTGAAGAGCTTGTGCAGCGCCTCGTTCTTCGCACCTTTCTTGGATTTCGCGAAGGCTTTGAACATGTCGGCGTCGATGTGCAGGTCCAGCAGGTCTTTGTAGAGATCATCCAGCTGCCAGCCTTTCAGACGCTTGAAGCAGTTTTCAGCCGAAGGGGTCCAGATCGCGCGCATGTCTGCACCGATCTCAGCCTCGATCTCCGCCATGAACTCCGAGCGCTGGGTCAGAAACCGCCGGGCCAGAAAACCCGTGATCTCACCATTGCGGGTCTTCTTGCCCAGATCGCGAAACGCTTTGAACGCTTCCACGCTGCCTTGTGCGGCAATCTCGTGGAACTGGTCATAGGCTGCCTGTGCCGCTTCATCCCGTTCTCCGCCAAGACGCGGGTCGAGGATGAACTGGTCATCGATCTCGGGTGTGTTCCGCTCGGCACCACCATAGCCAAACCCAAACAGATTGCTGGTCAGACCGGAGGCCGGGGTGGCAAAGAAAGCAAACAGGCTCAACACATAATCAGGCTTGTCCAGCAGGGCCGTTTGAACCGCTGCCAGCCGGATCGCCACCATGTCGTCGATGAACTTCTGCGAATAAACTGGTTTTGGTTCTTCCTTGATCTCCGGTTCTTTGACCGGGGCCAGAACACCAGCCTCAATGGCAGCCTGAACATGTTCCGCCGCGACATAGGCCGGGGATGTTTTGATCTCGCCATTGTTGGTGACATAGACAAACACGCCGGACAGCTTGCGCTGCGCGTCAGAATAGAACGGCGCCGTATAGTCCTCAAGCGCGGCCAGCTCCTTTTCACCATCCGCGTCCAGAGCCTCACCCTCATAGAGTTCGGCAAGTTCGTCATACCGTTCGGCCTGTCCTTCGGTGAAGTCCCGGCTCACCATGTCCAAACGGTGCATGTCTTTCGTACCCGAGAACCCATAGGGAATGTAGCTTTCCTCATGGGTGTCCACCCAGTCCCAGCCTTCCGCGTCGCGCAGTTTTTCCGCTTCTACCGCCAGTTTCTCGGCAAACAGACGATCCAGTAACGCGCCTTCATTGAATAGGGTTTCATCGGCAAACAGATCAGCGGTGACGGTGCCGCCCGCCTCAACATAAGCCTTCTGCCCGACAAATACGGCCTTGCGGCTAGTGCTGCTAACAGCCTCCGACGTCAGTGCCTGTTTGACATCATGCTCACTGAACCACCGACATTCTTTGGCCCGTTCCAGAACCTCCAGAATTTTCTCTTCTTCGGTGCTGACGGTCATGGCTTTGGCCAGCCCCATGCTGATCTCACCGGCTTTGAGCGCATCCAGAACGGCGGCGGGCAGACTGGCAAGCGCGAGGCGGCGGCGCACATGGGATTCGGTCACGCCAAACGCATTGCTGATCTTGGCAATAGACAGAGATTTCTCGGCCATTTTGCCATAAGCACGGACCTCGTCCACAGGGTCCAGTTCTTCACGGGCGGTGTTCTCCGCATTGGCCCATTGCTCAGCCACGAAGGGATTGTCCGTGACCTTAACGGGAACCTGTGCCAGATCAGCGCGCTCAGTCACGGCGATGTTCAGAGCCCGTAGGCGGCGACCACCGGCAACGATTGCGACTTTGCCATCGGTATCGCGCAACCCGCTGAGGTTCTGGATCAAGCCACACATAACCAAACTGTCGGCCAGAAGTGCAATACCTTCCTCACCAACCTCCTGTCGTGGGTTGATGTCAGACAGGTAGAGATCGGACAGGGATACGGTTTCGATGGTTTCCGGTGCGGTGAATGTTTCGACTTTGCTCATGGGGCAAATCCTTGTTTGAGTGTTTGAGATCGTGTTAAGGGTGCCCTACCCCTTCCGGGGTAGAGCGGAGCCGTTTAGATGGCTGCGTGTTGGATCAGGAAGCGGCGCGCGATGTGGAAATTGTCGCCCTTCCTGATTAGCGCCCACGCTTCTGCGATACGTTGCTGCAAGATTTCATTGCTCATGGTGTTCACCTCCTTTCCGGTTTGGGATTGAGATCAGTATTCGCTGGGGCACATGATGGTCAGAACGCGGCGCGTCACTGACGTGTCAAACGGCCGGTCGGACCCATACGTGTAGTCCGTGTCGTAAAGATCGATCTTCCAGAACAGCTTCTGGTCACGGACTGTCACCGCCCCAAAGGTGTGATCGCCATAGGGGTCATTGCCCTCGTCAAACTGGTCATCCGACGCCACCGCTGCCAAAGCTGCAGTCTGGAACTCCATCCCTTCACCTGACACGCCGGGCGTGACAAATACCTGACCCTGAATTCCCTTAGAATGCATCTCGATTGCCGCAGTCGGATCGATCAGCGCTTTCCGAAATAGGTCATTCTGGGTCGCAATCTCTGCCGCCTGCAGGCTGGTGTCAGTGTCGATGTCTTTTGTCTTTTCAATGTCCAAAACCGTCTCTCCTTTTGTGGTGCGACCTCTGGGGTTGATCCCCTTTGGTGCTGGTTTTGAGCCGAGCCCTGAAAGGGCGTCGTCTCTAAAACCTGCCCCGTGGCGAACGCGGAGAGGGGCGAGACAGGACAAATCGACAAGAGTGGTGCGGTCCGCAGCGCGACGCGCGAGGACACGGTCTTGTCTATTTGTCTTGTCCGAGGGGGGAGGCCGCGCCTTCCCCCTGACGTCGGGGGGCGTTTGGCTTGTCCAAATCCCGCCTGACCAACAAAAGAAGCCAAAGGATCTTCGATCCTGCGGAAGCGCAAAAGGGATCGAAACCCGAACGGGCAGATCACCACGGCGTGGAGCGACTATGATCCAAAGCCCCTGCCCCGACTCGCAAGAGACGGGTCAGGGGCTACTGGGACAGGGAGATCATGCTGGGGTGTTCTGGGTGGAAGCCGATACGTCGGCTGAAACCTAGAGCCTGCTCACGAGCCGAAAGGCTCGGGATTTGCCACAGAAACAGACTGCAGCCCGAAGTCACTCACCGACCGGAACATACCCTCGACGGAGCTTTTGCTTTTCGAGATTGTGGAGCGCGTCACTAGCCAGGGCTTCGTCATCATACGTCACCATCATGGCTTGCCCGTTCGTGCCAATACGCCCCCAGGTACGAAGCACTGAAACCTCCCCAAACAACGTCGGCTGCAACTCGATGCCATAGAACCGCGCCATGTTGATCTCAGGGTCCACATGGATCAGGTGCACAGGTGTGGTGTCTGTCAGCTCCATGACGCGATTGTCGATCAATAAAGCTCGTCTGTCCAATGACTTTGCTGGAACAGTCAATTGGCAAGGATTCAGAACCGTGATGAAAACATTCGACAACTCAATCTGTCTGATGCTTGCCTCGTACCCATCCAGGTACAAGAGCTCATATTGGCACCATTCCACATTCCGCTGCTGGAACCGTTGTGACCACTGGCCAGAGTAGGTACGGTTTTCTCATATCTTGCAAAACGAAATAGAAGGATGAAGGCAACGTGGCTGAAATCTTGGAAGGCGGATGTTTTTGCGGTGAGGTTCGATACCAGGTCACTGGCAGCGCAGTAATGCAACTCATGTGTTTTTGCAGTGATTGCCTATCGATGACCGGAACGGACGGTTATGCCGGGTACATGATAAAGTCGGAAGACCTGCAGCTGCTGAAAGGCAAACCACGGACCTTTGAGAAGACCTCAAAGGAAGGTCGACCTGTCATCAAGCATTTTTGTGGCACCTGCGGATCAGGCCTGTGGGGCGTGACAGCCTTCGGATTGACGAGCATTGCGGCTGGGACATTGGATGAGCCAAACAACTTCAAGCCAACGAGCAAGGTTTTTGTGAAAGATGCCCCCAACTGGGCCAGGGTTCCCCACCATTTGGAAGAAATGTAGCGTTTGAAGCTTTGGTATCACCTACATTTCTGTCTTGGAGTTGTTCCTCTTGGTGACCCGAGTTGCTACGATTGTCGTTGAGGCAATAAGCAGGACATCGCGATGCGCAATGCAATCTTTTTACCCCTAATGGCTTTGTTCCTGGGGGTCGTCATGGACGTTAAACCGGCGGCGGCCGCGTCACTCGGAACATATGAGGTTTTTGGCGTCGAAGACGGTGACATGCTAAAAATGCGCAGTGGGCCTGGAACAGGGTTCAATGTGATCGTTGGTCTTCCAAATGGAACCGCACTACGAGTTCACGGCTGTGAGCAGACCGGTGGCACCCGTTGGTGCCGCGTCTCTTTGGAGCGCGCGCGCAAGCTTAAGGGATACGTCTCTTGGGCATATTTGCGGAAAATCTAATACGACAGCGATCAGCACCACCATCTTTTAGCAATCATAGAATACCGGCGGAAACGCCCTGACGAATCCACTAGTTGGGCTCACACCCGTCGTCGAAGCGGCTCGCAACATCCCCGAATTCGCTGGGTTCAGGACGGCCCTAAGGCTTTGACTGGGGAGCGCTTGATCGCCTGCACCGTAACGGATTGATCCTGGACCCGGTTGGAAAGGCAAAATCGGTGGTACTGACCGATGAAGGCCTGCGCCGCTCCGAAAAGCTTTTCACAGAGCTTTTTGGGCGGGAGCCAAAGACATAGCATTCGCCATGACAAGTCCCTCCATGTAACGCAGGTCTGCATACGCGTGTGGGCTGGCTGGCGGTTGCAATCTGCGCTAAATCGCCCCTGTCCGGCAAACAGGGAGAAGCTGAAGATGACAACGGGGAACGATCTTGGTGGGCTCATCGGGTTTATCACCCGTGACGAGATTTGGCATGAGCGGCTCGCTGATGTGTTGGACGAGCATTTTCTGCCAGCGCTCGAGGCCTTCGATCTTGAGTTCGAGGATCTGGGCGACTTGCTGGGCGAGGATTGGCCGATGGTCCTGTGGGGTGGTGGCCTGGAAGATTTGCTGGGCAGGACATTCGGAGCGGACGCCGAAAACGCTGCGGATGCTTATCTGAAAGGGAGCGGTTCCAAGGAGAGTGCGCAGACCCGCGCCTATATCAAAGGATTGCGGGACGCGTCGGTCAGCCTTTATGAGGTGAGCGAGGTAGACCCCGGCAGATCCATGGTCTTGCGCAAC
Source organism: Ruegeria sp. THAF33 (assembly GCF_009363615.1). NCBI lineage: Bacteria > Pseudomonadati > Pseudomonadota > Alphaproteobacteria > Rhodobacterales > Roseobacteraceae > Ruegeria > Ruegeria sp. THAF33. The sequence goes on along the minus strand of NZ_CP045386.1, from coordinate 13,787 downwards.
ATGCTTTCGGACGCAGAGCCGGTTACCGTCCGGGAACACAGCGCGACGCAGATGCTGCAGCGATGGGATCGCATCGCAGCTCGGGTTGTCGCACAGGGGGATTATAACGTGATCTCGGGGGCGCTGCTCCCATTCGACCCCGACACCGTCGCGTTTTTTGAAGACGGGCTCCGCTCCGTGTTGAAATTGAACCCCGACGTTGAACTGAGGCTGACACAGGATCAGCTACACCGTTCCGCACCCCTCTTCACCAATGCCTGGCTCTTCGCACATCTGCCGAACCTACTGGATCCGGAACCACCACAAATCAGCAACAGCGATGGCGACAACCTGCTCTTTCACGACATGCGCTTCCCCCTCGCCAGCAAAGTGACGCAAAGCCAGGTATCTGAAAAGCTAACACAGTCCGCAGAACTCGTGATCTCAGGCCAGAAGGATTGGACCTGGCTTGACCTCGACACCCCGTCCGGCACCAAGCACGGCACCGGCCTCGTGTTGGACAAATCAATGTCAGGGGCCTCCGTGCTTGGGTCCCTAGATCTGAAAGGCAAAACACTCACGCTGTCTGTGAACTCTACAGCGCGCGCTGAACGCGGCGAAGCCCTGGTCCGGGACCTCCTGGGCGACCTGGTGAAATCTCCGCTGACATCAATCCAGACCGCCGAACAGATGATGGCGGATGACAGCACGAGTAACGGAGTGGCAGAAGAAGAGGACATCCCCCGTGCCCTTGCCCGTCAGATGGCCCACGAATATCTCGAACAGCATTACCGCGATACGCTTGACCAGCCGATTCCTGCCCTGGATGGCAAGACCCCGCGCCAGGCCGTTCGCAGCACGGCGGGCAGGAAGAAAGTCATAGACTGGCTGAAGACAATCGAAAACCGCAGCGCGCGCCAGACCGGCTCTCCGGTGGCTGAGTATGATTTCAGCTGGATGTGGGACGAGCTCGGATTGTCAGATCATCGAAAGTGAACCAGCGGTAGTTCTCACAATACCCATTCCAAAACTTCTCTTTCAGAGCCAATCGACTAATCCATGTTTTCCCGACTGCGTCTTGCAGAAATGTGGCAAGGGTTATGCCTCCGCTGCGCGTCCAGATGGTTTGCCTCATGGCAGCTGGGGCATAACAAAATTACAGTCTCGGTAGAAACACCGGTTTCATAATCGAAACAGTACTCTTGACCACATATTTCCAGCACCTCTCCACTCTTGGCCAGTTCCGAACTTGTCACCTCGCAGTGATCACAAATTCCGTCCAAGAGAGGTGATTGGAGTTCAGAAAGAACCACTGTTTTCTGAAAATTGCACACTCTGTCACTCATAACTGCTTCAGGCTTTCACAAAATGGTGAAGAGAGAAAGCTTGTGAAACAAGAATTCAAGGGAATGTGACATAGCCCAATGGGTTCGAGATTTAGTTTCGCCGATCATTGCCTGTAAGCTGCGCGGCGCGTCGAACTTTCACGTCAGCCGCCATCCCACAACAGACCCGCGCACATCAAAATACAACCTGGGCTAGTCCTCTCAGCGAAACGCGTCGTTGTCCGCCTTCACCCGACCAATAGACGGCAAAGCGAAGTGGTTTCCCAGCACAATACATCCCGTTTCCGAGGCGCTTTCCAACAGTTTCCGACGGGATGTCACGGCCATCTCAGCATCGGAATCAAACATAAAATGCCACTCGGGATGCCAGCACTGGGCGGTTGTATGGATTGCATCACCTGTAATCAGAGCGCGCCGGTCGCCACTGGTGATTTCGACCGAGACATGACCTGGTGTATGGCCTGGCGTGGGGATCAGAGTGACGGAATACACCCTGTCGCAGTCCTAAGGTTCACAGGAGGCCCGAGACAAAGTAGGTTTCTTGTGCAGAGGTAACGGCAATAGGCGTGGATCAGAATGGCGCGACAGCTCCCACTCGAAGGTAACAAGCCCTTTCTGGTTTACGCCGGCACTGGCACCGACCTGATTTTCAATCATGGAGTTGAGCTTCCCGGTTTCGCGTCGTTTCCATTGCTGGAAGAACCTGGCACCAGGGTGATACTGGCCGGTCAAATGCAGGCACTTGTCGATCTGGCCCGTGAAATGAATGTCGGATGCATCCTTGATGCGCCCACATGGATGGCGAACGCCGACCGGGCAGAGCCCTTGGGGTACGATGCAGAGCGGCTCGTCGAAGTAAACAAAGATGCGGTCAGTCTAATGGAAGACGTGCGCCAAGCATCCGCTCGCGATGATGTACTGGTGTCGGCCTGTATCGGTCCGCGTTATGATCCTTACGCCGACATCCCGCCGGTACCCATCGAAGATGCACGTCAGTACCACGCTGCTCAAATGCAAAGCCTGAAAGACACAAGCGTCGACCTGGTCACCGCTTATACATTCAACCGTCCAAGCGAGGCAGCGGGTTGCATCCTCGCCGCCCGAGACGCTGATCTGCCGATCATCATGTCTCTGGTTGTTGAGACAGACGGGTGCCTGGCAGACGGAACCAAACTTGTGGACGGCATAGACCAAATCGACGCGGCAACCGACTCGGCGGCGATGTTTTTTATGGTCAACTGCGCTCACCCTACCCATTTCGCCGGAGCGATTGGCAACCACCCCCGGCTGAGAGGCCTTGTGGCGAACGCTTCGAGTTGCTCGCATGCGGAACTTGACGAAGCGGATGAGCTGGACGAAGGCGATCCAATTGAACTTGGTAAACAGATTGCCGCGATTGCGCAGCAGAATCCGTCGATTCAAGTATTTGGAGGATGCTGCGGTACCGACATGCGCCATCTGAAATCGATGATCAGCGAATTAGCATAGCCAACTTGGTTCAATCTGAGCGATAACGCTGAGATCTAAGGTGCTCCCGTAATTTCTTTCCACAACTTGTTGGGAGATCGGCCCTTAGCCGACATCCAGCAGACACTCTTGATGCTGCGGTCGCAACCCGCATAGCCGCCGTTCGCTGCACCTGCTCCAATTGGGTCATGGTCGAGGTCTGAAGCGCGGACGAAGCTGCCTTCGGATTGCTGTCCCACGCGTCAAGATGGCACTGTTCAAGCGATGCGCAATTTGTAAACTCGTTACAGTAATCTAATACAGTACATCGCGAAGTCAGTTGGAGTGGATGTAGTGAAGCAGACATTGTATTTTTTAATGGCGACCGCGCTCTCCTCTGCTGCGATGGCTCAAGACGACGTGACGCCCGAGACCTACATTCGCGCTGAGGTCGATATGACTTTTGCGCAATTTCAGGCGAATGCCGGGAGTGATGTGAACCGCTTCTATTACATTCGAAAACCGACGCCACTTGATGCGCAGGCTGTCGTGCGCATGAACCGCGACACCCTTTATGCAGGGGCGGTTGTCGATACCGAGGGAGGGGCAACGATCACGATCCCCGAGTTTCCGGACGACCGGTATTTCTCGATCCTTGTCATCGACAACGACCACTATGCGCCGGTGGTTTTCTACGAGCCGGGCACTTACGAAATCCCCAGCGATACGAAATACGTCTCGCTGATCATGCGCATCCAGATCATGGACCCTTCGGATCCGGATGATGTAGCACTCGTCAACCGCATGCAGAACGCCTTCGTCATCGAGGCGTCCAGCCACGACCTCTTCCCGGAGCCAGAATGGGACGTGGACAGCATGCTTGAATTGCGGGCTGGATACGAGGTCGAGTTCCAGAAATTCGATCAATATGAGCCGGATTGGATGGGGCCACGCGGTGAAGTCAACGAGGAAACGCGTCACCTCGCCGTGGCCGGGGCATGGGGCCTCTTTCCCGAGAAAGATGCCGTCTATATCAACTACACCGGTCCCGGCGCTGCGGAAGGCTGCTACCGGGCGACCTACGATGTGCCGCCGAACGATGCATTCTGGTCGATAACCGTCTACGGGGCGGACGGCTTCATGAAGAGCGACAACAATATCGTCAACGACCGGAATGTCACCCTGAACGACGATGGCACCTTCACCGTGCATTACGGCACGGAGGCGGCCTGCGGCGCGCAAGCAAACAGGTTGGATATCGAGGACGGATGGAATTTCTTGATGCGTATTTATCGCCCGGGGCAGGCTGTTCTGGATCGCATCTATGAACTCCCTGCTGTTGAAAGGCTGCCGGGATGAGAGTGCTTACCGTCACCTTGCCCTAGTCAGCTTCGGGCTCACCAGTAGCATTCGCCGCTCCAATCGCGAGTGGCTTGTTCGAGAAACTGCGCCGTTCGCTGCGTCGTCTACGAACCGGAAAGACGCGGACGAAGCTGCCTTCGGATTGCTGTCCCACGCGTCAAGATGGCACTGTTCAAGCGATGCGCAATTTGTAAACTCGTTACAGTAATCTAATACAGTACATCGCGAAGTCAGTTGGAGTGGATGTAGTGAAGCAGACATTGTATTTTTTAATGGCGACCGCGCTCTCCTCTGCTGCGATGGCTCAAGACGACGTGACGCCCGAGACCTACATTCGCGCTGAGGTCGATATGACTTTTGCGCAATTTCAGGCGAATGCCGGGAGTGATGTGAACCGCTTCTATTACATTCGAAAACCGACGCCACTTGATGCGCAGGCTGTCGTGCGCATGAACCGCGACACCCTTTATGCAGGGGCGGTTGTCGATACCGAGGGAGGGGCAACGATCACGATCCCCGAGTTTCCGGACGACCGGTATTTCTCGATCCTTGTCATCGACAACGACCACTATGCGCCGGTGGTTTTCTACGAGCCGGGCACTTACGAAATCCCCAGCGATACGAAATACGTCTCGCTGATCATGCGCATCCAGATCATGGACCCTTCGGATCCGGATGATGTAGCACTCGTCAACCGCATGCAGAACGCCTTCGTCATCGAGGCGTCCAGCCACGACCTCTTCCCGGAGCCAGAATGGGACGTGGACAGCATGCTTGAATTGCGGGCTGGATACGAGGTCGAGTTCCAGAAATTCGATCAATATGAGCCGGATTGGATGGGGCCACGCGGTGAAGTCAACGAGGAAACGCGTCACCTCGCCGTGGCCGGGGCATGGGGCCTCTTTCCCGAGAAAGATGCCGTCTATATCAACTACACCGGTCCCGGCGCTGCGGAAGGCTGCTACCGGGCGACCTACGATGTGCCGCCGAACGATGCATTCTGGTCGATAACCGTCTACGGGGCGGACGGCTTCATGAAGAGCGACAACAATATCGTCAACGACCGGAATGTCACCCTGAACGACGATGGCACCTTCACCGTGCATTACGGCACGGAGGCGGCCTGCGGCGCGCAAGCAAACAGGTTGGATATCGAGGACGGATGGAATTTCTTGATGCGTATTTATCGCCCGGGGCAGGCTGTTCTGGATCGCATCTATGAACTCCCTGCTGTTGAAAGGCTGCCGGGATGAGAGTGCTTACCGTCACCTTGCCCTAGTCAGCTTCGGGCTCGAAGCGGCCATTCTCCGCAGCTTGCATGTTTGGCAGGTCCAGCCCGAAGCAGGCATTCACAGTCAAGCTTTTCAGTTTTGCACCAAACCGTTCACTAGGACATGCGCGACGTTCAGGAAATCATGTTGCCTTTTCCAAGCAGCGTAATTTGCGTTACCAATAGACATGAATGGAGACCGCAGACTTTCCGCAGTACTCTCGGCAGATGTAGTAAACTACTCAGGCCAGATTAAGGCAGTGTCCGTCGTCAGGGATTTTGGGACAGATGGCGACCTGAGCTTAGAGAGGATCTGGCGCATCTGGTTGGATTGATTATGCGGCGGATTTGCGGTGAAGCAAGCGCCTGGTTTCGATTGTCTTTTGTTTGATCCTTTCTCGTTGTTTTAGAATGGTCTGCCCGCGTCCGAAGTAGACATCAGCGGGCGTGAGGTTCTGTAAGCTTTCGTGGTAGCGCCGGTGATTGTAGTGATCGACGAAAGCATTGATCTGCTGCTGAAGGTCACCGGGCAGATAGTAGTTTTCCAATAAGATGTGGTTCTTGAGAGTCTGGTGCCAGCGCTCGATCTTTCCCTGAGTTTGCGGATGGTATGGCGCCCCGCGAACATGATCCATTTTCTGATCTTCCAGCCATTCGGCAAGCTCACCAGAGATGTAGCTGGACCCGTTGTCGCTGAGCAGGCGTGGTTTGTGCAGCACCGTTGCCTGATCACAGCCTGAGGCGTGCAAGGCGAGGTCCAGTGTGTCGGTCACATCCTCGGCCTTCATCGTCGTACAAAGTTTCCAGGCGATGATGTATCGGCTGTAGTCGTCCAGGATCGTGCTGAGATAGAACCAGCCCCAGCCGATCACCTTCAGATAGGTAAAGTCGGTCTGCCAAAGCTGGTTTGGCCGAGTGGTTTTGTCGTGGAACTCGTCGGCCGCCGATAGAACCACATAGGCCGGGCTGGTGATCAGGTCGTAGGATTTGAGGATGCGATAGACCGAAGCCTCTGAGACAAAGTACTTTTCTGTGTCGGTGAACTGCACGGCCAACTCACGCGGCGACAGATCGCTTTCCTTCAAAGCCAGGTCCTTGATCTTCTCACGCATCGGCTGCGGAATGCGGTTCCAGACCCGTGAGGGCTTGGGACTGCGATCCTCAAGCGCCTCAGGACCACCCGACAGATACAGGCCATACCAGCGATAGAAGGTGGTCTTCGGGATGCCCAGCTTTTCCAAAGTGCGCTTGGTCGGCAGATGCGAGCCTTCGACCAGACGGATGATCTCCAGCTTTTCAGATGCAGGGTATCTCATTCGCCGTCGTCCCCATCCGCAATCATGCTTTTTTTGAGCAGGCGCAATTCCAGGGCCTGTTCGGCAACCACCTCCTTCAGATCACGGGCTTCCCGTCTCAGATCCTTCACTTCGGTGGAAGTTGCCGCGCGGGCCGTGTCGCCTGCCAGACGTTTCTTGCCGGCTTCCAGGAATTCCTTGGACCAGCTGTAATAAAGGCTCTGCGCGATGCCCTCACGACGGCACAGCTCTGCAATGCGGTCCTCACCTTTTAGGCCGTCCAGCACGATCCTGATCTTCTCTTCTGCGGAGTACTGTTTGCGGGTCGCACGGCGAATGTCTTTTACGACCTTCTCACCGTGGCTCTGCTTGGTTCCGGGTTTCTTTCTCATCTCCACTCCTTGGCGGTTACGATGAGCCAGAAACCCTCTCTTATCAAATCGACCTAAACTGTCCCATTGGCGCTGACGTCAGACAAGTTTTTTTGATGTTCTTTGCGAAGGAGGTTTTTTTGTGGGAGACAACCCATTTCTGCTCATAGGAAAGCAAATTTTTTCCATCTTCGGCGCTGCTCTTGACTCAATATCTGAGCTTCAGGAATTCCGCGATAAACAAGACCATCGGGCACACTATCGTGAAGTCCAATCCTTGCTTCGAAAGGTAAACTATACCTCTGGTATGAGGGGAGACCTCAGCTATAATCTTGATAGATTGCTTCAAGAAGAAGACCAGAGGCGAGATGTTGATTTTGCAGCGTCCTTGTGTGGTCGCTTACTTGAAGACACAATCGAGACGCTGTCCATCGTGCAAAGCACAGCACGGTCTGAAAAAATACTGAGCGTTGCCCCTAAGCTTGGTACCCAGATCGCAAACCTCGCTCAAGAAGCTGAAGCCGCCTATAAACTTCTAAAGGATGCCCCTAATCAGCGCGAAGTGTACCTCCGCCACGCCCCTGTGTTCCGACAAATACCAGAAATGTTCGATAATCTTGCTCGCGAGCTCGCAAACGTTCTAAGGGAAATGGGCGAAGACAAAATATACTAGGCATCCCAGGCACCGGCCAAAACCCATACGTTTCTGTCACGGGCAAAAACGACCGTTTTGACGCTTTAGGTGTGTGAGGCCTTGGACTGGGAGGTCGGAGGAGCGCACTCGAATAAATATCCAGACAAGTTCACCGCCCTTCCCTGTGCCAGAACCCATCGCTCAACCGATGGCGGTCGTGTTGACTCACCGGACCGGGACCGTCTCGGCTTGCGTGGCGGGGCGATCAGCGTGACACTCGGACCGTGTCTGGTTAGAGATGTGTTATGGTTCTGAAACACGCCCTCATCACGCTGGCCTTGGTGGCGCTTCCGACGGGGGCGGCGGCGCAGCAGCAACGCGCCTTTTGCACCGCGCTCGAAGCGGCGGACTCGCAGGCGCCCTTCGACACGGTTGCCGGGCTTCTGGACGGGGACTCCGAGCTGGCCACGCTGATGCTGACGGCTCGCGTCTGCCATGACCTCGACACGCTCGCCGGCGCGCGCGCCGATGCCCGGAGCGCGGAGCTTCTCAAGTATGTCTTTCGGGAAAGCGACCGACTCAACCTCTTCGCCACGCTCCAGATTCTGGACAACTTCTTCTACGGCTACGCTCCGGCCGCGTTCGTTGACCACGCGGTGCTACGAGACGCGCTGACCCGAAACTCGAGAGAAACCCTGATCCAATTTCGTAAGAACATGAGCCCCGAGGTGGTCGAGAAGGTCGCTGCCGTCTGCGAACTGACCTACGGCACGCTTCTGACTGGGATCATCGCGACGGAGAACAATGACGACAAAAAGTTGATTACCGCCTACGACCGGTTCAAAGCCTTGTTCCGCGCTGCCGAGCCCGTCGACGGATACCTGCCGGACGAGCTCGCCAAGCGGGTCGCGGCCTACGACTTCGCGCTGCGGCGCTTCACGCCGGAATATTTCGACCGCGAGATCGACGAGATGTCCTACATGGGTTCGATCCGGAAAGAATGCGACACGACCAGACAGCGCGACAGGTTCGTCGACGAATACATCCCGTCCCGCACCGTCAAGCTGCAATGCCGCCGGTTCGGCGAGCTTCTGAGCAGCGTTACCTTCCTGACCCGTCACTACTGGCTGAGTGAGAGTGGCGCGCGCTACGGCGGGATCGGTTCGGCCGAACGCGGGCGGGACGGCTACGGTGCCGAAAAGATCCCAAACCCGCCGATCTCTGACGCCAGCTGCAAGACCAGCTGGTCCGAGCATTCCGCGGACCTCTCGCGCGTTACACTGGGGTGCCATGTCGCCGTTCCGATGGTCAACACAAGCGAAGCTGAGATCGAGCGGCTGATGGTCGATTTCGGACGCGATGTGACCAAGTGCCTCTCCGACCACCGCGCGCGTCTTGCGGTTCCGGGTCAGAAACCCTTCGTCGAGATTGGCAATGCTTGGAACCTCGCTGAGTTCGCCGCCGGCTACGGGTCCGGCCTGACCACGGTCACGGCCAAGGGGATTGAGCACGACCGGACCGGCGACACGCCCTCGGCGAAGCATTGGCAATCCTGGGGCAAGGGCGTCGACCGGAGCCGTGCGTTGCAGGTGTCGTTCCAGTATGCCGACGAATACGCGTTGGGGTTTCTGAGATTCGGCTTCGTCTTTCTGGAAAAGACCACGTCGCTCGGGCCGAATGGCTTGCCGCCGAGCCCCTAGCACCCGCGCCGCATCACGCCTCACCTGATTCGAGGTCTATGTTTTGCCTTCATTCAGTTCCCACCCGGTCGGCCCGCGCGGCGCCAGCCATGATGTAATCCACGGCCTTCTGCGCCTCGGACGCGGCGCGGAGGATCGCGCGGCTGTCTACCTTTAAAGCGTTCCGCCGAAAACCTGAATCGCAGGGATTCCCATCTTGCTGATTTTGTGTAATCCATCACGCACCGGTTTTTCACCCGCAAAGAAAGAAGCATGGCGCAAGACGACAGAGGTGGTTCAAGTCCTTGCATGGCTCACATGTTGGTGAACGGGCAACTGGTTGACCCCGATACCCTGCGAGATGTCGCTCGATTCCGGAGAGGCGAACGTGTTCGATTGCTGGATGCGCGGCGGCATGTATCCACATCGGAACGGGCCGTCATGACGCAAACGCTTTCTAGGGCGCTTGATACACTTATCGCACCACAGAAAGGCATGAAGATTGCCGTATACTGGCCAATTCGCGGCGAACCGGATTTACGTGACTGGATGGCCCGCGTCCAGGCCGCAGGCGCAACTGTTCTATTGCCAGTGGTCCTAGAAAAAAACGCACCGCTGGTTTTCCGACCTTGGTTTCCGGGATGTAAGATGGTTCGTGGCATATGGAATATTCCGGTTCCTACGAACGGACCAGATTTGATCCCGGACGTTGTAGTCACGCCATTGCTGGGGGTTGACGATGCCTGCTTTCGCCTTGGCAACGGCGGTGGTTACTATGACCGTACACTAGCTCAGTTTGATCTCTTACCACGAGTGGTAGGGGTCGGGTTTGCCGACTGTCGCATTCCGACAATATTCCCGATGCCTTGGGATATCCCCATGGAGGACGTCATCCTCACTGATGGATCGGTTCAACATCGGCTCTGAAGCCACTCGAAAAACCTTCTGGCAAGAGCATTTAACAGGGGATCCCTCTGTAGCTGCAACAATTCGATAGCACTTCCCTCCAATCAGCTCCAATCAACACAAGACCCCAAAAAAACTGACTACTGCGATGATCAGCTATCCTTTCAAAGGCCCCCTGATGAATGCGTACTGCGCGGACCTCGGCGCAGCGCGGCCCAACATTCAACCGAAGCATGTTCCTTTTCTTGCTCGCAACAGCAGCCTTACAGAAACGCAAGCTCGCGAAGCCGACCGACTCCGCAAAATGAAAGATCGTATTCCCGATACCGAGGCAGTCTCCCTTGGTAGTAAGAAGATGCGGGCTTTCTTTACACAGCTCCTGGATCATTGGGCCGATCGGGCCGACCGAAAAGAAGCAAAAAGATTCAACCTCGCCGACCTTGATGCCTCTCTCAATACCTTCCAAGAGAAGTACGCTTTGTCCTTCGACGAGTTCGCAAAATGGTGCGGCGGACCAACTTCACTTCTTTTGGGTATGGAAGTCAGCCGTTCTGGTACATCGGCTCCAGGCTCGAACACGTCGCGAGCTTTATTTGCCTCGTTCATCGAAGCTTTTTCTGAGCCGGAGCGGAACGGCATCGCTTTGGAACAAGGCAAGATCCCCGAAAAGGATCTGATAAAGACTTGCCTGAAAGGATTGCCCGAAGGAACAGCTCTGCAAAGGTATGTGGAACGCGAAACAAGCCTCGATGCGGAACGATTGGGGCGATTGGCGTTTCAGACCGGTATGATGTGGCAACTGGCACTCGTTTCGGCGGCAGCGGCCGCGCCTGGCGAGGAGGACAACCCAATTCTGAACCCGACACCTCAGCCGACTGAAAATGGCGGGCAGAGATGGTCGAGTGGGCCCGCCTGGATCGCCGCCGTCGCTGAATTTGAGCGAGTTCACCATGGTGCTCCGCGAACGGGCAGTCGAGGCCCGACCAGCGTTGCCCGCCAGATCCACAACCTTTTGGCAAAACACCCGGACCGCGCCAATGGAAGCGAATATGATGTTCGAAAGTTGAACGGGATTCTGTCGGGCCAGAAGCCGCTTACATTCAAAGCAGTTGAAGACATTTGCCGAACGATCGAAGTCGCGAAGGATTCACGACCAGATGGGACATTGCAGAGTGCATTGTCAGACGATGAGGATGTGCCGTGGGAAAATGAGCTTCTTCGGCTGCGAATCTACGGACACATCGCTGGGTTCATGAGTTACATTGAGCGTGTGTGGGAATACGCAAGTTGCAAGCTCAACAATCTGACAATGCTTCAAGACTTGCACGATGTTTGGCAGGATTGGCCGCTGATCTACGATAGCGCATTGGACAACCATAGGAAGCGCCTTGCCGAATTTGGCCTCTGATCCCAATTCAGCAAGGCTGTGCTCAAGTCATAGCATCAGGGCTGACGTGCCGGTTGCTTCGGGCGGCCGTGGGCAACCGTTTTTCGGGCGCGGTCTACAAATCCACTGTCGGGCGTCTTGCTTTGTTCGATGCGCCGGACAGCTTCCGTTGTCATCGGCACCCGAGGGGCTTTCCCGGACTTGGGAGATTTGTTGTCGCGGTTCTTTCCGGACTTCATGCCATGTTTCTTCGAGGGCAGACCAGCGGGGCTTTTCGTTTTGGCGTTCATGATTTGCTCCATTATTGAGTGTTAGAACACCAGTTTTCTCCCACAATCCCACCAAAAAACTCTGTCGTACCGTGGGACAAAATGAAGGCGCTGGTATCGGCCCATGTCCGCTTGATCCCACAGCGCGTTATCTGACCGGCTGGGATTAGATTCCCCACGAAGACTAACAAGACAACAGTTATTCGACCGCACCGCCCAGAGTGACCAAAAGGCCCAATGTGTCATCGGCTTTGACCAGACCTGATCGTATAGATCATCGCGTGACACTTCGAGCTTGGCGGCTTGTGTTGAATTATCGTTCATGGAGTGCATTTACTATTTGGGGTCGATTCAGGCTGAGTGCAGAATAGGGCGGTCTCAAGCAAGAATTGCGACCAGCTTCTTTTGGATTGCGGCGCGACGCACCTCATACAACCTGTCAAAATCCTGAATTCCGGGCGCTACGTCGACAAGGTCATGACGGTCAAGATAGGCACTTCGCGTTTTCGAATTTCCCGGTTCGTCACTACTGCCAAACCGGGTTTCCAGCCAGTCATGAGGCCACTTGGCTGCCTTTTCGATATTCGGTCCGCCTTCAAGCAGTTGGAGATTGGCGACCTCATCAACTTGGCTACGTAGTCGTTCGAGATCCCCATCTGGGACACCCTCCGCCTTCAGCCTGGCAACTGTGAAGCGGCTTCGCGGGTAGAAGTGATCGATGTGGAAGTTGTTGCGGGTATCGACGAAATCGTAAAGCAAGGTGAGAAGGCAGAAGAGCCGGCGATCGCCGTAGCGCATGGCACACAGCTCTTCGACTTCCTCGTCTGAGAAGGCGAGTCCTTTCCCGCGCCGGGCCATCTCGGCCTCAATAGCTGCAACAGGGAAACCGTCCGCTGCCGACTCACGGACAATGGTTCGCAGCGCCGTCAAGAGCGTGTCGAGCCCGCTCCCCCAGATCCCGGACGGCTTGAGAAACGATCGCATTAGCCAGCGCCGGATGTGCTCTCGGTCTTCATGTTCAGCCTGCGCGTAGAGATAGGTTTGCCGCAGGCCCCGGCGATGTATGTAGTAGGCGATGGGGAGGAGAGCGCTGTCTGCTCGCAGGTTCGTGTCGTCGAATCCAAAATCGGAGACGAGTTGCACGGAACGGACCAGGGCTTCGCGCACGCTATCCCAGTTTGCTTCCAGCAGTTCCATGTTGCTGCGGTTGAAGTTCTCGACTTTGAACCCAACGCTTTGCACGTCAAGCAGCATTAGCCCGGCCTTGAGGACCAGATCTTTGTCGAATCGAAAGCCGTTGCCGACATTGTTCATGTCGTCGACGAGGGACTGGACTTCCTTCCGCGCGTCTCTATTCGTCCATTGCGCCGTGGCAATGCTCAGGAGCAGGTCGGAATAGGACAGGACAATTCCGCCCGAGTTCATCCGGATGAAGATCTGGAGGACCCGGTCGATATCTTGCCGTTCCTCGACGAAGTAGGCAATGTGTTTCTCTGTGTTGATGACATCGTAGAGGCAATCGAGGCGGGAGAAGGCCCGGTTTAGGTCCTCGCCACCCAGCCCCTGCGACTGCAACCACGACAGCATGGGAACGCCTTTTGTCAGGCTGAGCAACTTTGGCACCGGAAACCAGATGTCGTCTCCCTCTGGCGGCCGTTCATGAAACCTGAAATGAAATGTCTCGCCTTCTTCGTCGTCTTCTGGCGCATCAGTGAGATTGAAATACAACGTCGTGGCCGGAAACGCGTTGTCGCTGGTCCATCGCATCCGCGGCTTTTTCATGGACATTGAACCCTGCAGACCGATGTTTAGTGCGGTCAAACGCTGCTGTCCGTCAAGGATC